>DASULG010000218.1:0-5459 GCA_036278335.1 Pedococcus sp.
GCGACGAGCAGGCCGAACTGGGCGGCGTTCTGTCGCAGCCCGAGCCGGATCGGGCCGCCCTGCTCGGTGGCTCTCTGGACGTTGCTCACCGCTGTCAATCCTTCATTCCACAGATCATTGGAATGAGATTACCACTGCGCCGGGGACCCTTACATCGTGCTCTCAGACTTCTCCCGCATACTGGGGGCTGCCTGTGCCTGACCGACGATGGGGATGCTGAGTGGATCGACGACCTCACCTTCCTCGTCGACTTCACAACACTTCGGGCGGATCGCCCTCGCGGCGGCGGCGCCTGCGCGACCGGCTGGTCCTCGGCGCCGCGACGCTCGTGGCCGTGGTCGTCGGAGCAGCCCCGGCAGTCGGGCAGTCCATCAGCGACGGTGCACCGGTGAGCGTCCCGGGGCCTGCGGCGATGGTGCTCAGCGTGAGCCACCACGGCCAGGGACGCGTCGTCGAGGCATTCGGGGACATCAGCCGGGCGCGCAACATCGCGGTGATCGTGCCTGGCGTCGGCTGGACCGGGCCTCTGCTGAGCGACGAGCGGGGGGCCGGGCGCCGGCACCCCGCCGTCCAGGCGCGCAGCCTCCTGGCCGAGATGCAGAAGCGCGCGCCGGGCACCCCGGCAGCGGTGGTGGTCTGGCTCGACTACGACGCCCCCGCGGGTCTCGACGCCGACGCGGCACGTTCCGAGCGCGCGGTCGCCGGCGCCCCGCGGCTCGCCGCGTTCGTCGACGCCCTCCCGCGAACCGCCACGGTCACCGTCGTGTGCCACAGCTACGGGTCCGTCGTCTGCGCGTATGCCGCGCCGCGCCTGGACGTCGCCTCGATGGTCGTCGTCGGCTCGCCCGGGATGGACGTCCGGACACGCGCGGGCCTGCACACCCCTGCCACGGTCTGGGCGGGCATCGCACCCGACGACCCCATCGGCGTCGTTCCCCACACCCGCGTCAACGGTTTCGGGCATGCCGTCGACCCCACGGACCCCGGGTTCGGGGCCAGGCCGCTGCCTGTCGACGGCGCTCATGGCCACAACGGGTACCTCGTCGCGGGTACCGGGTCACTGCGGGCGATCGCGCAGATCGCCACTGGCCACGGCGCGAAGGTCCCCGCGCCGGCACCGCAGGGCGGCGCCACGGCGGAGCCGGTCCTGCCCTGAGCAGCCGGCGTCGCACACCGGGTCCGCACGCAGGCCGGGCTCTCGGGACATCCGCGCCTCGTGCGGAGACGTCTCCGTGCCGTTTCCGTGCCAGCCTCGCCCCCGCCGTGCGAGACTCCAGGTAGCGCCAAACGCGCTCTCAGGGGCTGGGAGGTGGGGCCTGGTGAGCGGGGACACCATCCTGGGGGTGGTCATGGTCGCGGGGATCACCTTCGCGGTCTTGGGCAGCATCGTCGGGCTCCTGTTCGTCGCCTTAGCAGGGCGCCGGGGGCCTGACGGGGCCTGGGACTCCCACCCGCCACGGCAGAAGCTGAGGTTGCGCGCGGGCGGGGGGCTGGGCCGCGGGTCCTCCCACTGACCTGCCGAGGCTGACGCCTGCTTGGACAAGGGTGGGGCCACCTCACCGAGCCTGCCCGCTGACACCGCCCAGAGCCGTCGGCCGCGCCGCGGTCTCAGTGTGGGGCGAAGGGCGCTACTATTTGTGGAGTACCGGCCCTTGGCCATGCCGCTCCTCTCGCGACGACTTCAGCTCGGCGGATGGCGGTCATCGACCGAAGGTCAGTAGGTTCCACATCGTTGGCGGCCGGTCGGGGCCGGAGCCGTCGATCTCTCGCAGATCCGTGGAGCTGCGTCGCGGAGTGCCCACCCGGGCTCGCTGCGTCGACGTCCCACAGCCCCGGGCCGCGGGGACAGCGTCGGGTCGATCCCGTCACGCGACGTCCATCGCGGGCACCCCATAGGAGGATTTCTTGGCTCGACGAGGCCAGCACCAGTCCGGTGCTACCCGTACCGCGCCCCGCAACCAGCGGCGTGCACGTGACCTCGACAACGAGGGCATCATCCCGGTGCTCGCCCGCGCCGTGCGCGAGGTCGAGGCGGGTGCCCAGCGCGGCCCCGTGCGGCCCTCGGGTCGCACCAAGTTCCAGGTGGTCGCCCTGCTGGTGCGCGAGGAGCGTGCCCGCGTCAAGGCCGACCAGACCAGCACCGATGCCCAGCGCGCCGAGCAGCTCAAACGCCTCGACGGGATCGCGACGATCCTGGCCAAGACCGCCGCCCGCGACACCTCGCTGCTGGCGTTGCTCGCCGAGGACGCCGTCGTCTCTGACGCAGCCAGGTCGCTCAAGCGCGAGATGCTGCTCGCGGCCGGGCTCGAGCCCACGCCTGAGCAGACCACCCCGAAGGTGCCCGTGGCCACCTCCGCCGCGCCTGAGCGCCGCGTCGTGCCGCAGTCCGTGGTCAGCCGCCAGCTCGCCAATCCCTTCCTCGCCCCCGACTTCTCCTCCGTCGCGCAGCGCAAGAGTGCCGCGGGGCGCCTGGCCAGCTGGGAGCTGCTCGGCCCGCTGTTCCGGTCGTTCGAGCAGGGCGGTGACTCGTCGTGCATGAAGCTGCCCGAGCCGACGTCCCTTCGGGCAGCGCACGGCATGGAGCTGATGCACCACCAGGGGCAGGTGATCTCCGCTGCTGCGGCCGGCCACCGCACCTTCCTGCTCGCCGATGAGCCGGGCCTGGGCAAGACGGCCCAGGCGCTGCTCGCCGCGCAGGCTGCCGACGCCTACCCGCTCCTCGCCGTGGTGCCGAACGTCGTCAAGACGAACTGGGCTCGCGAGGCCGAGATCTGGACCCCCGCCCACCGCGCCACCGTGATCCACGGCGACGGTGACACGATCGATGGCTTCGCCGACATCGTCGTCGTCAACTACGAGGTGCTCGACCGCCACGTCGGGTGGCTCGGGGACTTCGGCTTCCGGGGCATGGTCGTCGACGAGGCGCACTTCATCAAGAACAAGTCGTCGCAGCGTTCCCAGCACGTCCTCCAGCTCTCCGAGCGCATCCGGGCCCGTATCGCGAACCCTCTCCTGATGGCCCTCACCGGAACCCCCCTGATCAACGACATCGAGGACTTCAGGGCCATCTGGCAGTTCCTCGGCTGGATCGACGACAAGAAGCCCCGGGCCCCGCTGATGCACTCCCTGGAGGAGACCGGCCTGACCCCCGCCGACAGCGGGTTCTACACCGCCGCACGCGCGTCGGTCATCGACCTCGGCATCGTGCGTCGCCGCAAGGTCGACGTGGCCGCGGACATCCCAGCCCGCCGGATCGCCGACCTGCCCGTCGAGCTCGATGACGAGGCGGGCCGCTCGATCCGCGCCGCCGAGCGGGAGCTCGCCCGCAGGCTCGTGGCGCGCTACGAGACCGCCCTGGCCAACCGTGCCTCCGGGCCGACCGTCGACGGGATCGACCACGCCCTCGTGCGCAGGGTCGCCACCTGGGAACGCGAGGAGGGCGCGGCGGCCAAGGCGGGCGAAAACGTCTTCGGCGTGATGCGACGTATCGGCCAGGCCAAGGCCGGGCTCGCCGCCGACTACGCGGGGCAGCTCGCGCGCAGCGTCGGCAAGGTCGTCTTCTTCGCCAAGCACGTGGACGTGATGGACACCGCCGAGGAGACCTTCGCCAAACGCGGTATCCGCTACTCGTCGATCCGCGGCGACCAGACCACCAAGCTGCGACAGAAGAACATCGACGCGTTCATGAACGATCCCGATGTCGCCATCGCTGTCTGCTCGCTCACGGCGGCCGGCGTCGGACTCAACCTGCAGGTCGCGTCCAACGTCGTCCTCGCCGAGCTGTCGTGGACCGACGCGGAGCAGACACAGGCCATCGACCGCGTCCACCGCATCGGCCAGGCGGAGCCCGTCACCGCGTGGCGGATCATCGCCGCACAGACCATCGACACCAAGGTCGCTCAGCTGATCGACAGCAAGGCAGGGCTCGCGGCGAGGGCCCTGGACGGCTCGGACGAGGAGGTCTCCTCCTCTGCCGACGTGCAGCTCGAGGCGCTTGTCGCGCTGCTGACCGACGCGTTGTCGGAGTCGCCGAAGGCCTGACCCGGGCCCAGCCCGAAGGCCCGACCCGGGCCCAGCCCGAACGCCTGCTCACGTCGCTGCCGCGGCGCCGAGGACGACCAGCCCGGCGACCTCGTCCTCGAACGCACCGAGCAGGGCCCCCGGGTCGGGGACCACGGCGGCGTCGACCATGAAACCGACCCGGACGTTCCCGGCATACGTGTAGATGCACACCCCCACCGTGTGCGCGCCCGACCCCGGCACCCACCCGAGCACGCCCGACATGGGCACACCGGCCAGGGTGCGCACCGCTGTCGGCCCGGCCACGTTGGTCGTGACCCCGATGGCCTTGTCCGCGAAGAAGTCGACGATGTAGCGCTCGAGGCTGCGAGTGGTCCGGCCCATGACGGTCATGAGCCCCAGGGTCAGCGCGGCCTCGGGGGATGCCTTGAGCCAGTCCATCCGACGCTTGGTCTCGGCGAGCCGGGCCAGTGGTGCCGGCCGCCCGCTCGGGAACCTGAGGAAGACCAGCGCGAAGCGGTTTCCGAGCTCGCGGGGGAGCGGCTGGTCGAGGGGGCGCACGTTGACGGGCACCATCGTGACGAGGTCGACCGGCTCGGCACCGCGATCGCGCTGGTAGCGGTGCAGCGCGCCCGCCACCGCACTGAGGAGCACGTCGTTCAGCGTCGCCCCCGCCAGCCGCCCCACCGTCTTGAGGTCGGCCAGGGGGAGGGGCTGGGTCCAGACGACCCGCTTGCGTGCGCCCGGCGTCCCGCTGAACACGTTCTCCGGGCTGTGCGTCAACAGCAGGTCAGCCACCACCTGACCGGTGCGCACGCCCAGCCCCACGCTGTCGAGGACGCCGGACGGGCTGGCCAGCCGCGACGCCCGTCCCAGGCCGGCCCGTGCCGCCGAGATGCCGGCCGACAGGGCGGCTCCAGCCTGGGAACGGTCAGGCGAGCCCACCGCGTCGTCGACCACGTGCTCGCCGCCCACCTCCTGGCCGCCCAGGGCATCCGACCCCCGGCCGCCCCCGTCCTCCGTCAGCGACAGCAGGACCCGCGTCAGGGCGATCCCGTCGGCGAGCGCGTGGTGGAACCGGCCGAACACCACGGACCCAGAGCCGTACCCGTCGATGAGCCAGACCTCCCACAGCGGGTGGTCGCGATCGAGCGGCACGGGGATGCGCTCCTCGACGAACCGCTGGAGGGTCGCGTCGTCGCCAGGGCTCGGCAGGGTGACGCGGTGCAGGTGGCGCTGCAGGTCGAAGTCGGGGTCGTCCTCCCACGAGGCCAGCCCCAGGGGCACGAGCGGCCGGGCGGGCCGCTGGCTGAAGACCGGGTAGCGCTCGACCACCCGGTGCTGCATGAGCGCCGCGAGGTCGTCCCAGCGGGGCACCGACTCCAGGAACATCAGCGTGACGATGACCATGAGGTTGTTGGGCCTGTCCATGTCCAGCC
>DASULG010000219.1:0-2683 GCA_036278335.1 Pedococcus sp.
GGTCGTCGCCGGGACCGACGATGTGGCGCAGCAGTCCATGGGCGCGCTCACTCCTGTTTCACGTGAAACAGGGACTGACGTCAGCCCAGAGGCAGGCACGCCCGTCGCCTCGGACACCAACCCCGCCGCGGCCGAGGCCTCAGGGGCTGTCTCAACGGCCGCGGCGGCCCGTGCGGTTGCGGCTGCCGCGGTGAGTGGGACCGAGCAGTCAGACCTGTCACCTGGCGTTTCACGTGAAACAGGCTCGGGCCCGGCGGTAGAAGGCGTGTCCGAGCCGCAGGGCGACCATGCCGACACTGCGAGCACGCGCGCGGCTGAGGAAGCCCTGGCGGCCGTCGTTTCACGTGAAACAGATGAGCGGTACGCCCTGGCGTCTGCCTTGCCGACACCTGGCGCCGACACCCCCGTGGCCCAGGCCGTGGTCGCTGACGCGCGCAAGCGCATCGCCCTGACGGGACGCGTCTTCCCCAAGCCGGCACATACTCGCGTGATGACTGTCGCCAACCAGAAGGGTGGCGTGGGCAAGACCACCACCACGGTCAATGTGGCGGCCGCCTTGGCCCAGGCCGGTCTCACGGTGCTCGTGATCGACATCGATCCCCAGGGGAACGCCAGCACGGCGCTCGGAATCGACCACCACGCCGAGGTGCCGAGCATCTACGACGTGCTGGTCGATGGGACTCCCCTCGCCGACGTGGTGCAGAAGTGCCCGGACATCCCAGGCCTGCAGTGTGCGCCTGCCACGATCGACCTGGCCGGCGCCGAGATCGAGCTGGTCTCGCTTGTTGCACGTGAAACACGGCTGGACAGGGCCATCAAGGCCTACATCGCCGGCGCGGACACTCTCGGACACGATGTGCCGGACTACGTCTTCATCGACTGCCCGCCCAGCCTGGGCCTGCTGACGGTCAACGCCTTCGTTGCTGCCGAGGAGGTCTTCATCCCCATCCAGTGCGAGTACTACGCGCTGGAGGGGCTGTCGCAGCTGCTGAAGAACATCGAGCTCATCAAGAGCCACCTGAACCCGACGCTGCATGTGTCGACGATCCTGCTGACCATGTACGACGGCCGGACGCGCCTGTCGGCCCAGGTCGCGGACGAGGTCCGGGCGCACTTCCCCCAGCAGGTGCTGCGCACGAGCGTGCCGCGCTCGGTCCGCATCTCCGAGGCGCCCAGCCACGGCCAGACGGTGATGACGTACGACCCGAACAGCAGTGGGGCGCTCTCCTACCTCGAGGCCGCCAGTGAGCTGGCCGACCGGGGTGCCGCGCTGTGACCACGCCAGCACCGCCCGATCCTGCACCCACCTCCCCAGCGCATCCCCGCGCACATTCCCACGCACATTCCCACGCACGTCCCCACGGACATCCCCCGCACGCAACGAGAGAGGCCACCAGATGAGCGAGAAGCGTCGCGCACTCGGTCGAGGGCTCGGCGCCCTGATCCCCAACAGCCCCGCCGGGGATGGCGCCGCCCGTCCGGTCGACGTCTTCTTCAAGGACAACAGCGCTGGCCAGCAGGCGCGTTCGGGGGGTAACGGCTCGGCTTCCCCCGCTGGCACGTCGGTCTTCGGCAGCGCGGCCACGGATCACTCAGCCTCGCCGGCACAGCCCACTGACGAGCAGGCCACGACAATGCCCGACGCGGGTGCTGACGCCCCGGAGACGCCTGCCGCACCTGACACGGTGAGCGCGCCCGCGCAGGACGGCCTGGCGCCGGTGCCCGGCGCCACGTATGCCGAGATCCCGGTGACGGCGATCCGCCCGAACCCCAAGCAACCCCGCAGCGTCTTCGCTGAGGACGACATGGACGAGCTCGTGCACAGCATCCGGGAGATCGGCGTGCTGCAGCCCATCGTGGTGCGGCCCGTTGCGCTGGACGGCGAGGACGGGGACGGTGACGGGCAGGTCCGGTTCGAGCTCATCATGGGTGAGCGTCGCTGGCGCGCCACCCAGAAGGCCGGCCTTGAGACCGTCCCGGCGATCATCAAGGAGACGGAGGACGACGACCTCCTGCGCGATGCCCTGCTGGAGAACCTGCACCGCAGCCAGCTGAACGCGCTCGAGGAGGCGGCCGCCTACCAGCAGCTGCTCGAGGACTTCGGCTGCACCCATGACGAGCTGGCGGGGCGCATCGGACGCTCCCGCCCGCAGATCTCCAACACACTGCGCCTGCTGAAGCTGCCCCCGCTGGTGGCCCGCCGCGTGGCTGCCGGAGTGCTCAGCGCCGGCCACGCCCGCGCCCTGCTGGCACTCGAGGACGGCGGCGCCATGGAGCGTCTCGCTCAGCGGATCGTCGCCGAGGGCCTCTCGGTGCGCAGCGTCGAGGAGATCGTCTCGATCGGGGGCGACGACACAGGCGGCGCCAAGCCGCGACGCCCGCGGGCCGGCAACCGCCACCCGCAGCTCGACGACCTCGCGGCTCGACTCTCGGACCGTTTCGACACCCGGGTCAACATCGCCCTGGGACAGCGCAAGGGGAAGCTCACGGTGGAGTTCGCCTCCGTGGAGGACCTCAACCGCATCGTCGACCTGCTGGGCGTCAGCCCCAGGGGCTAGTCCAGACATATCGCGAAGAGCATGACAGTGGCTGTGTTGTGCCAATTTATCCCTCACCGGACCGCGCAAAACGCCCTGCTATCTCAGACATGAGATAGCAGGGCGCCTCGATGAGGTGGGTGCCG
>DASULG010000220.1:0-8293 GCA_036278335.1 Pedococcus sp.
GGGCGCTGCGGCCTGACCGCGATCGGCGCCACACC
The DNA here is from genome assembly GCA_036278335.1 of Pedococcus sp. Lineage (GTDB taxonomy): Bacteria > Actinomycetota > Actinomycetes > Actinomycetales > Dermatophilaceae > Pedococcus_A. Next base: position 36 of record DASULG010000220.1, read on the forward strand.
GGGTGATGCCGAGCGGCTGGCCGAGCAGACGCGGTTGGCGCTGGACGCGGCCAGCAGGCAACGGGTGGCCAGCGGCCTGAGCTGAGCCTCAGTCGTACTGGGTCGCAATGGTCGCACTGGTCGCACTGGCGGCACTGTCGGTGCGCCCGTCTAGAGTCGGCGGCCACGGGAGGAGACCGACCACCGTCAGCGGACGACCGGGAGACACCATGGACCTGCGCGCTGCCCTCGCCCTCGCGGACAGCCTGCTGGCTGAGCACGGGCTGCACGACTGGACGGCGACGCTCGACCGGGCCAAGACGCGTGCCGGCGCCTGCCGGTTCGCCGCCCGGCAGGTCAGCCTCAGTGGCCCGCTCACGAGGCTGCACTCCGAGAGGGAGGTTCGCGACACGATCCTCCATGAGATCGCACACGCGCTGGTCGGGCCCGGTCACCAGCACGACGCGGTCTGGCGGGCGGCGGCGTTGCGCATCGGCTGCTCAGGCGATCGGTGTGTCTCTCCCGATGCGCCTCGCGTCCAGGGCGACTGGGTCGGCACCTGTCCGGCGGGGCACCAGCGGCACCGGCACCGGCGCCCGCAGCGGCCCCAGTCGTGCGCCCGCTGCCACCTCACCTTCGACGCCCGGCACCTGCTGACCTGGACCTACCGTGGTCGCCGGGTGCGGATGTCGCCCGGCTACGAGGCGCAGCTCGCCCTGCTCCAGGCAGCGCCGGCGCGGGCAGCCGACGGTCCGCCGGCGACGGTGGTGCGGCTTTCCCCGGGCAGCCGGGCGCGCTGCCTGGCGCCGGGCAGGTACTACGGAGTCGTCGGGAACGTCGTCAAGCGCGGCCGGACCCGCTACCACCTGCGCGTGCCCGCCGGCATACTCACGGTCCCCTTCGCCCTGGTCGAGGCGGCCTAACACTGGCCGGTCTCCTCGACCTTCCTGCAGGCTGGTCAGAGGTGCGCGGCGATCCACGGGTCCACGACGGCGTGGAAGCCCTCCGGGGCGCTCTGGCGCACGTAGTGGTCTGCCCCGGGGATCTCCAGCACCGTGATGGCTGGGTTGTCGATCGCCGCGAGCGTGGCCCGTGTCTGCTCCCCGACCAGCACGCCCCGCCCCGGGTCGCCCGTGACCACGAGGGTGGGATTGGCGATGCGGGCGCAGAGCCCGGGCCACGGGCTGGCGACGCGGCCGTTGCCGATCGCCACCATGGCCAGGTCGACCTCCTGCTTGGCCTCGAGCCAGGCCCGTTGCTCGGCGGAGCTCCAAGCAGGGTTGTGGGCCGCCTGCTCGGCGCGCGCGCCGGCCGGGTCGGCCAGGCAGGCGACGATGAACTCGACGCGCGCCCCGCCGATCTCCGGGCGCGGCTCGGGTCCGACCAGTGGGCTGTCCCAGGGCGGGTCGATCAGCACGGCGGCGTTCAGCAGGTCGGGTCGCCGCGCCAGGACGGCGGCGAGGGTTCCGGCCCCGAGCGAGTGCCCCACTGCGAGAACGGGATACGCGCCAGCCGTGCGGCGGACGTCCTCCAGCACTGTCTCGGCGTCGTCGGTGAAGACCTCGCCGAGCCGGTCGAGCTCGGCTGAGGTGAAGCGCGGCGAGCGGCCGTGGCCCCGGGCGTCGACCGCGAGGACGCGGTAGTCCGACGCCCAGCGCTCGACTGCGTCCGGCCAGCACCTCCCGGAGTCCCCGTTCCCGTGGAACAGCACGAGGGTCGGGCCATCCGGGCGGCCCCAGGCGTGGACGGCCAGACCGGAGGTCATGCGTGCCCGGCCAGCCACGGGTCCACGAGGGCGTGGAAGGCCTCGGGCTGGCTGCGCCGGATGCAGTGTCCGGCCCCGGGGACCCGCTCGATCCGCAGCTGGGGGTTACCCAGGCCGAGCAGCCGGGCCAGGGACTCCTCGTCCCACAGCAGCGGGTCGTCGCAGGTCAGCATCAGGCTGGGCGCGGCGATCTCGGCAGCGACGTCGAGCCAGCTGCGCCGCACCCTCGCCTGGCCCGTCGCCAGCATCGAGAGGTCCGTCTGGGTCTTGGAGCGGGCCCACCCGGGGTACTCGTCCGGTGGCCAGCCCTCGTTGTCGGCCATGCCCATGGCCAGGGCCGTCTCGGGGTCGTCGTGCCACAGCTGGGCGTCGTCGACGCGCTCGTCCCCCGCGCGGAGCCGGTCGGTGAGGGTCTCGGAGGGGTCCTCGCCGAGGGCCGGGTCCTCCAGCACGGCGCCCCTGATGAGGTCAGGGCGGGTGGCTGCCACCGCGCCGGCCGTGCCGCCGCCCATGGAGTGCCCCACGAGCAGGGGTCTGCCCAGGCCCCTGCCCTCCAACGACTCCAGCACCGCAACCGCGTCGGCGAGCATGGTCTCGCCCACCCCGTCGTCGAGCTGCCCCGGCGTGAAGCGGGCGGAGGTGCCGTGGCCGCGCGCATCCCACGAGAAGACGCGGTAGCGGGGGGTCCACCTCGTCACCGCGTCGGCCCAGCACGCGCCGGAGTCGGTGAGCCCGTGGAGGAGCAGCAGGGCGGTCGCGCCCTGTGGGCCGCCCCAGTCGTGGACGGTGAGGTCGGCAGGGAAGTCGGGGTGCGGCATACGTGACACCATAGGTGCCGCACTCACCCACGAGAGACCCTCTGAAGGAGTCCGCCACCCATGGATGCCGTCACCCAGGTACCCGTCCCGGCCAACGAGCCGGTGCTCGACTACGCGCCCGGCAGCCCGGAGCGGGCGTCGCTGGAGGTCGCGCTGGTCGAGCTCGGCAGCACGCGCATCGACCTGCCCCACACCATCGGTGGCAGGCGTGTGATGGGCACGGGCAAGAAGATCGACGTGCGCCAGCCGCACGCTCGGCGCAAGGTCCTGGGCACGATGCGCAACGCCACCATCAGCGACGCACAGGCGGCCGTCGACGCAGCCAAGGCCGCGGCCCCGGGGTGGCGCGAGCTCTCCTTCGACGACCGTGCAGCCATCCTGCTCAAGGCGGCCGAGCTGCTGTCCGGCCCCTGGCGCGCCCGCCTCAACGCGGCAACGATGCTCGGCCAGTCCAAGACCGCCTACCAGGCCGAGATCGACGCGGCCTGCGAGCTGATCGACTTCTGGCGCATCAACGTGCACTTCGCCCGGCAGATCCTCGCCGAGCAGCCGCCGCTCAACGCGAAGGGCATCTGGAACCGCACCGACCACAGGCCGCTCGAGGGCTTCGTCTACGCCATCACGCCCTTCAACTTCACCGCGATCGCCGGCAACCTGCCGACCGCGCCGGCGCTGATGGGCAACACCGTCGTGTGGAAGCCGTCCCCGACCCAGCAGTTCGCCGCCCAGGTCACCATGGAGCTGCTCGAGGCCGCGGGCCTGCCGGCGGGCGTGATCAACCTCGTGACCGGTGACGGGCTCAACGTCTCCAAGGTCGCCCTCGCCGACGCGGACCTCGCCGGTATCCACTTCACGGGCTCCACGCCGACCTTCCAGCACCTGTGGCAAGAGGTCGGCGCCAACCTGCCGAGCTACCGCAGCTACCCGCGCCTCGTCGGCGAGACGGGTGGCAAGGACTTCATCCTCGCCCACCCCAGCGCCGACCCCGACGTCCTGCGCACCGCGATGATCCGTGGCGCCTTCGAGTACCAGGGGCAGAAGTGCTCCGCGGCCTCACGCGCCTACGTGCCGCGGTCGCTGTGGCGAAAGATCCGGGCCGACCTGATCTCCATCACCGAGGGCCTCAAGCAGGGCGACGTCACCGACCTGTCCAACTTCATGGGCGCCGTCATCGACGAGCGGGCCTTCGCCAAGCACGCCGCGGCGATCGACCGCGCCCACGCCACGGCCGGGGTCCAGGTGGTGGCCGGTGGCAAGTACGACGACACCGAGGGCTACTTCGTCCGCCCGACCGTCCTGGAGATCGACGACCCGGCCGACGAGTCGTTCAGGACCGAGTACTTCGGGCCGATCCTGTCCGTGCATGTCTACCCGGACCGCCAGTTCGACCGCGTGCTGGAGCAGATGGAGTCGTTCGCGCCCTACGGGCTCACCGGCTCGATCATCGCCCAGGACCGGGTCGCCATCGCGGATGCCACCAAGCGCCTTCGCTTCGCGGCCGGCAACTTCTACATCAACGACAAGCCGACAGGCGCTGTCGTCGGGCAGCAGCCCTTCGGCGGGGGCCGCGCCTCGGGCACCAATGACAAGGCCGGTGCAGCCCAGAACCTCCTGCGCTGGACGTCTGCGCGCTCCATCAAGGAGACGTTCAACCCGCCCACGGCGCACGAGTACCCGCACATGGGCTGACGAGGCTGCCGCCGCAGCCCGGCACACGAGAGGGCCTGGAACCACTGTGGTTCCAGGCCCTCTCGCGCTGGCACAGACAAACCCGACCGTATGCCGGGTGGCCCGGTCAGCCGTGGAGCCACTCGTGCGCGGTCTGCACCTCGATGTCGATGGCCTCCTGGATGGACGGCGCGGCTGCCTTCTCGATCTTTCCGCCCATCAGCGGCACCTTCGCCTTGAGCTCGGCGTCGATGTGCTCGAGCGTGCCCGGGCCGCCGGGCTCGAGGCGAATGGTGCCCTTCAAGGACATCGGGGCACCGACGACCTCCATGTCGACCGTCCCCTCACGCGAGCCGTCCGCGCTCGCCGGTCCCCAGTCCTGGGTCTCGACGACCTTCAGGGTCGGGCCGACCAGGGAGCGAGCGAACTCCGGAAGGCCGTGGCTGGGCAGCACCCGCTCGGTGGTGATGAGCGTGCGCTCGCCGTTGGCCTCCACGGTTGCCTCGTGCTCGATGGCAGCGGTGGCCGCGCACTTGGCGTTCTGGAATGCCTTGTCGGACAACACCGCGAACACCTCCTCAGGGGTCGCGTGGTACTCGGCAGCCTTGGTGATCCTCATGGCCACACCGTAATGGGCGCAGTGTGTCGGCGCCGCCGGGGAGCGCACGGCGGCGGCGCGTGGTGAGCAGCCTCACGGCTGTTCGAGCACGATGCGGATCGTCTGCCCGGGGACGGCCTGGGCCGCGAGGTCGACGTCGGGTTCGCGCACGACCGCGACGACCGGGTACCCGCCCGTGACGGGGTGGTCGGCCAGGAAGAGGACAGGCTGGCCGCCTGGTGGGACCTGGATGGATCCGCGCACCACCCCCTCGCTGGCCAGCTCCTGCCCGTCGCGGTCGGCGTGACGCTGCAGGGCGGGACCCTCGAGGCGCACCCCGACGCGGTCGCTGCGCGAGGAGACCCGCCACTGGGCGGTCGCCAGCGCGCCGACATCGTCCAGCCAGTCGTGGCGCGGGCCCACGACGGCGCGCAGCGTGATCGGTCCTGCTGGGGGCACCGCCACCGGTGCCACGTCGACGGTGGGCGAGCCGCTGGGGGTGCCCACGGGGAGCACGTCGCCCGCGTGGAGCGGGGTGGGGCCCAGTCCGGACAGGGTGTCGGTGGCTCGGGAACCCAGCACCGCGGGGACGTCGATGCCACCGCGGACCGCCAGGTAGGTCCGCAGGCCGGACAGTGGCCGGGCCAGCTGCAGCGTGCTGCCACGGGGCAGCAGGAACGGCGCGGCGTGGCCGACCTGGGCGCCGTCCACCGTCGCTGGGGCCGGGGCGCCGGTGAGCACGACCGTCACGCTGTTGGTGGACCGCAGCGCCAGGCCGCCCAATAGGACCTCGATGGCGGCGTGCACCGGGTCCTGGCCCAGCAGCCGCGCGGCGAGGCTGAACGAACCGCGGTCGGCCGCGCCGGAGCGGCCGACCCCGACGGAGGCCAGGCCCGGTCGGCCGAGGTCCTGCACCAGTGCCTGGGGCCCCGTCGCCAGGACCTCCAGCTCCGCGTAGGCGCCGCCACGCCTACGCCGGGGAGACCCCCGAGGGGCCGCGGCGGTGCTCACGCCTCGCCGCCGAGGTTGACGAAGCGCACGCGGGCACCCGGGTGCAGCAGCGCGGGAGGCTGCCGGCTCACGTCCCAGAGGGGTGCCGCTGTGTGACCGATGACCTGCCAGCCACCGGGCGAGGAACGCGGGTAGACCCCGCTGAACGGCCCGGCCAGCGCCACGGCCCCGGCGGGCACGCTGGTGCGCGGCTCGCTGCGCCGCGGCACCTCCAGCCGCGGGTCGCCGCCGACGAGGTAGGCGAAGCCTGGTGCGAACCCGCAGAACCCGACCGTCCACGGCGTGCCGGTGTGGGCGGCGACCACCTGCTGCGTGCTGAGCCCGGTCAGGGCCGCGACGTCGTCGAGGTCCACCCCGTCGTAGCGGACCGGGATGGGCACCTCCGCGTGGCCGGCCGAGGCAGGGGGGAGTCGGCCCGCCTCGAGCCGCCCAGCTACCGCAGCGACGGCTGCCCTCACGGCCGGGAGCTCGGCCGCGGAGCGGGCGACGACGAGCAGGGTGCGGGCTGCCGGCACCAGGTCGAGCACACCCTCGAGGCGGTCCGCCACCTCGTCCTCGGTGCCCTGGACCGCAGCCTCGATGGCCGAGCGCAGCCCGAGGACCGCTGCGAGATCCTCGACCTCGACCAGGATCGCGGTGTCCCCACAGGGGTGCAGCGTCGCCCTCATCGCTGCGCCGTCATCTCGCGAAGGGGGTTACGTGCACCCCTGCCCGCGCCAGTGCCGAGCGCACCGCGGTGGCCATGGCAACCGCCCCGGGGGAGTCGCCGTGCACGCACACCGACTCGGCGCTCACCTCGATCTCGGTCCCGTCCGCGGCGGTCAGCCTTCCGGTTGTCACCAGGCCGACGACCCTCGCCGCGACCTCGTCGGGGTCGTGCAGCAGGGCCCCCTCCTCTGAGCGTGGGACCAGGGTTCCCTCTGCCGTGTAGCCGCGGTCGGCGAAGGCCTCGCTGACGGCCTGGAGCCCCACAGAGGCCGCGGCCTCGAGCAGGATCGACCCCGGGAGGCCGAGCACGGGGAGGGTGGGGTTGGTGCGTCGCACCGCCTCCACGACGGCCACGGCCTGGGCCTCGTGGTGCACGACGGCGTTGTAGAGGGCCCCGTGCGGCTTGACGTAGCGCACGGAGGTGCCTGCTGCCGCGCAGAGTCCCTGGATGGCGCCGATCTGGTAGATCACGTCCGCCATCAGGTCGTCGGGGTGCATGTCGATGAACCTGCGCCCGAAGCCGGCGAGGTCGTTGTAGCTCACCTGCGCGCCGACAACCACACCGCGCTGCGCGGCCTGCTCGCAGGTGCGCAGGAGCACCGACGGGTCGCCGGCGTGGAAGCCGCACGCCACGTTGGCGCTGCTCACCAGCTCGAGAAGGGCGGAGTCATCGCCGAGCTCCCAGCGGCCGAAGGACTCGCCGAGGTCAGCGTTCAGGTCGATGCTCGCCACTCCCTGAGACTACAGATTGCTCAACAATCCAGCAATGCCGCGCCGTCGCCGGGCTGGTGGTTCTACCCTGACGCCATGCCCCCGGCCGTCCCCACGCCTGACCCGCTCGCCAGCGCCCTGGCAGTCCTGAGGCCGGCCGACGTCCAGCAGCCTTCGGCTGCCGAGCGGATCGCGGGGACCCTGCGCGAGGAGATCGTCGAAGGCCGCGTCCTGCCGGGCACCAGGCTCACCGAGGAGACGATCGCCTCCGGCCTCGGGGTGTCGCGCAACACCGTCCGCGAGGCGCTCGCCCTGCTGGTCTCGGAGCGCATCGTCGTGCGGGAGCCCAACCGTGGCGTCTTCGTTGCCTCGCCGTCGGCCGAGGACGTGCGCGACGTGTACGCCACGCGCCTTCTGATCGAGCCTGCGGCCATCCTCTGGGGGAGCAGGTTCGGCGAGGTGTCGGTGGCAGCGGTGCGCGCTGCCGTCACTCGGGGTCAGCGGGCCCGCGCCGAGGAGCGGTGGGACGACCTCGGATCGGCCAACCAGCAGTTCCATCGCGCCATCGTCGCGATGAGCGGCAGCCGGCGCCTCGAACAGCAGATGAACAGTCTCCTGGCCGAGATGCGCCTGGTCTTCCACCTCAGAGGCCAGGGGGCGACGTTCCACGCGGCCTACCTCGACATCAACGACGAGATCTGTGGCCTGCTGGAGGCGGGGGACCGCGAGGATGCCGCAGCGCTGCTGCGGGAGTACCTGATGCAGGCGGAGGCTCAGCTGCTGTCGACCTTGGCCAACCCCGGAACCGCCCGTCAGGAGCGGAGGGCAAGGGCCTGCTCAGCGAGCTCGACCCGAGCGGCGGTGAGGGTCCCGACCAGCCGCTGTCGGCGCCGTGCCAAGAGCACAGCGGCGCGGTCGAGCTCGGCCTGCAGCAGGTCGCGCTGGTCCTGGAGGACCGTGACCGAGGCCGCGTCCGCGACGCCGCTCACGCCCCAGGGCA
>DASULG010000221.1:0-11870 GCA_036278335.1 Pedococcus sp.
GGGCGCTGCGGATCACCACACCGGACATCGGCTACGAGATCCCGTACGCCTCGATCACGCACATCAGGAGATTCGGCGATGTGCTGGTGATCAAGCCCAACAACCACCTCGTGATGGCACTGCCCATGGAGCTCGTGCCCCCGCGGGACCTGGCGCTGATCGAGAGCAAGGTCGCCAACCGGTCGATGCGGCAGGCGTCAGTCTCCTGACCCGGGGCCTACTGGTCCCTGGTCGGGGTCGTCGTGTGCCCCTTCTTCTTTGGCGTGGGCAGGATCTTGAGCGACCAGATCGTCGACGAGGTGGGGGACGCCGTGGTCGTGGTCCGGGGCGGCGCCGTGGTGGAGGTCGCGGTCCGCTTGTGGGAGCGCGACACCGAGGTCGTGCTGGCCGGAGGGGGCGCGGTGGTGGTGACCGCGGCAGGCTCGGCGCGAGTGGTGGTCGACGTCGCCGACGGCAGCGGCGGTGCTGATGTGGCGGGGGCCGTCGAGGTCGTCGCGTCGCCGGGCCCGGGCGAAGTCGCATCGCCGGGCCCGGGCGAGGGAGCGCTGTCGGCTGTGCCGGCTGCAGCGGCGGGCGACGAGGCCGACCCGGGCTGCCCCAGCAGGGCGAGCGCGACCGCGGCGGCCCCGCCCAGGAGCCACATGGCCGACAGCGCGGGACGCGGGCTGAGTCGAGCGTGGCGGGCGGATGCAGCCGGGCCGCGCTCGACGCCGGCGACCTCATGCGCGTAGGCGAGGAACAGCACGGCCGCTGCTGCCGCCGCCACCCACAGAGCCCAGGCGCCCACCGCCCTGAGCGGGCTCAGACCCGAGCTCGTGACCAGCCACGCGAGGTACACCAGGCCCGTGGCGGCGGCGTTGGCAGCCAGCGCCCAGGTCGCGTGGCCCCACGCCGTCAGGCGCCCGGTCAGCGCGAGCCAGGGCAGGCAGGCCCACCACAGGGCGACGGCTGCGAGCGCGAGCTCGGTGTGGTCGAGGAAGGCGAAGAGCAGGCCAAGGGCAGCCAGCAGCGGCAGTACGGTCACGAGGGCGCGAGTGGCCGCCGCGGAGCCGCCACCATGGCGCCCGCGGCTCTGTTGGCCCTGTTGGCTGCGCCACGTGAGCAGGAATCCCAGCGCGCCGAAAGCTGCAGCGACGATGGCCAGGACGACGAGGGTGGACACGCATTACCTCCCGGTCGGTCCGTTCGGCGCGTCACGTTACCCGAGAGCCCCCGCAGGGTCGAACGTCACCCCACCTTGTGCAGCCAGCGCACCGGTGCCCCGTCGCCGGCATACCGGAAGGCCTCGAGCTCGGCGTCCCACTCGCTGCCGAGGAGCTCGTCGAGCATGTCGGCCATGGCGTCGGGTGAGCCCTGGGCGAGACGGACGACCTCGCGCAGGCGGTCCTCGTTGACCACGGCATCCCCGGACGCGGAGACCCAGGTGTGATGGATGCCGAGCCTCGGGGTGTGCGACCACCGCGAGCCGTCAGAGCCCGCGCTGGGCTCCTCCGTGACCTCGTACCGCAGGTTGTCCCAGCCCCGCAGGGAGGAGGCGATCTTGGCGCCGGTGCCGGCCTCGCCGGCCCACGAGAACTCTGCGCGCACCAGCGCGGCACCGGCAGGCTGACGCGTCCAGTCGATGTTGAGGCGCTGCCCCAACACGGACTCCAGGGCCCAGGTGATGTGCGGGCACAGCGCAGTCGGGGTGGAGTGAACGAACACCACCCCGCGGGTCATGACACGCGGCATCGCGACAGACATCCTGGACCTCCTGTGCTTGAGGGACGTCTTCCCCAACGACCTCTGCACGACGGACCGGATGTGCTGACTGCTGTGTGCGCGCCCCGGCGGGCCGGGGCGCGTTTGTGCACGCCATTGTGCACCATTGTTCACAGCCGTACCACCTTTAACAGGAAATTTCCCGACGTGTCGTTCGCGCTTCGTTTGCCGGGTCGCCGACTTGCCGGTATGCCGCGTGGCCGGCCACGCGCATACCGGCGGTGTGTGTCAGGCGTCTCAGGTGGTCGATGGCGCTTCGGGGGTGGCGCTGCTGGACTCCCCCGGCTGCCCGCTCTGGCCGGTGGGAGCGTGGCCCTGGCCGCCTGGTCCCCCTGGGCCGCCCTCCTGCACGTTGGTGACCGTGAAGCTCTTGTCCACCTGGACGGTGATGTGGGTGCCGTCGGCGCGGACCATGTGCGCCTCGTAGACGCCGTCCGAGTCGGTCTCCACGCGCTCGATGGTGGCCTTGGGCTCCTTGGCCTTCGCCGCTGCGGTCACCTTGGCTGCGACATCGCCGGTCAGCAGCTTCTCGTCACTGCGCATCGGCTTGTTGGGGTCGGTGTTGCCGTTGGCATTGGGCGGTGCGCTCTCGCCCTGCTGGGTCTGCCCGTAGCCGGAGGCCACGGCCGTCGTGGCCGTGGCGCTCTCGGCGCTGGCGAGAGAGGCGCCGGTGATGGCCAGGCCCGCAGCGGCGGCGAGTCCTGCGGCGACGGGGATGATGCGGATCTTCACGGTGTGCTCCTTGGTGGTTGCGGAGCCTCAACCCTCGCCAGCGCGCCTGTGCCCGATGCTGGCCGAACCCGTGTGCACGCTGTCAGTCGGCTCCGGGACCGCCGCGATATCCTCACTGCGCGCGAGCCGGGCCTGCCCCCGGTTCGGGCACGGGGCAGTAGCTCAGTCGGTTAGAGCAGCGGACTCATAATCCGTCGGTCGTCGGTTCAAGCCCGACCTGCCCCACCACACGTTTCCGCAGGTCAGCGCTAAGCGGCGTCATTACGACCTCCCTGAGATGCCTCGATCTGGCCGCTGTGGCGCATTTGTGGCACATGGGGATCGAGCAGTGCCGCCACGGTGTCCAGGTCGTCGCCGAACAGACCCGCGTAGATGTCGAGGGTCTAGGACGCACATCGCGAGGCTCCGGTGCCGGACGCGTGGACAAGGGCCGTCAGCTCCGGGACGTTGAGGGACCGCGGCTCGTCCCGCACCGCCCTCGGAAGGCGGAATCCGGTCGGCGGGTTGCGGGCGATCCGCCCGTCCTGGACCGCCATGGCCATGATGAGCGAGAACACCTGGTGGATGTGCCGGACCGTGGAGGCCGACGGCCCCCCCAGCGCAGAGCTCACCGACCCAGGCCGCGACGTCCGAGGTGGCGACCGACGACAGCCGGTAGGTCCCCCACCGTGGCTCGACGTGGGTACGGACGATCCCGCGGTACCGCTGGGCCGTCGACTCCTTCAGGTGCGACAGCCCGGCGGACCACACCTTGGCGTAGTCACCGATCAGCACCTTGCCCGCCCGCCCGGAGACGGCCCCACCGCTCAGGGGTGGAGTTTCTTGCCCTCAGCCAGCATCGCCACATACTTCTCGACTCGGCGCGCCCGCGTCTCGGGCTTCTTGACGTCTTGGATGCGATAGAGGATCGCGAAGCGGTTTTGCCGGTCGAGTGTCTCGAAGAACTCTGCCGCAGCGGGATTGGCCGCCAGTGCAGCCACCAAGTCGTCCGGGACCGAGGATGTCCGCGCACCGTCGTAGGCGGCCTGCCAGCGCCCGTCCGTCTTGGCACGCTCGACTTCGGCCAGCCCCGCAGGCCGCATCCGGCCCTGCTCGGTGAGGGCTACTACCTTGTCCCGGTTGATCTTCGACCACTTGCTGTTCGGCTTGCGCGGGGTGAACCGCTGCAGCCAATGCTGGTCGTCGAACTTGCCCTTCTGCCCATCGATCCAGCCGTAACACAACGCCACGTCGAGCGCCTGGGCGTAGTCCAAGGCCACGATGCCAGCACCCTTCTTCCGCAACTTGAGCCAGATACCTGCGGAGGTCGCGTGTTGATCGCTCAGCCAGGTCTCGAATGCCTCAGCAGATTCAAACGAGAGGATCTCCATATCCCCGGCCATCCCTCGTCGTCACCCCTCCCGTCGGTCCACTGAGACTACCCGCGACGACAACGTCACGACAGAGCCAAGCCGGGGGTGAGGCGCTTCGATCGGTGAGGTCCTCGTTGGCGGCCTTCTTCCGCGCGTACATCCGCTCCAGGTCGCTGACGCCCGGCCCGCGCAGGCCAGATGAGAGCCACACGACCAGCGTGGGCAGCCGAAAAAGAGAGCGACGAGCCGGGCGCCTGGACCGAGCCTCATGAGGCAGACGCCTACGCTGGGGCGGTGGCGGTCAACCGAGGTCGCAGAGCTGTGGCAGCCCGCCGACGCAAGCGACGTATGGATCGTGTCGAGCACGACCTCAGCGAGGAGCAGTGGACTGCCCTGAAGGTTGCGTGGGGTGGATGCGCGTACTGCGGTGCGACCGACAGGCCGCTGCAACGGGACTGCGTTCTGGCCCTTTCTCGCGGCGGGCGCTACACGCTCGACAACGTTGCTCCAGCCTGCGGCCCGTGCAACGCCAGCAAGTGCAACGACGAAGTCACTGGGTGGCTGCGGCGCAAACGCTACGACGAACGCGCCTTCCTCGAGCATCACCTCGAGGTCAGGGCCTTGCTCGCTGTGCGGTTCGCCTCGGCACCAGACATGGACGGGGCGGCGCCGGACGCGACCGCTCCGTTTCCCCGACGCTGACCAGATGCGGTCGAACATCCGGACTTGCCGCGCCGGGGACGTGGTTCATCCGGTCCCGCTGGGGGCTGTCCATTCTGGACCGGGTGATTGTCTCGACGGCCTGGGAGAGCCTGGTGACAGCGTCCTGGGGGCTGAATCGCGTTGGCATGCGCTGGGCATGCCGGCGCTCAGCTGGGAGGGGACACGCGGGCTCGGCGGGGCAGACCACGCACGGGCAGGTCTGGCGTGGGCTCACCGTGCGGCGCGGCTCCGCCTGCGGCGCGTTGCTGGCGTCCGTACCGTGCGGCCAGGGGGCCCGCGCTGACGCCGTGGGCGAGCACGCTGAGGAAGACCGTCACGGCGATGACAGACACCGCCTCGTCCCCGGCCGGTCCGAGCATTTCCAGAGCGAGCAGTGCGAACACCAGGGACGCCAGTCCCCGCGGCCCGAACCAGCCGATGAACAGCACCGTCTCGCGATCGAGCCGTGCACCCAGGGAGCCCAGCGCGACGGGGACCATCCGCACGAGCGTGAGGCTCAGGACGGCATACAGCAGGGTTGTGGGGTCCGGGTTGTCGATCACGATCGGCACGGCGATGGCACCGAAGGCCAGCCACACCAGCAGGGAGACCAGCCCACTGGCCTGTTCGAGGAACAGGAGCTCGGCAGGACCGCGCTGCCCGGCCGCGGCGCCGAAGGCGAGCCCGCCCATGAAGGCCGCGACGAAGCCGTTCCCGTGCAGGCTCGTGGACGTGACGTAGGCGAGCAGCGCCAGGGCGAGCACGGCGATCCCGGCGAACTCCTCCGAAGCCCAGTGAGCGCGACGGGCCCTCCGCAGGAGCCATCCGCCGCCGAAGCAGACGGCGATCCCCACGCCCGCTCCGATCAGGAGCTCGACCGCCGCATCGCCCATCCCCGTGCTCTCCGGGACTGACTCAGCGGAGGCGGCCCCCGCGATCGCCAACATCACCACCGGCGTGACGATGCCATCGTTGAGGCCGCTCTCTACCGTGATGAGGCGACGCACCCGGAAGGGCACCACGGGGTTCGTCACCACGGGCACCCCCAGGGCGGCATCGGTCGGCGCCAGTGCGGCCGCCACCAACAGCGCCAGCCACATCCCGAGCGACGGGAACAGCCAGGCGGCCAGCCCCCACCCGAGCAGGACGGTCAACGGCAGGCCGATCGCGAGCAGTCGCACGCACATCCCGACATCGGTACGCAGATCCTGCACCCTGAGGCGGGCAGCGTCGGAGAACAGCACCCACACAAGAGTGACCTCGACGAGGGGCTTGACCGTCTCTGGCGCCGATGATCCGTGGACCGCACCAGCGTCGGCCAGTACGGCCCCCACCGCCATGAAGACGATCGGGGCCGTGAGGTCGGCCCGCTCGAGCCGAGCGGAGATGACGCCCCACAGGAAGACCGAGGCAGCGATGACCAACACGATGGTCTCGCTCATCATTGACCTCCCACTGCGGGCGGGCAGTGGTTGCGCACCTACCCGCCGGCGGACGAACGGCTCCTTCGCGCTATTGCCTGGCCATGGCGACCCGCAGCTCGCTCTCCTTGTCCTGGATCAGCTCTCCGGAGAGGTCCACCGTGACCTTGTGCAGCGTGCCGGTGAAGCGGAACGGCGCCGGGTATGCCGTCGTGACCGCTGAACCCGGGTCCGCGCCGCACGTCAGGGCGCCGGGGTTGAACGCGAAGGGCGTGGTGAAGGGCACCTCACGTGCCCCGACGAGCTCGTTGTCCACGTAGAGCTGGAAGCGGCCGGGCATGCCGTGGCCCTTGGCGAGGTCGGGTTCGCCCTGTGGCTCGAACTCGAAGCGCAGCTCGTGGTCACCCGGCGGCAGGGGCTCGGTGGAGGCGACGTCGAACTTCTCGCGACCCACCCAGTTGTGCACATAGCGCAAGCGCCCGTCCTGGACGTAGAACGAGAACCCTCCCGCGGCCGTGCCCTGAGCCAGCAGCACGCCCTCGGCCCCCTCGTCGGGGATGCGAACCGTCGCCGAGATGCTGTGGGGGCGGTTGAGCAGGCGCGGCCCGGCGAAGAAGGGCACCGACTGCGTGCCGGGCCGGAAGGTGTAGGAGTTGCGGGGCGGCGACACCAGCGGCTTGTCCAGCGCGAAGCGAGCCAGCCCGCTGCCGTCGACCGGAAGGACGTCGTACTTGCCTGCCTCGGCATACCAGGTGGCGATGAGCGCGATCAGCGTGTCCCTGTTGCCTTCGGCGACGTTATGGCACTCCGCGAAGTCCTCGGCGACGTGGTAGAGCTCCCAGCCGTGCGCGTCCAGGTCGCTGAGCGTGCCCGCAGACATCGGCGCGCCGAACCCCTGGCCTGCCTCGGCGAAGGACGGACCCGGCCACGGGCACACCGCCCGCCATCCATCGTGGTAGAGCGAACGGTGGCCCATCATCTCGAAGTACTGCGTCCGATGGCGGTTCTCCGCCTGGCCATCCCTCAGGGAGTAGCCGAAGCTCACGCCCTGCAGCGGTGACTGGGTGACCCCGCGGATGGTCCTCGGCGGCTCGATGCCGAGCAGCTCGAGGACGGTGGGCACGATGTCGATGATGTGGGCGTACTGCTGCCGCACCTGGCCAGACCCGCTGATCCCCTGTGGCCAGCTGACGATGAACGGGTCGGACGTGCCGCCTCGGTACGTCTCCCGCTTCCAGCGGCGGAACGGCGTGTTCCCCGCCCACGTCCATCCCCACGGGTAGTGGTTGAAGTGGTTGGGCCCACCGATCTCGTCGATCACCGCGAGACTGTCCTCGAAGGGCTCTGGCGCGTTGTTGAAGAACTGCGCCTCGTTCGTCGTGCCCGTCGGGCCGCCCTCAGCGCTGGCGCCGTTGTCCGACACCACCATCACGAGCGTGTTGTCCAGCTCGCCGATGCTCTCCAGGAAGTCGAGGAGCCGCCCGATGTGGTGGTCCGTGTGCGACAGGAACCCGGCGAAGACCTCCATCATCCGGGCGTACAGCCGGCGCTGGTCGGCGCTCAGAGTGTCCCACTCCGGGACGTCAGGGTCGTGCCTCGACAGCTCCGCGGCCGGGGGCACGATGCCGAGCTCCTTCTGGCGGGCGAATACGCGCTCGCGGTAAACCTCCCAGCCGTCGTCGAAGGCCCCGCGGTATCGATCCGCCCACTCCTTCGGAACGTGGTGGGGCGCGTGCGTGGCGCCCGGGCAGAAGTGGAGGTAGAAGGGCTTGTGCGGGTCGATCTGCTTGGCGTCGGCGATGAACTCGATCGCCTTGTCGGCGAGGTCCTCGGTGAGGTGGTAGCCCTGCGCTGGCGTCTTCGGCGGCTCGACCTGGTGGTTGTCGTAGACCAAGTCGGGATCCCACTGGCTGGTATCGCCTCCGAGGAAGCCGTAGTAGCGCTGGAAGCCACGCCCGAGCGGCCAACGGTCATATGGCCCTGCGGGAGTCTCCTCGCTGCTCGGCAGCAGGTGGTACTTGCCGACCATGTAGGTGTTGTACCCGTGCTGCAGCAGCATCTCGGACAGGAAGCCGTTCTCGAACGGGATGGCCCCGTTGTAGCCGGGATAGCCGGTCGCCATCTCGGTGATGCACGCCATGGCGTTGCTGTGGTGGTTGCGCCCGGTCACAATGCAGGCCCGGCTGGGTGAGCACAGCGCGGTCGTGTGCATGTTGTTGTAGCGCAGGCCGCGCGCGGCCAAGCGGTCCAGGTTCGGCGTGGCGATGGGGCTGCCGTAGCACGCCAGGTGCCCGAAACCTGTGTCGTCCAGCACCACGATCACCACGTTGGGCGATCCCTCGACCGCCCGCACAGGGCGCGGCCAGGCCGGTTCCGACTCGTCAGCCGTGCGTCCAACCACACCTGGAAAGCTTGTGCCCGGTTCGTACTCCGTGAAGCCCATGGGAGATGCACCTTTCTGTGGGTCCACTCCACAGGCTGAGGTGAGGGGCCACCTCCGGCATCACCCGAGAGGGGTGAGGTGCGAGCGACCGGCGGCCACGTCAGAGTCACCGCCGGTCGGGGGCAGCACCCCTAGCGCGGCACGTCGTCGAGCAGCCCCAGCAGCTGTCGGCCCACCGTGCTGGCCGAGAGGCGCTTCCAGCTGCGCGCCGTCAGGAAGGCCACGAGGCCGGCGGTCCGCGGGTCATCGGCCGGCGCCGGCTCCACCTCGCGCCACACGCCGAGCGAGGCACCTGGCACGCCGGCCAGGAGCAGTTCCACCGCGTGGCGGTCCCACTGGCCCAGCACCAGTCTGGCGAGCAGTTGCGGGGTGAAGCTCCGCCACTGGTACCGGCTCAGGGTCTGGCACAGGGCTGTCACGACGGGGTCCTCAAGGGGCCGGTTCGGCGTCATGCTGCGTCTCGCCTCGGGTCTGCTATGTGCGCTTTGTTCTCCTGCACCAGGGCACCCTCTCACCCCCAGGGGGTGAGGTGGGCCTTACGGACCCGGCAGAACATGGCAGGACCGTCAGGACCGCTGTCCCAGTCCCTTGCCCGTGAGCGCAGGAGGCACGACCATGACCGACCGGCTGAGCCGGGAGACTGCTGAGTCCGTTGACGATCTCGGCAGCGACGACCGGCGCGACGACCGCAGGGACCGGCGGCGTTGAGTCTGACCGCACCCGCGGCCTTCCACGTGATGGCGAAACCCACCGGCGCCATCTGCAACCTGGACTGCGAGTACTGCTTCTTCCTCTCGAAGGACCAGCTCTACCCGGACAGCGCGTTTCGCATGGACCCGGCGGTTCATGAGGCGTACATCAGCCAGCTCCTCGCCGCCCACGGCCAGGCCGACGAGGTGGTCGTCGCGTTCCAGGGCGGGGAGCCGACACTCATGGGTCTGGCGTTCATGCACCGGACGCTGGAGCTCGAGGAGCGGTTCCGCCGTCCCGGGCAAAGGGTGCTCAACACCCTGCAGACCAACGGGACGCTGCTCGACGACGACTGGGGTGCATTCCTGAAGGAGCATGACTTCCTGGTTGGCCTGTCGATCGACGGCCCGCGCGAGATGCACGATGCATACCGCGTCGACAAAGGCGGCAAACCCACCTTCGACCGCGTCCTGCGCGGGCTCGGGGTGCTGCAGCGCCACGGAGTGGACTGGAACGCCCTCACCACCATCAACGCGGCCAACGGTGACCACGGCCGGGAGGTCTACACGTTCTTGCGGGACGAGCTCGGTGCGCAGTTCATCCAACTCATTCCCATCGTGGAGCGGGTGACGGCCGAACAGCTCCCGCTCGCCGAGACCGGGTGGGGGCGCCGCAGCGGGGAGCGTCCGCTGTACCGCCAGGAGGGCGACCTCGTCACCCACCGCACGGTCGGCGCGGAGCAGTTCGGGCAGTTCCTCGTCGAAGTCTTCGAGGAGTGGGTACGCCACGACGTGGGCGACGTCTTCGTGCAGATGTTCGACACCGCACTGGCCCACTGGATGGGCATGGACCAGACGGGTATGTGCGTGCACGCGAGGACGTGCGGCTCCGCCCTCGCGCTCGAGCACAACGGCGACCTGTACTCGTGCGACCACTACGTCGAGGAGAAGTACCTCCTCGGCAACATCAGGGGTGACCGGACGCTGCTGCAGCTTGCGGCGTCACCGCAGCAGCAGGCGTTCGGCCGGGCCAAGCTCACCACCCTGCCGGCGTACTGCCAGAGGTGCGACGTGCGGTTCGCCTGCAACGGCGGCTGTCCCAAGGACCGGTTCCTGACCACACCGGACGGCGAGCCGGGACTGCACTACCTCTGCGCCGGGTACCAGCGCTTCTTCCGGCACATCGACGAGCCGATGCGGGTGATGGCCACGCTGCTGCGCCAAGGGTCAGACGCCACCGGGATCCGGGACTGGTATGCCGCGCGGGACGGGCGCGGGGGCAGCGCGCTGTCGGTGACTGGGCAGCTTTAGCTGTACCCCACCATGAGGTTGGGCCAGGTGCGGCCGGGCGGTCGGCGAACCTCAGCGGCGCGAGACGGCGAACCGATGGAGCACTTTCTCGGCGAGCAGGCCCGGCTGCTCCTCCGGCAACCAGTGGGAAGCACCGTCGACAGTGTCGACGACGAGGTCGTCGGCCCAATCCTCGTGTCCGCCTTGGTGTTCCGCCCGCACCGCGCGGTCCTCGCTGCCGATGAGGAGAAGGGTCGGGGTGGTCAGCCGGGTGCCGCGGTAGGCGCCCCGCACCATCGCGCCCAGCGACGGCCAGATGTAGTGGAGGTAGCACGCTCGCGCGGCTCGGGCCCGGGCTGACTCCCTCATCGGGGCGAGGTACTCCTCGAGGTCGACCTCGTCGGAGGTGTCGGCCTCCCCGGCGAACGACGTGAAGACGTGGCGCAACAGCCTCTGCTGTCCTCCGGACAGGAGCCGCGGACCGAGACCAGGGAGGGTGGTCGGGACCTGGTACCACATGCGCCATCCCTCGACCATCGCCGCAGGGGTCGGTCGGTAGACGAGGTGAGGGATCGAGAGGGAGACGTAGTCGGAGACACGCTCGGGCTGGTCAAGACAGAGGTGGAAGCCGACGACGGCCCCCATGTCGTGGGCCACCATCCGAACCCGGTCCACACCCAGCCCGTCGAGGAGCCCGACGAGGTCGCCGACGAAGTGGACACGGTCATAGCCGGTCGCTGGGGCATCGGTCCAGCCGAAGCCGCGCAGGTCAGGCGCGATGACTCGGTAGTTCCGGGCCAGCGCGGGCATCAGGCCGCGCCACTCCCACCAGTGCTGGGGCCAGCCGTGCACGAGCAGCACGGGGGGTGCGTTGACGGGACCGGCCTCAGCCACGTGGGTGCGCAGCCCGTTCGGCACTGTCACGAAGGTGTGCCGCACGCCCTCCACAGGTGGGAAGGCACGGTCGGTCATGCTCTCCGTTGTACTAGGCCCGTTCTGTTCGCGCACGACTTTGCTGGAACGAGACTCAGACCCGCGCAATGGTGTCTCGGGCAGCTCTCCGTTGCCAGCTGGGTCAGGACGCGGTTTCGCGGTGCGGAAGCTTCCAGCCCGGCCGCGGGAAGTGGCACGTCTCCCCGTCGGGATGCTTCTGCAGGTAGAACTGCTCCTCCGGCTCGGCCTCCCAGAACGGCCCCGCGGGCTTGATCTCCGTGATGACCTTGCCGGGCCACAGACCGGACGCGTCCACGTCGGCGATCGTGTCCTGGGCGACCTGCTTCTGCTCCTCACTCGCGTAGAAGATCGCCGAACGGTACTCGGTGCCGACGTCGTCCATCTGGCGGTTCAGCGTCGTCGGATCGTGGATCTGGAAGAAGAACTCAAGGATGTCGCGGAAGGAGGTCTGTTCCGGGTCGAAGACGATCTCGACGGCCTCGGCGTGGGTTCCGGGGTTGGCCTCGGTGGGGTTGGGAATATCCCC
>DASULG010000222.1:0-2838 GCA_036278335.1 Pedococcus sp.
CCACCGGCAGCGCAGATGGAGATCAGCCCGCGGGCCCCGGAGCCCCTCTCGTGCAGCGTCTTGGCCAGCGACGCCACGATGCGACCGCCGGTGGCGGCAAACGGGTGCCCGGCAGCCAGTGAGGACCCGTGGACGTTCAGGTGGCTGCGGTCCAGGGCACCGATCGGGGACGAGCGCCCCAGTCGGTCGCGGCAGAACTCCTCGTCCTCCCAGGCCGCGAGCGTGCACAGCACCGTCGATGCGAACGCCTCATGGATCTCCACGAGCTCGAAGTCCTGAAGCGTCATGCCCTGCCGGTCGAGCAAGCGCGGCAGCGCGTAGGCCGGGGCCATCAGCAGGCCCTCGTCGCCGCTCACGTAGTCCACAGCGGCGGTCTCGGCGTCGACGACATGGGCCAGCACGGGCAGCCCCCGCTCGCCGGCCCACACGTCCGTGCCGAGCAGCACGGCGGAGGCGCCGTCGGTCAGCGGCGTGCTGTTGCCGGCCGTCATGGTGGCCCCCTCCCCCTTGCCGAACACCGGCGTGAGCCGAGCCAGCTTCTCCATGGAGGAGTCGGGACGCAGGTTCTCGTCGCGGGTGACCCCGAGGAAGGGCGTCATCAGGTCGTCGAGGAAGCCGCTCTCATAGGCTGCCGCCAGGTTGCGGTGGCTGGCCACGGCGAGCTCGTCCTGGGCCTCGCGGCCGACCCCCCACCGCTTGGCCGTCTGGGCCATGTGCTCCCCCATCGACAACCCGGTGCGTGGTTCGACGTTGCGCGGGAGCTCCGGCACGACGTGGCCGGGGCGCAGGCCCGCGACAGCCTTGAGACGCTGCGAGGCGGTCCGGGCGCGGTTCAGCTTCAGCAGCGTCTGGCGCAGACCCTCGCTGACGGCGATGGGCGCGTCCGAGGCCGTGTCGGTCCCGCCGGCGACACCCGCCTCGATCTGGCCCAGGGCGACCTTGTTGGCCACGAGGATGGCCGCCTCGAGGCCCGTGCCGCAGGCCTGCTGCACGTCGTAGGCGGGCGTGTGCGCCGAGAGGCTGGACCCGAGCACCGCCTCGCGCGTGAGGTTGTAGTCGCGGCTGTGCTTGAGCACGGCACCGGCGGCCACCTCCCCCAGTCGCTCGTCGGCCAGGCCGAACCGGGCGACGAGGCCCTCGATCGCCGCCGTCAGCATGTCCTGGTTGGAGGCCCGCGCATAGCTGCCATGGGCGCGGGCGAAGGGGATGCGGTTTCCGCCGATGACGGCGGCGCGCCGCGGCGCGGAGGGGTTGGCCACCTGGGCTCCTCGGTTTCGGGGACGTCCGCTCACGGCGGTTATCGAGTACGGACGGTAGCAGGTACAGGCAGTACCTGCTACCGTCCCCGCCTGTGAGCACGAGCACCGATGGGCGCAGCACCCGCTGGGACGACCACCGCCAGCAGCGCCGCAGGGAGCTGGTGGAGGCGACCCTGCGCGCCATCCGGCAGCACGGTGCCGGCGTGGGCATGGACGACATCGCCTCGGCGGCGGGCACGAGCAAGACGGTCTTCTACCGGCACTTCGCCGACCGCAGCGGCCTGTATGCCGCGGTGTCCGAGCGCGTGGACGCGCTGATCCTGCGCGACGTCACCGCCGCCCTCGACGCGGACTCGCGAGGCGGGCTGGCCGGCGTCGGCGGGTCGCCGCGCCGCCTCATCGCGGAGGCCATCGACGCCTACCTGCGCCTGGTGGAGAAGGACCCCGAGGTCTACCGCTTCATCGTCAGCGCCCCGCTCCTCGACCGGCCCACCGGCGGCGACCCCGCCGACGTGGTGACCCACCACATCGCCGACCAGATCTCGGCGGTCATCGGCCAGGCGCTCGAGTCGGCCGGGCGCCGCAGCGACCCCGCCGCCGTCTGGGGCCCGGGCGTGGTCGGAATGGTCCGCGCCGCTGCCGACCAGTGGCTCGCC
Organism: Pedococcus sp.; assembly: GCA_036278335.1. Classification (GTDB taxonomy): domain Bacteria; phylum Actinomycetota; class Actinomycetes; order Actinomycetales; family Dermatophilaceae; genus Pedococcus_A. Next base: position 1,916 of record DASULG010000222.1, read on the forward strand.
TCAGCCGAGCCCATGCCGCGCGAGGACCTCGCGGAACACCTGACCGCCCTGGCCTGGGGCGGGCTGTCCGCCGCGTGGACCGCCCGTGGCAACACCGAGGAGAACACCCGAGGCGACACCGAGGAGACGAGATGAGCACGCTGAGCACCGCGCTGCGCGCCGCCATCGACGGCCGCTGGGCCCACGTCCGCGAGGAGGCCCGCTCCGAGCTCGAGCCGGCGAGGTTCGCCCCTCCCACCGAGGAGCTGACCCTCGAGGAGTACCGCGCCCGCGTCGCCCAGCAGCTCCGGGACCTCGCCACGACGGGTCACCCTGCCCGGGGCCTCTCCAAGGACCTGGGCGGCCAGGGCGACTTCGGCGCCTCGGTCACCGCCTTCGAGATGCTGGGCCACGCCGACCTCTCGCTGCTGGTCAAGGCAGGCGTGCACTGGGGACTCTTCGGCGGCGCAGTCGCCAACCTCGGCACCCAGCGCCACCACACGGCATACCTGCCCGGCATTCTCAGCGCCGAGCTGCCCGGCTGTTTCGCGATGACCGAGACCGGGCACGGCTCGGACGTGCAGTCGCTGCAGACCACTGCGACCTACGACCCCGAGACCGACGAGATCGTCGTCAACACGCCCAGCGTGGCCGCCCGGAAGGACTACATCGGCGGCGCCGCGCGCGACGGGCGCCTTGCGGCCGTCTTCGCGCAGCTGGTCACCGGCGGTGCGTCCCACGGTGTGCACTGCGTGCTCGTCCCGATCCGCGACGAGGACGGTGAGCCGATGCCCGGGGTCAGCATCGGCGACTGCGGCGCCAAGGCCGGCCTTCGCGGGGTCGACAACGGGCGGCTGTCCTTCGACCACGTGCGAGTGCCCCGCACGAACCTCCTGAACCGGTACGGCGACATCGACGGGCACGGGGTCTACACCTCCCCCATC
>DASULG010000223.1:0-2309 GCA_036278335.1 Pedococcus sp.
TACCTGGAGCTCCGGCTCGGGCCGGAGGTCCAGGTGGCGTTCGACTCGCGGGTCGAGCTGCCGCCGGCGGAGCGCTGGGACCGGTACCTGGCCGTGATCAGCGGCCGCTGGGACACCGAGCGGCTGCTGGACGACTGGGGGGTCGGTCACATCGTTCTGAGCCGGCGGTCGACACCGGCCCTGGCCGAGCTCCTGGAGCGGTCGGGGCGCTGGCGGGTGGCGTTCGCGAGCGGGGACCAGCGGGTGTACGTGCGGGCCTAGTGTCCTGAGTCGTTGATGCGTTGGCAGTAGGTGGCGATGGTGTCGAGGACTTCGTCGGCGGTCTTGGTCCACACGAACGGGCGGGGATTGTCGTTCCAGGTGTCGGTCCGGGCCTGGATCGCGTGCTCCAGTTCGGCTACCGAGCGGTGGGGGCCGCGACGAAGCCACTTGGTGGTCAGCTCGGCGAACCAGCGCTCGACCAGGTTCAGCCAGGAGCGGTAGGTCGGGGTGAAGTGCAGCTGGAAGCGGGGATGGCGACCAGCCAGCGCTGGATGGCCGGGGTCTTGTGGGTCGAGGAGTTGTCGCAGATCACCTGCACGGCCAGCTCCACGGGGACGGCCTGGTCGATCCGGGCCAGGACGCGGCGGAACTCGATCGCACGGTGCCGGCCGGTCAGCTCGGTAAGGACGTTGCCCGAGGCGACGTCCAGGGCGGCAGAGAGGTTGGTGGTGCCGTGGCGGCGGTCGTCGTGGGTGCGCCGCTGGGGGGTCCCGGGCAGCAGCGGCAGCACCGGCGCGGTCCGGTCCAGCGCCTGGACCTGCGTCTGCTCATCCACACCCAGGACCAGTGCGGCCTCGGGTGGGTTCAGGTAGAGCCCGACGATGTCGCGGACCTTGTCGATGAACTGCGGGTCGGTCGAGAGCTTGAACGCCTCGGTCAGGTGCGGCTTGAGCCCCAAGGCCCGCCAGATCCGGCTGACCGCGGTTTGGTTCATTCCCAGCGCCCGGGCCAGCGACCGGGTCGACCAGGGGGTCGCATCGGTGGGCGTGGCCTCCAGGGTCGTGACCAGCACCCGTTCGACCTGCTCGTCGGTGAGCTTGCGGGCTGCCCCAGGGCGGGGCTCATCGGCCAGGCCCTCCAGGCGACGGCCACGAACCGGGTGCGCCACTTGATGACCGTGGACCGCGCCACGCCCAGCCGCGCAGCGACCTCGGTGTTGCTTGGCCCCTCGGCGCAGGCCAGCACGATCCGGCAGCGCTCAGCCAGCGCCTGGCTTGAGCTGCGCCGGCGGGCCCAGCGTTCCAGCGTGGCCCGCTCCTCATCGGTCAGCGCCAGCTCGGGCAGCTTGGGGCCTCGGCGGCGCGGTCGGATGGTCGGTGTCGCGGCCATCTCCGAACACTACCAAACCGTCCACGCATCAACGACTCAGAACACTAGGCGTCCTCCTCCAGGGCCCGGAGCTGGCCCTTGAGGTGGCGCAGGAGGACCGCCGTTCGCAGTGAGGCCGCGGCGGCGTCGGCGAAGCCCATCAGCACCTCGATCTCGGTGTCGGCGAACACCTCGGTCGGGACGCCGGTCTGGCTGCGGTTGCGGCCGGCCATCAGGACCCCGAAGCCGAGCCGCTCGTGCACCAGCGGCACCATCACCAGGGTCTCGGCCCGGCTCCCGGGGATCCCGGCCAGGGCGCCCCGGACCCGGTCGGTGTCCTCGATCAGCCCGACCCCGGCCCGGAACAGCTCGCGCATCACGTCGCGGCTGTACTCGACGCTGAGGCGCCGCTCGGCCGGGGTGAGCCCGACCCCGCCGGACACCTCCATGATCCCCTCGCCGTTGTCGAGCAGCAGCACGACCACGTCGGCCCGGACCCGCCGGGCCGTCTCGGCGGCGGCGATCTGGGGCAGGTCGCGCTCGTAGAACTCAAGTGGCTGCCCGCCGAGGGCCTCAGTGACGCTCTCGATCGACTGGGTGAGCCGGTCGAAGTCCGCCAGCGGCACCGGAGCATCCGGCGTGGCGGTGTCCCGCTCGGTCTGCTCCGGCCGCTTCGGCGCCGTGAACCGCAGCAGGTTCCGCGCCCGGCGTCCCCGGGGCTTGGGTTCGGGCGCCGGCTCCCGGCCCCGTTCGCCGAGGATCGCGCCCCCGGCCGCCCGGGCCCCCGATCCTCGGTGTGGACCCCGAGGCCGCCGGCCAGGACCCACAGGACCGCAGGCACCGGGGACGTCGCGCCCGCAACCTCCTGCGCTTCACCGCGCCCCGCCGGCCCGAGAGCGCCGAGCGCGACCCCGCCTCGCCCGACGTCCCGCCACCGCTGGCCGACTTCGACCGGCTCA
>DASULG010000224.1:0-10461 GCA_036278335.1 Pedococcus sp.
CTGCTGGTTGACATCGACACCCACGACCTCGTGGCCCTTGCTCGCGAACTGGACCGCGAGCGGCAGTCCGATCTTTCCGAGGGCGACAACCGCGATCTTCACTCAGTGACCTCTTTCAGGCTCTCAGGCATGGGCGCCGGGTGGCGGCAGCGGAGGTTCCGCGCTGGGCATCCTACCGTCGCCCCCGGGAGCCCTCCCCCAGCCAGCGGCAGCCAGCAGCCAGCAGCCAGCCAGCACCAGCCCGCAGCCAGCCAGCAGCAGCCAGCAGCAGCCAGCGGGGGGCGCACGCGCTACCGCCGTTAGGCTGTGCTCCGGTGACCTGCGGCGGCTTGACCCCGCAGCACCACCTGTCCCAGTCCCAGGAGCGGCCCCAGGCCGCTCTCCCACCGGAAGGAGCAGGGGACGTGAAGGTCCTCAGCATCGTTGGCGCCCGGCCGCAGTTCGTGAAGCTTGCGCCGATCGCCGCAGCCCTGAAGGCGGGGGGCCACGACCACGTCATCGTCCACACCGGCCAGCACTACGACGCCCTGATGTCGGACGTCTTCTTCGCCGACCTGCAGATCCCCGCACCTGACGTCCACCTCGGCGTCGGCTCCGGCTCGCACGGCGTCCAGACGGGCAGCATCCTCGCGGCGATGGACGCCGTGATCGACGAGCACAGCCCCGACTGGGTGCTCGTCTACGGCGACACGAACTCCACGCTCGCCGGCGCGCTGTCCGCGGTCAAGATGCACTTCCCCCTGGCTCACCTCGAGGCCGGGCTGCGCTCCTTCAACCGGCGCATGCCCGAGGAGCACAACCGGGTCCTCACCGACCACGCCGCCGACCTGTGCCTGGCCCCGACCGACGTCGCCATGGGGCACCTGGCCGCCGAGGGCCTCCAGGCGCGTTCGGTTCTGGTGGGCGACGTCATGACCGACGTGTGCTTCCGCGTCCGCGACGCCATGGCCGACCAGGCTCCCGAGGTCCCGGCCGGGGTCGACCCCGACGGCCCCTACCTGGTCAGCACCATCCACCGGGCCGACAACACCGACGACCCGAAGCGCCTGCGCGCCATCATCGGTGCCCTCGCCGGGCTCTCCACGCCGGTCGTGCTGCTGGCCCACCCCCGTCTGGTGGCCCGCGCGAGCGAGTTCGGCATCGACCTCGCCGCCGGCGCGCTCCACACCACCTCTCCCCTGCCCTACCCGCAGATGGTGCGGGCGGTGCAGCGGGCCCGCGGAGTCGTCACCGACTCCGGCGGCCTGCAGAAGGAGGCGTTCCTGCTCGGCACACCGTGCACCACCCTGCGCACCGAGACGGAGTGGACCGAGACCCTCGAGAACGGCTGGAACATCCTCGACGCCGACCTCACGCAGGTCGCCGCCGTCGCGGACCGGGACGCCCCCACCGAGGCGCAGGGGACGCCGTACGGCGACGGCAAGGCCGCCCTGGCCGCGGTCGCCGCCCTCGCCGAGCACGTGAGCGGCCGATGAGCAGGCTGCGCAAGGCGATCCCCGCCCCCGCCCGCGCCGCCCTGCGCCCGCTGGCCCGCAAGGCACGCCGGGTGAAGGCCCGCGCCGCGGCCAAGGCCCGGCGGGTGCCCCGCTCCTCGGCCCAGGCGCGGGCCGAGGCCGAGAGGTACCTCGACCACAAGGTCATCCCGGACGACGCGCGCCGTCGGCGCCTGCTCGACCTGTGGAGGGCCCGCACCCTGCTGGGCAGCGCCGTCCCCGGAGGCCAGGACGCCTTGGCCACGCAGGCGCTGGGGCTGGGCCGCCGGCTCGCCCGCCGGAACCAGCTCGAGACCGCCATCGCCGTGTATGCCGCCGGCGAGAGGGCGCTGCGCCGCCCTGAGCAGCGCCTGCTGCTCACCGTCCAGCGCGCCGCCCTCGAGCTGCGCCGGGGCAACATCCCCGACGACCTGTGGGACCGCGCCCGCGACCTGCTCGACGCCGCGGACCGGGCCCTGGCCTCGGGCGACCACGACACCGCCGGCGCCCGGCTCCAGGAGGCCTTCAACCTGGTCTTCCACCGCACCCTGCACTTCGAGGACCTGCCGTCGCCGCTGTCCGCGGACCCCGACGCCTTCCTCGCCCCCTTCCGGGCGTCCACGGCATACCGGAAGGCCGTCACGCCGTCCGGCGCCCCGCGCCCCGCCCGCAGCTCCGACCTGGCCCGGCCGCACCGGCTGCTGGTGACGACCTTCATGAACTGGAACTTCGTCCAGGAGATCATCGACGACTACCGGGCCACCCCCGGCGTGGAGGTCCGCACGATCGACCTCAAGGAGATCGCCGACGGCCCCTGGCGCGCCCAGCCCGTCGACCTGGTCAAGGACCGGCTGCGCCAGGCCGACGGCCTGGGCGGCATCGAGCCGCCCGCGGAGGTGCGCGAGGCCTTCGACTGGGCCGACACCGTGTTCGTCGAGTGGGGCCACCGCGCCCTGCCGTGGGTGTCCATGCTGGACGGGGTGAGCGCCCGCGTGATCGGCCGGATCCACAGCTACGAGGCGTTCACGCCGATGCCCATGCACACGGACTGGTCCGGCATCGACGACATGGTCTTCGTCTCCCCCCACATCCGGGCGCTGGTCGAGGCCTCCGTGCCGCAGATGGCCGAGCACGTGCGGCTGCACACGATCCCGAACCGCAACGTGCTGGACCCCTACCGGCTCCCCAAGCACCCCGACGCGGCCTACACGCTGGGCCTCGTCGGCTGGAACAACGTCACCAAGGACCCCGCCTGGGCTCTCGACCTGCTCGAGGCGCTGCGTGCGAAGGACGACCGCTGGACGCTGCGCCTGGTCGGTCACAACTTCCCGCTCAGCAACCTCACCGGGCCTGCGACCGCCTACCGCGACGACCTCATGCGCAGGATCGAGGCCCTCGGTGACGCCGTGCAGCGACCCGGCTTCACCGACGACGTCCCGGAGGCGCTGCGCCACATCGGGGTCATCCTGAGCAGCAGCCGCCGCGAGGGCACCCACGAGGGCCTCATCCAGGGCGTGGCCAGCGGGGCCTTCCCCGTCGTCCGCGACTGGCCGTATGTGGCCCGCTGGGGAGGGGCGCGCACCCTCTTCCCCGACGAGTGGGTGGTGCAGACCCCGCAGGAGGGCGCCGACCGGATCGCCGCGGCGATGGCACAGGGACCGATTGGTGCGCAGGGCGAGGCACTGGCAGAGTGGACGATCGCCCGCTACGACTGGTCGGTGGTGCGGCCTCAGCTGGATGCCCTCCTGCTGGACCGGTCGCCGCGCACGCTCAGCGCGCTCGGCGACCGCCCCCACGCGACCGAGCAGGCCTGAGACATCGACCGAGGAGTAACGTGAGCAAACCCCACCTGCTGTATCTGGCCTGGGGATTCCCACCCGCAGCCAAGTCCTGCACCTACCGGATGCTGGCCACCGCGAACTCGTTCTCGCGAGCCGGCTGGGACGTGACGGTCCTCACCCTGAGTGAGGACGCCTGGGTCCGCGAGCACGGCCTGGACGACTCGCTCCTCCAGCTCGTCGACCCCGAGATCGTCATCGAGCGGCTGCCGCTCTACCGCGACGACCTCGAGACCGACATCCGCACCTACAGCCGCCTGCGCGCCCAGCGCCCCAAGGAGTGGCTGAAGTGGCACCGCCGGCAGGACCAGAAGCAGTTCCCCGAGATGGTCTTCGGCCGCTGGAAGGAAGAGCTGGTCGAGGCCACCCGGGACATCCACGCCCGCAAGCCGGTCGACCTGCTGCTGACGTCGGCCTCGCCCTACACCTTCTTCGCGCCGGCCCTGGACCTGTGGGAGCAGTCGAAGGTCCCGTTCATCCTGGACTACCGCGACGCCTGGGCGATCGACATCATCAACGACAAGCCGGCCTTCACGCCGACCAGCCGCAAGGGCCGGATCGAGCGGCGCCTGATGGACGCCGCCCACGAGGCGTGGTTCGTCAACACCCCGATCCGCGACGCCTACGCCGAGCTGTACCCGGAGCGCGGCAAGGACTTCCACGTCGTGCGCAACGGCTCGGACGTCGCGATCGGCACCGACCGGATCCCGCTGCGGCAGCCCGGGCCGGAGGAGGGGCTGACGTTCGGCTACCTCGGCACGGTGACGTTCACCCCGAACCGCACCCGCGACATCTGTGAGGGCTGGAAGCTCGCCGGTGAGCGCAGCGAGCTGATCGCCCGCTCGCAGCTGCACTTCCGTGGCCACATCGGCGCCGGGGCGGCCCGCGGCGTCAACGCCCACTCCCGGATCATCAACTCCTTCGGCCGCTACGGCGTCAGCTTCGGCGGACCCGTGGCCAAGGGGGACACCGCCGCGGTCTACGCCTCGTGGGACGCGCTGATGCTCTGCCTCGTGGGGGGCCGCTACGTCACCTCGGGCAAGGTGTACGACTACATCTCGACCGGCCTGCCGGTGATGTCGGTCCACGAGAAGGACCACGCGGCCACCGAGATCCTGGCCGAGTACCCGCTCTGGGTCCAGAACGAGGGCCTCGAGCCGGAGCAGCTGGCCGACGCGTTCATCGAGACGGCCAAGCTCGTCGACTCTGCAAGCGTCGCGGACCGGGAGAAGGCCCGTCGCTACGCCGAGCGGTACGAGCGCTACGCCCAGATCCAGCCTGCCGTCGACCGCCTGACGTCCCAGTTCATCCGAGACAGCGAAGGTGCCGCCCAGTGACCGAGCGTCCGGCTCCCACTCCCCACGCCGACCACCAGACGATCGCCTTCGTCTACACGAGCCCGCCCACCGTGATGGTCGTCGACAGCATCAAGCGGATCCGCGAGCAGGGTGGCCGGGTGGTCATCCTCGGCCCGCAGATCAAGGGCTACGAGAAGGCCGCCGATGTCGCGGACGGCTTCATCTTCCTGCGCCAGCGCTTCGTCCCCGTCTACGTCGACCCGGACAACCGGCCGCGTCGCTACAGCCTGCCGTGGGCCTCGATCGTCGCGCGCAACCTGACCCGCAAGGCGACCCAGAAGCCCGCCAAGCGGGTGCTGGGTGCCTCCACGCTGTGGTGGATCACCGCCAAGCACAACCGCCAGGCCCTGGCCCTGCTCGACGGTGCCGATGTGATCACGGCGCTCGACGCGGGCGCGGTGTACCTCGTCTGGGAGGCCGCGCGGCGCAACCGTCACGCTGCAGCCATCAACGGCATCGGCCCCACCCTGGAGCACCTCGGCCTGGCCCGCTGACCCTGCGTGCACCCGGCTGCGGCCCGTCCCCCAGGGGGACGGGCCGCAGGTGTATGCCGGGTGAGGTGTGCCGGGTGCGCCGGTGAGCGCTCAGAAGGTGATGGTCTGCCCGGTCTTGGCGGACTCGATGCAGGCCTCGGCGACGCGGACGGTGGCCAGTCCCTGCTCCATGGTGACGATGTCCGCGTCCGCCTTGCCCAGGACGGCGTCGCGGAAGCTCTCGTGCTCCACGCGCAACGGCTCGGGCTTGGAGATCGCGAAGCGGACCACGTCGCCCTCGGAGACGCCGCGGAAGTTCGCGATGTCGTCCCAGGTGGTGGCGACCTCGCCGTTGGCGTAGAACGTCAGGTCGGCGGTGAGGGTGTCGGCCACGAACGTGCCGCGCTCGCCGGTGATGATGGTGACCCGCTCCTTGAGCGGGGAGAGCCAGTTCACCAGGTGGTTGGTCACCGTGCCGCCCGAGAGCTGCCCCACGATCGCGACCAGGTCCTCGTGCTCGCGGCCCGACTTGTAGGCGGTGCGCGCCGCGACCGAGGCGTAGGTCTGCTGGGTCACCCACGCGGTCAGGTCGATGTCGTGGGTGCCCAGGTCCTTGACCACGCCCACGTCGGCGATCCGGGCCGGGAACGGGCCCTGCCGTCGGGTGGTGACCTGGTAGACCTCGCCGAGCTCGCCGGCCTCGAGCCGGGCCCGGGCCTGCTGCAGCGCCGGGTTGTACCGCTCGATGTGCCCGACCGCGCCGACCAGGCCCTTGTCGGCGAACGCCTTGGCCAGCCGCTCCGCGGACGGGGTGTCCTGGGCCAGCGGCTTCTCGATGATCGCGTGGACCCCGGCCTCGGCCAGGGCCAGCCCGACCGGCTCGTGGTACACCGTCGGCACCGCGACCATGCAGTAGTCGATGCCGGTGGCGATCAGCGCCGCGATGTCGTCGACCACCGGGCGGCCGCCGGCCACCCCGTGCACGTCACCGCCGGGGTCGGCCACCGCGACCAGGTCGACCCCGTCGAGGGAGCCCAGCACCCGGGCGTGGTGGCGGCCCATCATGCCCAGCCCGATCAGGCCGGCGCGCAGCTTCGCCATGCTCAGGCTCCCGCCCTCGCCAGCGCGTTGACCGCGGCCACGATCCGCTCCAGGTCCTCCTGGGACAGCGAGGGGTGCACCGGCAGCGACAGGCACTCCGCGGCCGCCCGGGCGGTCTCGGGCAGGTCCGCGTGCGGGGCCTGCGCGAACGGGGCCAGCTGGTGGTTGGGCACCGGGTAGAACATCCCCGAGCCCACCGCATACTCGTCCTTGAGCGCCGCCGCGAACCCGTCCCGGTCCGCCGGCACCCGCACCGTGTACTGGTGGTACACGTGCACCGCGCCCTCGGCCACCGGCGGGGTGCTCACCCCCTGCAGGTTCGCCGACAGGAACGCCGCGTTCTCCTGGCGCGCCTTGGTCCAGCCGTCGACCTTGGTCAGCTGCACCCGCCCGATCGCGGCGTGGATGTCGGTCATCCGGGTGTTAAACCCGACCACCTCGTTGTGGTACTGCTTCTCCATCCCCTGGTTGCGGTACAGCCGCATCAGCCGCTCGATCTGGGCGTTGGCCACCGAGACCATCCCGCCCTCACCCGAGGTCATGTTCTTCGTCGGGTACAGGCTGAACATCGCGAACGAGCCGAACGCCCCCACCGGGGTCCCGTTCAGCGACGCCCCGTGCGCCTGCGCCGCGTCCTCGAACACCTGCAGCCCGTGCCTGGCCGCGACCGCCATCAGCTGGTCCATCTTCGCCGGGTGCCCGTACAGGTGCACCGGCATGATCCCCACGGTCCGCTCGGTGATGGCCGCCTCCACCGAGGCCGGGTCCAGGCCGAAGTCGTCCGCGCTGATGTCCGCGAACACCGGCGTCGCCCCGGTCAGGGCCACCGAGTTCGCCGTCGCCGCGAAGGTGAACGAGGGCACGATCACCTCATCGCCGGCCTTGACCCCGCAGGACAACAGCCCCAGGTGCTGGCCCGAGGTCCCCGAGTTCACCGCCACACAGGCCCGGCCCAGGCCGAAGTGCTCCGAGAACTCCTCCTCGAACGCCTTGACCTCCGGGCCCTGCGCCAGCATGCCGCTGCGCAGCACCCGGTCAACTGCCGCGCGCTCCTCGTCACCGATCAACGGCTTGGCGGGGGGGATGAACTCGGTCATGAGTGTGCTGCCTCCATCAGGCGATCGCCTTCTTCGATGTACTGCTCGCCCGTCTTCGGGCAGGTCCACACGCCGTCCTCACCCTGTTCGAGGGGAACACCGGCGCGGCCCACCCACCTTAGTCGCCGTGCCGGAACACCAGCGACCAGGGCGAAGTCGGGGACATCCTTGGTCACGACGGACCCAGCCGCGACCAGGGCCCAGCGGCCGATCGTGACCGGTGCCACGCACACCGAGCGCGCGCCGATGGAGGCGCCCTGGCGCACGGTCACGCCCACGGCCTCCCAGTCGTCGCCACGCTTGAGGTTGCCGTCGGGGTCGATCGAGCGGGGGTAGTGGTCGTTGGTGAACACGACGGCCGGGCCGACGAACACGCCGTCCTCGAGCACCGCGGGCTCGTAGACCAGCGCGTAGTTCTGCAGCTTGCAGTTGTCGCCCATGCGCACGCCGGTGCCGACGTAGGCGCCGCGCCCGACGATGCAGTTCTTGCCCAGCACGGCTCCCTCACGCACCTGCGCCAGGTGCCACACCGAGGACCCGTCCCCGATGGCTGCACCGTCGGCGACATCGGCCGAGGGCTCCACTCGCACCGCCACGTCACTCCCGTCTCGATGGGAGCACGCCTCCCATCGGCCGCGCCCACTCTACTGTCTTGGCTGGGTTATCGTGCTTCGCGTGCGCCCCGCCCACGGGCGCCCTCGAACCGCAGGCTACGAAGGGACCCGCCAGCCCATGACGCAGCACTCCACCCCCGTCTCCGCCGACGATCGCGACGATCGCGACGGCAGCGGGGCGAGAGGCTCACGCAGGCCGCTGGTCGTCCTCGTCCGTCCCACGGACGTCGAGACGGACTCCCGGGCGAAGAAGATCGGCATCTCGCTGGACCGCATCGGCTACGACGTCGTCATCCTCGGCCGGTCCGGCTCGGGGAAGCGGCAGGAGGGCCGCATCGGCGGCGCGCGGGTCACCCTGCTGGTGCCGCAGTCACGGCTGCGCGGCGCCCCGCGACGGATGCTCCGCCTGCCCGCGGGCCGGCTGCGCCGCCTGGAGAAGCCGCTGAACGCCAGGCTCCAGAAGGTGGAGAAGAAGGTCGACGCGAGGCTTCGAGGCTGGGACCGCGAGGGCTTCTACCTCTGGTCGGTCGCCCAACGCGACTTCCGCACCACCTACGGCTCGGAGCTGGTGCGGCTCCAGCCCGACATCATCCACTGCCACGACCCGCGCATGCTCCCGGTGGCCTTCGCGGCCGCCGAGCGGATCCGGAAGCGGACGGGGGCGCCGTGCGAGGTCGTCTACGACTCGCGCGAGAACTTCGCGGGCATCCCCGAGGAGAACATCACCCTGCGCCGCTACCACGACCGCCTGCTGCGGATGGAGCGCGGCCTGGCCCCCAGGACGGCGGCCATGCTCACGGTCTCGGAGGACACCGCCACCGCCCTCGCCGACCGGCTGCCGCTGCGCCGCCGGCCCGTCGTGGTGCTCAACGCCCCGGTCGCCGGCGCCCAGCCCGCGGGCGAGGTCCGCTCGCTGCGCGAAGACTGCGGCATCGGGCCGGAGGCGCCGCTCATGGTCTACCAGGGCGCCGCCACCGCCATCCGCGGCGTCAACACCATGATCGAGGCGCTCGTGCACGACCCCGACCTGCACACCGCGCTGGTCGTCGTCCCGTTCCCCCACCCGCGGGCCGAGGAGATGACCGAGCTCGCCGAGAGCCTGGGCGTGGCCGACCGGCTGCACATCCTGCCTCCCGTGCCCGCCGACCAGGTCCCGGGCTACCTCGCGGAGGCGGACGTGGCGGTCAGCCCCATTCTCAAGGGTCCGGCCAACCACGAGGCGGGCCTGCCCAACAAGCTCTTCGAGATGCTCCACGCGGGCCTGCCGATCGTCACCAGCGACCTGCGCGCGATGTCTGCCTTCGTCCGCGAGCACGAGATCGGGGTGGTGTTCCGCTCCGGGGACGCGGCTGACCTGGCGCGGGCGGTCAAGGAGGTGCTGGCGGACCCCATGGCGTACGCAGAGCCCCATCGCCGCGCGGAGCTGATCAGCCACTGGAGCTGGCAGAACCAGGAGGACCCGCTCGCGCAGGCCTACGCCGAGGTGGCCGCCCCCGGCCCGGGGCACCTTGAGGACCCCTTCCCGGCGGTCCACGTCGACTGGAGCTGAGCGGCTGGCTTGGGGCGAGCAACCGGGGTGGCCCCGCGGGCAGGTGGGCACCCGGCGGTGGCCCAGCGGGCCGGCGGTGGCCCGGCCGGCAGGCCCCCGAAACCCCTCAGGCGAAGCTGACCTCGGCCTCGCTCGGCTGCCACGGCCGCTCGCTCACCGCGAGCCCGTCCACCAGCGTCGCGTAGGCCGCGACGAGGGCAGGCTCCTGGCCCTGCCATGAGAACTCCTCCCGCAGCGCAGCCGTGTCGACGGACACCGGCTCGGCCAGGGCCCGCCGGACCGCCCTCGCGCAGTCGGCCGGGTCGCCCTGCCGGAACACCTGCCCCAGGTGGTGTGTGGTCACGAACGCGGACATCGCCGCGATGTCGCTGGTGACGATGGGCAGCCCGGCGTGGAGGAACTCGAAGAGCTTGTTGGGCAGGGCCATGTCGTAGCTCGCCGAGTCGCCGATGATGGGACTGACGGCGAGGTCGGCGCCAGAGAGGTAGGCCGGCACCTCGTGCGAGGGCACGGGTGGCACGAAGCGGACCCGCTCCCCCACGCCGAGCTCCCGGGCCAGCGACATCAGCTGTCCGGACATCGGGTGGGGATGGGGCACGGCCACCACGGCCAGCAGCGCATCGGGCACGTCGGGCAGCGCGCGGATGACGGTGTCGACCCCCCGCGCCGCGCTCAGGGCGCCCGAGTAGACGAGCAGGGTCTGCCCCGGAGCGGCGCCCGCCTCCTCTCGCAGGGAGCGCGAGGCGGTCGGGACGTCCCAGAGCAGGGGGGCGTTGTAGACGACGTCGGGCAGCTCGCGCAGACCGCACTCGCGCTGGAGGCGCTCGGCGATCTCGGGGGCCACGGTGACGACCCGGTCCGCCTGGCTGATGAACTCCCGCTCGAGCGCGGCCCAACCGTCCACGGCCCGCTGGGTCCGCGCCCCGGACACGGCCAGGCCGGCCACGTACTCGTGGGCG
>DASULG010000225.1:0-5744 GCA_036278335.1 Pedococcus sp.
CGGCGATGACGTCCTCGAGCGGCACGAACGAGGTCGGCCCCTTCTCCGGGTCGGCGGTCTGCGTGCTCGGTGCGCTCGGCCGGCCGCTGGCGTCGACGGCGATGAAGCGCGGGAGCAGCGGCGGCACCTTGACCCGGGCGAAGTGCTCCTTGCCCGTCTTGGCGTTGATGAGCACGACCGCCAGGTTCAGCGAGAGGCCGGAAATGTAGGGGAAGGGGTGCGCGGGGTCGACGGACAGCGGGGTGAGCACCGGGAAGACCTGGGCAGCGAACAGGTCGGTGAGGCGCTCGCGCTCCTCCTCGGTCAGCTGGTCCCAACGGACGATCGCGATGCCCTCGTCGGCCAGGGCCGGCCGCACCCGCTCGGTGAACACGGCGGACTGCATGGCCTGCAGCTCGTGTGCCACGAGCGAGATCTGCTCGAGCACCTCGCGCGGCTCCAGCCCCGACGCGGAGCGCACGGCCAGGCCGGTGGCGATCCGGCGCTTGAGCCCGGCGACCCGCACCATGAAGAACTCGTCGAGGTTGGACGTGAAGATCGACAGGAAGCGGGCCCGCTCCAGCAGCGGAACGCTCTCGTCGGCCGCGAGCTGCAGCACGCGCTCGTTGAACTGCAGCCAGGAGATCTCGCGGTCGAGGAAGCGGTCGGACGGCAGGCCGCTCTCGTCGGGGCCTGCGGGGGCGTGCACCACCCGCATGAAGCGGCCGTTGGACGCCCGCGGCTGGAACTGGGGGTTGTCCATCGGGCTGGCGCTCGTGATGGAGACCTCCGACTCGGCTGCTGCGGCGGCGGCAACCGCGTCGGGGCCGCCGGTGGTCGTGCTCGCGGTCATGTCCTCATCCTGACAGTGGGTCGTGAAGGGCGCGCGAATACATCACGTCAACCATGATGCTGCGGAACCCGAGCCGGGAGTAGGTCTGCAAGGCCCCGGGGTTGTCCCCGTCGACGTACAGGACGACCTCGGGCAGCCCCAGCCCCGCAAGATGGGCCAGGCCCAGCGCGGTCAGCGGCCGGGCCAGGCCACGACCCTGGTATGCCGGGTGGACGCCGACGACGTAGACCTCGCCGGCCGTGGCGGCCGGGTCCAGGGTGGAGCGCTGTTCGGGGTCGACCTTGGTCCAGTGGAAGGCCGCGACCGCACCGGGGGCATCGTTCGCCTCGACGATGATGAAACCGGACGGGTCGAACCAGTCCTGGGCCATCCGGTCGCGCAGGTCCGCCACCGACATCCGCCCCTGCTCGGGGTGGTCGGCGAACGCCGCCGCGTTGGTCTCCAGCCAGGCCTGCTCGTCCTGCCCTGGCACGAAGGCCCGCGCGGAGAAACCCGCCGGCAGCGTGATGGACGCCGGGTCAGCGTCCTCGGGATGAAGGGACCGCGACATCTTGTGCAGCTCGCGCACCGGCTCCAGCCCCAGCGCGGCCGCGAAGCCCTGCGCGGCGGGAAGGTTGCCGTGGGCCCACACCCGGGCTTCGGGATGCTCCCCGACAACGGCGGCCCACACGGCGCTGCCCACGCCCTGACGGCGGTGGCCGGGGTCGACCACCATCTCGACCGCGGCGTCGGCCCCGCCGACGACCTGGGCGTACCCGGCCAGGCCGTCGCCGGCATACGCAAGGAGGTGCTGGACGCCACCCTCGCCGCCAGCCGTCAGGGAATGCCCCGCATGCTCGGACAGCGGGCCCACGCCGTCTGCCTCCGCGGCGCGTGCGGCCAGCGCCTTGACCGCGGCGGCCTGCCCGTCCGAGAGGTCGGTGAGGGCCAGCGGCTGTGCAGCGGACTGGGAGAGGGTCACGCCCGCCATTGCACCACGCCCGCAGCCGCCACCGTCAGGCGTCGGCGAGCTCGTCGCTCTCCTGCTCGACCGCACCGGGGACGAAGCGGTAGCCGACATTGCGCACCGTGCCGATGAGGACCTCGTGCTCCGGGCCGAGCTTGGCCCGCAGCCGCCGCACGTGCACGTCCACCGTGCGGGTGCCGCCGTAGTAGTCGTAGCCCCAGACCTCCTGCAGCAGCTGCGCCCGGGTGAAGACCCGGCCGGGGTGCTGCGCGAGGTACTTGAGCAGCTCGAACTCCTTGTAGGTCAGGTCGAGCAGGCGACCGCGCACCCGGGCCGAGTACGTCGCCTCGTCGATCGTGACGTCACCGGAGGTGATCGTGAGCTCGGTGGGCTCCTCCGTCTCGCTCAGCCGCCCGACCGCCAGACGGATCCGCGCCTCGACCTCGGCGGGACCGGCACTGTCGAGCAGCATGTCGTCCACGCCCCACTCGGCCGTGAGACCAGCGAGGCCGCCCTCGGTGAGGACGGCCATGAGCGGGACGGACATGCCGGTGAGGCGCAGCACCCGGCAGAGGGACTTCGCCACGGCCAGCTCCCGGCGGGCGTCCACGAGCACGAGGTCGGCGGGCGGGGCATCGACGAGCGCGGTGGGCTCGGCGGGCAGGATGCGCACCTGGTGGCTGAGCAGACCCAGCGCTGGCAGCACCTCGGCGCTGGGCGCCAGGGCGTTGGTCAGCAGCAGGAGGTGGGCCATACCAAGGCAGGATAGGCGAGTGGGGCGCGACAGAATGGGCCTCACACACATCGTGAGACCGAGATGAGCGCAGAGGAAGGGCAGGAGCAGGTATGCCGCCGGAGCACGCAGGCGCCGTAGTCACCGTCCGGTACTGGGCAGGGGCGCGGGCAGCCGCCGGTGTCGACAGCGACACCGTCACGGGGTGCCGGACGGTCGCCGACGCGGTCGCCGCGGTCACCCGGCTGCGCCCCGCCCTGGCGCCGGTGACCGCCGTGAGCTCACTCCTGCTCGAAGGCCGGCCCGCCAGCCCGGACGTCGCCCTGGTGGCGGGGTCCGTGCTGGAGGTGCTGCCACCCTTCGCTGGTGGGTGATGGGAGGATGCCGGCTGTGTCCGACGTCCCTGACCACCCGGAGGCCGCCGCGGCCGCGCCCCTGACGCGCGCCCAGCGCCGGGCTGCTGCGCCTCGGACGGTCCGCGCGCGGGTGCGGCGCCAGCCGCTGGTGGTGGCCTCGGTGGTCGCGCTCAGCGGCCTGATCGCCCTCACCGGCTTCAGCCACCCCTTTCTGGTGGCGCTCGCCGTCGCCCTGGCCGGGCTGGTGGTGGCCTGGGGGTGGGCTCCGCTGCTCGGCCTGCCGAGCCCTCGTGGCACCTCTGCCGTGCTGGCCGTGGGGGTGGCCGCCTGCGTCGGCGCCGCGGCCCTGACCACCGACGACCCCTTCCTCGAGTGGATCCCCGGGGCTCTGGCCGTCTCGCTCATCGGCGCCTTCCTGCACCAGCTGCTGCGACGCGACGGACGGCCGCGGCTGACCGAGTCGGTCGCCGGCAGCGGGGCCGGCCTCGCCATCCTCTCCATGGGCGTCGCCTACATCCCGCTGCCGCGCACCCTCGGCGGCTCGGAGACCCTGGCGGCCGCCATGGCGGCCCTGGCCCTCTCTGCGCTGGCCGACCTCGCCACCGCCTCCCGTCGGCTGCGGCCGTGGGCCCTGCCCATCGCGATGGTGCTGGGCGGCGCGGCGGCCACCGTCGTGGGGCTGCTCGACGGCCGCCCCGATCCTGCCCCCGCTGCCCTCATCGGCGTGCTGGTGGCCGGCATCGCCCATGCGACCCGCCGCATCATCGCCGTGCTGCCCACGATGGCATCGGCCCGCTCGCAGCTGGTCAGCGGCGCCTCCTCGGTGCTCATGTGTGGCGTGGTGGCCTACGCCCTCGGCCGCATCCTTGTCGCCTAGCGCGTCCCCTCAGTAGACGAGGGCCTGCGTGCCGGGCGCCATGATCTCCTCGACGAAGGCCGCGGCCCCGCGGATCTGCGTGCCCTCGACGAGGTCGGCGTCCGTGAGACTGCGCCGGGCGGCGCACTGACCGCACACGGTCAGCGTCCCGGACCCGAGCACGGCGTCCCGCAGCTCGGCGAGCGGGGCGGCGTGGGGCAGGTCGAGCGCCTCGGCGCGGCCGGGCACCGCCATCCACGTCGCGTCGCCCGTCAGCCAGAGGCTGACCTCGACGCCGCTGGCCAGGGCCGTGGCCGCGACGGTCAGCCCCTGGTTGAGCCGCTCGAGGGCCTCCGGCCCACAGGTGATCTTGAGGACGAGGCGTGCTGGGGATGCCGACATGGCACTCAGGCTACGATCACCCCCGTGGAAGGCTTCTACATCTCGCTGCTGGTTCTCACGGTCCTGGTCGTCACCTGGTTCGCGGGTTTCGTCGTCTACCGCCTGGTGCGCACCCCCCGCTGACGATGGCCACCTTCAACCTCGATCAGAACCTGCCGCCTGCCCTGGCGCCGCTGGCGTGGCTCATCGGCGAGTGGGAGGGCGCTGGGGTCGTGGGCTACCCCACCATCGAGTCGGCCCACTTCGGCCAGGAGATCAGCGTGACCCACGACGGCCGCCCCTTCCTCGAGTGGCAGAGCCGCACGTGGCTGCTCGACGAGCAGGGCGAGAAGGTCCGCCCGCTCGCGCGGGAGCTGGGCTTCTGGCGGCCGCTGGAGAACAACGAGGTCGAGCTCCTGCTGACCCACCCGACGGGGATCGTGGAGATGTACCACGGCACCACCTCGCCGGCGAAGATCGAGCTGCGCACCGACAGCGTCGTCCGCAGCCCGCACGCCAAGGAGTACAACGCGGCCGCCCGGATGTACGGCCTGGTCAACTCGGACCTGATGTGGGTCATGGACATGGCGGCTGTCGGCCAGCCCCTGCAGAGCCACGTCTCGGCCCAGCTGAAGCGGGTCGGCTGACCCCTCCATGCCTGTCAGCGCGCGCATCCTCACGGTGTGCACCGGCAACATCTGCCGGTCGCCCTTCATCGAGCGTGCCCTGCAGGCCGAGCTCGACCGGTCCTGGGGCCCCGGCGTGGTCGAGGTCGCCAGCGCCGGCACCGGAGCCCTCGCCGGCGAGCCGATGAACCCGCCGGCCCAGCGCGTCCTCGAGGCGGCCGGGTACTCCGCAGACGGCTTCATCGCCCGCTCGCTGACCCCCCAGGTCGTGGCTGCTGCCGACCTGGTGCTGACCGCCACCCGCCGGCACCGGGGCATGGTGGCCCAGCTGCACCCCCGGTCCCTGGGCTACACCTTCGCCCTGCTCGACTTCGCCGACCTGCTGGGCGACGTCCCCCGCGAGGCGTACGAGGCGGACGACGCCGGGGAGCACGTCCGCGCACTGGTCCGCGAGAGCGCCGCCCGCAGGGGTATGCGTCCGCCGCTCAGCGAGGAGGAAGCAGACGTGGCCGACCCCTACCTGCGCGACGAGGCCGCCTTCGAGGGGATGTCTGCTCAGGTCCTGGCCGTGCTGCCGTCGGTGGCCGCGGCACTCTCGCCGGGCGGGTCCCGGTGAGCGCACTCGGCCGCCGCCTCCGTGGCCACCTGGGCCTGGCGGCGCTCGGCGCCTTCGTGGTGGCCGACGTCGTGCTGGTCGCTCTTGCCCTGGGCAGCACCGCCGCCATCCCGGGCAGTGCGGGCCCCGCCCCGCGACCCTCCCCGGTCACAACGACCTCACCCGGGCCGGCCGCGGGCGGTGACCCCGCGGCGTCCCAGGGCGCGGTCACTGGCGAGGCGCCGACGCAGACGCCGTCGTCCCTGGTGCCTGCCCCGCTCGCGGTGGGGGCCGTGGCCGTCGACGCCGACACCGCCTGGCGGTTCGTGGTGGGGGACTGCGCCAAGGGCGGCTCCACCGTGACCATCACCCGCGACGGCGGGAAGACCTGGGAGCCCATGGTCGCGCCGTTCGACGCC
>DASULG010000226.1:0-5288 GCA_036278335.1 Pedococcus sp.
GAGAAGGCCAAGTAGTTCAAGGACCCAGCGTCCCTCAGCAGCCGCCGCCCACGCGGCATACCGGAGAAACGACCGGGTATGCCGCGGGGGCACGGAAACAGACCACCCACAGTTCGGCCAGGCTCGCCCAGCGTGAGAACCAGCTCGACGACAGGAGTTAGACAGTGATCCAGCAGGAGTCGCGACTGCGCGTCGCCGACAACACCGGTGCCAAGGAAATACTTTGCATCCGTGTTCTCGGCGGCTCCGGTCGTCGTTACGCCGGCATCGGTGACGTCATCGTCGCCACAGTCAAGGACGCCATCCCCGGCGGCAACGTCAAGAAGGGCGACGTCGTCAAGGCCGTCATCGTGCGCACCTCCAAGGAGCGTCGCCGCCAGGACGGTTCCTACATCAAGTTCGACGAGAACGCCGCCGTGATCCTCAAGGGCGACGGCGACCCTCGTGGTACGCGAATCTTCGGCCCGGTGGGCCGCGAGCTGCGCGAGAAGAAGTTCATGAAGATCATCTCGCTCGCGCCGGAGGTGCTCTGAGCCATGGCTGACAAGATGAAGATCAAGAAGGGCGACCTGGTCCAGGTCATCACGGGCAAGGACAAGTCCAAGCAGGGCAAGGTCATCGCCGTGTACACCGACACCCAGCGCGTGCTGGTCGAGGGCGTCAACCGCGTCACCCGCCACACCAAGGCTGGCCAGACCGCACGCGGCTCCCGCACCGGCGGCCTGGTGGTCCAGGAGGCCCCGATCCACGTGAGCAACGTGGCCGTGGTCGACCCGACCGAGAAGAAGCCGACCCGGATCAAGACCCGTGTCGATACCGTCGAGCGCAACGGCCGCCAGAAGGCCACCCGGACCCGCGTTGCGGTGCGCTCGGGCAAGGACCTGTGAGAGAAGCCATGACCCAGACTGAGATTTCCGCAGCGGCCAAGCCCCGCCTCAAGCAGCGCTATGCCGACGAGATCAAGGGCCAGCTCTTCGAGCAGTTCGGCTACGACAACGTCATGCAGGTGCCTGGCGTGGTCAAGGTCGTCGTCAACATGGGTGTCGGCGACGCCGCCCGCGACGCCAAGCTCATCGACGGCGCGGTCCGCGACCTGTCCGCGATCACCGGTCAGAAGCCGCTGGTCACCAAGGCCCGCAAGTCCATCGCGCAGTTCAAGCTGCGCGAGGGCATGCCCATCGGCGCGCACACCACGCTGCGCGGCGACCGCATGTGGGAGTTCCTGGACCGGCTGGTCACCACCGCGCTGCCTCGCATCCGCGACTTCCGCGGGCTGTCCCCGAAGCAGTTCGACGGCCGTGGCAACTACACGTTCGGTCTGAACGAGCAGTCGATGTTCCACGAGATCGACCAGGACAAGATCGACCGCGTGCGTGGCATGGACATCACCGTGGTGACCACCGCCACCAACGACGACGAGGGCCGCGCACTGCTCAAGGCGCTCGGCTTCCCCTTCAAGGAGAACTGATCATGGCCAAGACCGCATTGATCAACAAGGCCAACAGGACGCCGAAGTTCAAGGTTCGCGCCTACACGCGCTGCCAGCGCTGCGGCCGTCCCCACTCGGTGTACCGCAAGTTCGGCCTGTGCCGGATCTGCCTTCGCGAGATGGCGCACCGGGGCGAGCTGCCCGGCATCACCAAGAGCTCCTGGTAACACACCCACCGTTTTGAATCCATCTACATCGAAGGTCGCCGCACAGTGCGGTGAAACCGCGGTGAGAGAGGGCGGAGAAGCCCATGACCATGACTGACCCGATTGCGGACATGCTCACCCGCGTCCGGAACGCCAACTCGGCGCACCACGACGCAGTGTCCATGCCGTTTTCGAAGCTCAAGTCCCACATCGCCGAGATCCTCCAGGCCGAGGGCTACATCGCCGGCTGGAAGGTCGAGGACGCCGAGGTCGGCAAGACCCTGACAGTCGAGCTGAAGTACGGCCCGAACCGCGAGCGCTCCATCGCTGGCGTGCGTCGGGTGTCCAAGCCCGGTCTGCGGGTCTACGCCAAGTCCACGAACCTCCCGAAGGTTCTCGGCGGACTCGGTGTGGCCATCATTTCCACGTCAACCGGCCTCCTCACGGACCGACAGGCCGCAACCAAGGGTGTGGGCGGGGAAGTCCTCGCCTACGTCTGGTAAGGGGTAACGACATGTCGCGTATTGGACGACTTCCTGTCGCCATCCCGAGCGGTGTCGACATCACCATCGACGGCCAGGCCGTCCGGGTGAAGGGCCCGAAGGGCGAGCTCAGCCACGTGGTGGCCGAGCCGATCACCGTCGAGAAGGGCGAGTCGAGCGTCGAGGTCAAGCGGCCGAACGACGAGCGCCAGGCGCGTGCCCTGCACGGCCTGACCCGGTCGCTGATCAACAACATGGTCCTCGGTGTCACCGAGGGCTATGAGAAGAAGATGGAGATCCACGGCACGGGTTACCGCGTGGCGAACAAGGGCGGGAGCCTCGAGTTCGCTCTCGGCTACAGCCACTCCATCACCGTGGAGGCCCCTGAGGGCATCTCCTTTGCTGTCGAGAACCCAACCCGTTTCTCGGTTCAGGGCATCGACAAGCAGCTGGTTGGCGAGGTTGCCGCAAACATCCGCAAGCTCCGCAAGCCCGACCCGTACAAGGGCAAGGGCGTGCGGTACGCGGGCGAGCAGATCCGCCGCAAGGTCGGAAAGGCTGGTAAGTAAGCGATGGCATTGATCGTCAAGCGCGCCAAGAGCAAGTCGGCGGCCCGCGGCCGTCGCCACCTGCGCGTCCGCAAGAAGGTCTCGGGCACCCCGCAGCGCCCCCGCCTGGTCGTGTCGCGGTCCTCGCGCCACGTGTTCGTCCAGATCGTCGACGACACCGTGGGCAAGACCGTGGCCTCCGCCTCCACCATGGAGGCCGACCTGCGCACGTTCGAGGGCGACAAGACCGCCAAGGCCCGCAGGGTCGGCGAGCTGCTCGCAGAGCGTGCCAAGAGCGCCGGTATCGACGCCGTGGTCTTCGACCGCGGCGGCAACAAGTACCACGGCCGGATCGCTGCGATCGCCGACGGCGCCCGCGAGGGTGGTCTGTCCCTGTGAGCACCGTGAAGCACAACGCAACCGTTGAGATGAGGAACATCTGATGCCCGGACCCCAGCGTCGAGGCACTGGACCCGCTGGCGACACCGCCCGTGGCGAGCGCGGTGACCGCCGCGACCGTCGCGACAACCGTCGTGACGGTGGCCGCGACCAGGCCGAGAAGAACGCCTACGTCGAGCGCGTGGTGACCATCAACCGCGTTGCCAAGGTCGTCAAGGGTGGCCGCCGCTTCAGCTTCACCGCCCTCGTGGTGGTCGGCGACGGCGACGGCACCGTGGGTGTCGGCTACGGCAAGGCCAAGGAGGTCCCCGCGGCCATCGCCAAGGGTGTCGAGGAGGCCAAGAAGCAGTTCTTCAAGGTCCCGCGCATCCAGGGCACCATCCCGCACCCCGTCCAGGGTGAGGCTGCCGCCGGCGTCGTCATGCTGCGCCCGGCCGCTCCCGGTACCGGTGTCATCGCCGGTGGTCCGGTGCGCGCCGTGCTCGAGTGCGCCGGCATCCACGACGTGCTCAGCAAGTCGCTCGGCTCCAGCAACGCGATCAACATCGTCCACGCGACGGTCGCGGCCCTCAAGGGCCTCGAGCGTCCCGAGGCTGTCGCGGCCCGCCGCGGCCTGCCGCTGGACCAGGTCGCGCCGGCTGCGATGCTGCGCGCCCAGGCTGCTGGCCTGGCAGCCGCGAAGGCTGGTGGGTGATGGCTCGTCTGAAGGTGACCCAGACCCGTTCCGAGATCGGTGGCAAGCAGAACCAGCGTGACACTCTGCGCAGCCTCGGTCTGAAGCGCATTGGCGACGTCGTCGTCAAGGAGGACCGTCCCGAGATCCGCGGGATGGTCCGTACGGTGACCCACCTGGTCGCCGTCGAGGAGGTTGACTGACCATGGCCGAGAAGAAGGCCAAGACCACCGAGGCCGCTGCTGGCAGCGCCCTCAAGGTGCACCACCTGCGTCCGGCCCCCGGCGCCAAGACCGCCAGGACCCGCGTGGGTCGTGGCGAGGGCTCCAAGGGCAAGACCGCCGGCCGTGGCACCAAGGGCACCAAGTCCCGCTACCAGGTTCCGGAGCGCTTCGAGGGTGGCGCCATGCCGCTGCACATGCGTCTTCCGAAGCTGCGCGGGTTCAAGAACCCGTTCAAGGTCCAGTTCCAGGTGGTCAACCTCGACCGCATCTCGGCGCTGTACCCCGACGGAGGCGACGTGACCGTGGCCGACCTGGTGAGCAAGGGCGCCGTGCGCTCCGGCCACCCGGTCAAGGTGCTCGGCACCGGCGAGATCTCGGTCAAGGTGAACATCACCGCAGACAAGTTCTCGTCGACGGCCAAGGACAAGATCGAGGCCGCCGGCGGCTCGGTCACCCCAGCCTGAGCCGACAGCGACGCGGGCGCCCCTGACCGGGCCGCTACGTCAAGACCCAGCAACGAGCGCCCCGGGCGCCGGGCCGACACGGCCCGGCTACCCGGGGCTACTCGCAGGAGCGGTAGAGTCCCCGGCGACGGGGCGGGGTATCGTTCCTAGGATTGCCCAGACAGACCCGCGGAGATCCCGCGCCACCCAGGAGGACCTGTGCTCACCGCTTTCACCCGCGCGTTCAAGACGCCGGATCTGCGCAGGAAGCTGCTGTTCACCCTCGGGATCATCGTCATCTTCCGCCTCGGCAGCAAGGTGCCCGTCCCGGGCGTGAGCTACACCGCCGTACAGAAGTGCATCCAGGACGCCCCCAAGACGACCGGCGTCCTCGGCCTCGCCAACCTGTTCAGCGGTGGTGCGCTCCTGCAGCTGTCGATCTTCGCGCTGGGGATCATGCCCTACATCACGGCGAGCATCATCGTGCAGCTGCTGACGGTGGTCATCCCGCGGTTCGAGGCCCTCAAGAAGGAGGGCCAGCAGGGCCAGACGAAGATGACCCAGTACACCCGCTACCTGACCATCGGTCTCGCGGTGCTGCAGTCCTCGACGCTGATCACCTTCGCCCAGAACCCGTCTGCGCTGTTCGGCCCGAACTGCACGAGCATCCTGCCCGACGAGTCGATCCCGACCCTGGTCATCATGGTGCTCACGATGACCGCCGGCACCGGTGTCGTGATGTGGCTCGGTGAGCTCGTCACCGACAAGGGCATCGGCAACGGCATGTCCCTGCTGATCTTCACCTCGATCGCCAGCTCCTTCCCCAGCTCGCTCTGGGCGATCCAGCAGCAGGACGGCCGCTGGGACATCTTCATCGGCGTCAT
>DASULG010000227.1:0-13375 GCA_036278335.1 Pedococcus sp.
AGCGCCTCCGCCGCGGCCGCGCCGGCCCCGGCGGGCAGGGTGCTCACGACGAGGCCGCCACGGTCGGCCCAGTCGGCCGCGTCGGCCCAGTGCTCGAGCGAGACCTGCTCGACCTGCAGACCGAGGTCGGCGGCCATCCGCGTGGTGGCCGGCCGCACCGCCGAGCGCACCGCGAGGCGCACGTGGCGCACCCCCAGCTCGGCCAGTGCGGCGATCACCGAGCGGGCCGTGGCACCCGAGCCGAGGACGGTCGCCGAGCGCCGCGCAGCGCCCGCGCCCTGCGCGGAGGCGCCGGCGAGCGCTGCCACGACCCCGTGCACGTCGGTGTTGTGGGCGTCCCACTCCCCCGTCTCGCGGCGCACCAGGGTGTTGATGGCGCCGGTCGCCAGGGCCGTCGGCGAGATGTCCGCGGCGACCGCGAAGGCGACCTCCTTCAGCGGCATCGTCAGGCTCAGCCCGCGCCAGGTCTCGTCGAGGCCGGCCACGTACGGGAGGAAGCCCTCCTCGTCGACCTCGTGCGCGGCATACCGCCAGTCGCGCAGCCCCAGGGCGCGGTAGGCGGCGCGGTGCAGCACCGGTGAGAGGGAGTGTGCGATCGGCGAGCCGAGGACGGCCGCGTTCAGCACTTGCCCGGGTTCGCCCGACACCACTGGTTGAACAGGTTGACGTTGCGCTGGTGCTCGGCCGTCGTGGTGGCAAAGCGCGTCTCGCCCGTGTCGGGGTTGACGGTCACGAAGAACAGCCAGGGCCCGGCGGCGGGGCGCGCCGCGGCCGCGATCGAGGCGGCCCCGGGGTTGTTGATCGGCCCTGGGGGCAGGCCCTGCACCCGGTAGGTGTTGTAGGGGCTGGCGCTCTTGCGGTCGGCGTCGGTCGTGCCGGCCTTCCCGCGCTTCTTGACCGCGTAGTGGACCGTGGAGTCCATCTGCAGCAGTCCCCGGGTGGGGCCGGTCCTGGCGTTGAGCCGGTTCTCGATGACCCGGGCGACCTTGGCGCGGTCGGCGTCGCCGCTGACCTCACCCTCGACGATGGAGGCGACGACCATGGTGCGCTCCATGTCGGCCGGGGCGACGCCCGCCTTGGCCAGCTCGGCCACGGTCTTCTTCACCATCGTGCTCAGCTGCTCGCGGGCCGTGGACTTGGCCGGGAACTCGTAGGTCGAGGGGAAGAGGTAGCCCTCGAGGTTGCCCTTGGCGGCGGCCGGCAGACCCAGCGAGGCGGGGTCCTTGGCCGCGGCCTCGTACTCCTTGACGGGGATCTTGGTCCCCTTGGACAGGGCCGCGAAGACCTCGCTCACCCACAGGCCCTCGGGGAGCGTCACGTGCGGCACGGTGCGGTTCTTGGGGTTCACGAGGATGGCCAACGCGTCCCTGGCCGCCATCTGGCGCTTGAGGCTGTACGTGCCGGGCTGGATCCCCGCCGAGCGCGTGTCGGTCGCGGCCGCGTCGAGGAAGGCCTTGGAGGACTTGACCACGTCGGCCTTCTCGAGGGCAACACCGATGGCGCGCCCGGAGTCCCCGTCGTTGACGGTGAAGCGCACCTCACCGGCGCCGGGCCCCGGGTAGTCGTTGCTGGCCGTCAGCTCGGTGACGATGGGGCGAAGCACGCCGTATGCCGCATAGACGGCCCCGCCCACGATCGCCACGGCCAGGAGCAGGACGAGCAGGCGACGGCCGCGCCGCCGCGGAGGGCGACGCCTGCGGCGGCGCAGCTGGTGCTCGGCCTCGTCCGCACCGAAGATCGAGTGCTCGAGGTGCGGCTCGCTCATCGGCCTCTGTCCTTAGTCCGGGGCTTGCGCCCATCTGGCCTGACCAGCTCGCCGGGCGGACGCCCGGAGCTGCGCTCGGCGTCGAGCGCAGCCTGCAGGATCAGCACCGCGGCAGCCTGGTCGACCACGGCCCGCTGGCGCCGACCGTCGACCCCGCTCTCGCGGAGCGAGCGGTGGGCGTCCACCGTGGTCAGCCGCTCGTCCACGAGCCGCACCGCCACGGGGGCCACCAGCACCGCCAGCCGCCGAGCATACTGGCGCGCCTCCACAGCAGCGGGACCTTCCCGGCCGGCGAGTGTCCGTGGCAGGCCGACGACCACCTCGAGGGCCTCGACCTCGGCCACGAGTCGCCCCAGCTCGTCCAGGTCCGCCGCGGGTTCGCTGGAGTCGCTGGTGTCGCTGGTGTCGCGCGCCAGCGTGCGCACCGGCGTCGCGAGCAGCCCGGAGGGGTCGCTGGCGGCCACGCCCACGCGGACGCTGCCGACATCGACCCCGATGCGGACCCCGGAGCGGGTCACGGGCGCCTCACCCAGCGGCCGCGGCGATCTCGGCGTCGACGCGCCCGAGTGCCTCGCCCGTCTTCGCGGGGTCCGTGCCGCCGCCCTGGGCCAGGTCGTCCTTGCCGCCTCCGCCGCCGCCGAGGGTCTGGGCCGCTGCCCGCACCAGGGCGCCGGCCTTGATTCCCCGCTCGCGCGCAAGCGCGTTGGTGGCGACCACCACCGCCGGACGTCCCTTGGCCACACCGGTGAGCGCCACGACCGAGGGGCTGGCGTCCCCGAGGCGGTTGCGCAGGTCCAGCGCCATCGTCCGCAGGTCGTCGGCTCCCGCAGCGCCGGCGTCGTGCGTCAGCACCCGGACGCCACGGACGTCGCGCGTGTAGTCCAGCAGCTTGCCGGTCTGGGCCATGACCTGCTCCTGGTGCATCTTCTCGATCTCGCGCTCGGCGTCCTTGACGCGGGCCAGCAGCGAGGCGATGCGCTCCTTGAGCTCCCCGGGCTGGACCTTGACCAGCTCGGTCAGCTCGGCGACCAGGGCCCGCTCCTTGGCGAGGTAGCGCAGCGCGTTCATGCCGACGAAGGCCTCGACCCGGCGCACGCCGGAGCCCACCGAGGACTCGCCGGTGATGGTGAGCGCGCCGATCTGCGAGGAGTGCTGCACGTGGGTGCCTCCGCACAGCTCGCGCGACCAGGGGCCCCCGATCTCGATGACCCGCACCTGCTCGTCGTAGGTCTCGCCGAACAGCGCGAGCGCGCCCCACTCGCGGGCCTGCGGCAGGCTCATGTACTGCGCGGAGACGGGCAGGTCCTTGCGCACCGCGAGGTTGGCGACCTCCTCGATCTCGCTGCGGGTCTCCGGGGAGAGCGCCTGGTTCCAGGCGAAGTCGAGCCGGAGGTAGCCCGGCTTGTTGTAGGAACCGGACTGCAGAGCCGAGGGGCCGAGCACCTCGCGCAGCGCCGCGTGCACGACGTGGGTCCCCGAGTGCGCCTGGCACGCGGAGATCCGCCACTCCTGGTCGACCTCGGCGATGACCTCCACGCCCGAGCGCACCGGGCCGCGCAGGACCTCGACGGTGTGCGCGACCAGACCCTTGACCGGGCGCTGGACGTCGATGACCTTCAGGTGCGCGCCGTCTGCGGTGATGATGCCCTCGTCGGCGACCTGCCCGCCGGACTCGGCGTAGAACGGCGTGCGGTCGAGGACGACCTGGCCGCGCTGCCCCGGCTCGAGCTCCTCCACCCGCTCGCCGTCGCGCACCAGGCCGACGATGTTGGCCTCGCTGGTGAGCTCGACGTACGCCCGGAAGTCGGTGGCGCCGCTCTCGCGGAACTGCCTCCAGACCTCGGTGTTGGCGTGCCCGGCCTTCTTCGCCTTCGCGTCTGCCTTGGCCCGCTCGCGCTGCTCCCGCATGAGGGCGCGGAAACCGTCACGGTCGACCTCGAGCCCCTGCTCGGCTGCCATCTCGAGGGTCAGGTCGATCGGGAAGCCATAGGTGTCGTGCAGCTGGAAGGCCTCGGCACCGGCGAGCGCGGCCCCGCCCGCCGCCTTCGTCCTCGCCACCGCGGTGTCGAGGATGGTGGTCCCCGACGCGAGGGTGCGGCGGAAGGCCTCCTCCTCGGCATACGCGATCTGGCTGATCCGGTCGAAGCCGTCCTCGAGCTCGGGGTAGGAGTTGCGCATGCGCTCCATGGAGACGGGCAGCAGGTGCGGCAGGCTCGGCTCGTCGAAGCCGAGCAGGCGCATCGAGCGCACGGCCCGGCGCAGCATGCGGCGCAGCACGTAGCCGCGGCCCTCGTTGCCGGGTGTCACCCCGTCGCCGATGAGCATGAGCGAGGACCGGATGTGGTCCGCGACGACCCGCAGGCGGACGTCGTCAGGGTGGCTGTGTGCCGCGTCGTGACCGGACTGGGTGCCGTAGCGCTTGCCGGTCATCTCCGCGGCCCGCTCCAGCACCGGGTAGACCTCGTCGATCTCGTACATGTTGTCGACGCCCTGCAGGATCGAGGCGATCCGCTCCAGGCCCATGCCGGTGTCGATGTTCTTCTTCGGCAGGTCCCCGGCGATGTCGAAGTCGACCTTGGTGCGCACCTCACCGAGGGAGGACTGCATGAAGACGAGGTTCCAGATCTCCATGAAGCGGTCCTCGTCGACCGCAGGGCCGCCCTCGGGGCCGTAGTCGGGCCCACGGTCGACGTAGATCTCGCTGCAGGGCCCACCCGGGCCCGGCACGCCCATGTGCCAGTAGTTGTCCGCGACCCCGCGGCGCACGATGCGCTCCTTGGGGATGTCCGTCAGCTGCACCCACAGGTCCGCGGCCTCGTCGTCGTCCTCGAAGACGGTGGCCCACAGCTTGTCGGCCTCGATGCCGTAGCCGCCCTGGCCCTGGGGCGTCGTCAGCAGCTCCCAGGCCATCTCGATGGCGCCGGCCTTGAAGTAGTCGCCGAAGGAGAAGTTGCCGTTCATCTGGAAGAAGGTGCCGTGCCGGCTGGTCTTGCCGACCTCCTCGATGTCGCCGGTGCGCACGCACTTCTGCACCGACGTGGCGCGGTCCCAGGGCGGGCTCTGCTGGCCCAGGAAGTAGGGCTTGAACGGCACCATGCCCGCGTTCACGAACAGCAGGTTGGGGTCGTCGTAGATGAGGGGGGCGGAGGGCACGACGGAGTGGCCCTTGCTCTCGAAGTAGGAGAGCCAGCGGCGCCTGATCTCGGCGGTTTCCATGGGTGAGGGGTCCTTACGCATGCTCACGCGGGGGCATGACGATGGTACGTGGAGGTGGGGGGTCGGCGGCGGGGCACAGCGGGACACTGGCCCCTAGCGAGCTCGGGTACCGAACCGCCCCGTCGGGTCGTCGAGCAGGTCCCGTGCGGCCTGCGGGTCGAGCCGAGTCGGCTCGCCGCCCTCCTCGGTGCCGGTGTCGATGCCCAGGGCGAGCCGGAGCTCGCCCTCGCGCTCGGCCATGCCCTCGCGGACCGCGCCGGCCAGCTCGCGCAGGCCGTCGCCGAGCTCGGACAGGCCGTGCGCCACCCCGGCCGGGGTGTAGGCCTCAGCGGCCTTGGTGACCCGGCGGACGGCGTACACGCCGGCAGCCGCGCCGAGGGCAACCCAGAACAGACGTGCCATGGCGATCAGCCCCTCCGCCGGCGGCCGCGTGACGTGCGCGCGGAGCCGCTGAGCGCCGAGCGGACACCGTAGGTGAAGGCCGCGACCTTGACCACCGGGGAGCCGAGGGTGGCCGCGAACAGCGCGGTCAGCGCGCTCGCGTTGGTGGTGATGGCCGAGACGTTGGTGGTGATGCCGTCGACCTTGACGAGCTGCTCGTTGGTCAGGGACACCGTGTCGGTGAGCTTGAGCAGAGTGGGCTGCACGTTCTCGGTCGTGCTGCGCACGCTGATCCGCGTCTCGTCGAGGATCTTGCCGGCCTTGCCGATCACGCTCCCGAGACGGAAGACGAGGAACGCGAACGCCAGTGCCGCGATCATTCCGGCGATATCGCCCAAACTCACATCCATGGCGGCAACCCTACCCGGTGGCCGCGCTCACTGGTTCGAGGTCGTCGTCCCGGGTCGGGGCCCCGCCCGGGACGGCCGGCCCGACAGCTGCTCGTTGCCCGCCTCAGTCCCCGCCTCAGCCCCCGCGTCAGCCCCCGCGTCAGTCCCCGCGTCAGTCCCCGCGGAGCCTGGACCTGAGCCACTCCCAGCGCGGCGCCAGGCGCTCCTCGAAGCCCCGTCCGGTGGGCCGGTAGTAGTCGGTCTTGCCCTGGAGGTCGTCGGGCAGGTACTGCTGGCGGGCCACGCCGTCCGGCTCGTCGTGGGAGTAGCGGTAGCCCTCACCGTGCCCGAGCCGGGACGCCCCGGCATACCCGCTGCCGCGCAGGTGCACGGGCACCTGCCCGCCACGGCCACCGCGGATGTCGGCGATTGCCTCGTTGATCCCGAGGTAGGCCGCGTTGGACTTCGGTGCCAGCGCGTTGTGCACCACGGCCTGGGCGAGGATGATCCGCGCCTCGGGCATGCCGATCTGGGCGACGGCGTGCATGGCGGCCACGGCAGTCTGCAGCGCCGTGGGGTCGGCCATGCCGACGTCCTCGCTGGCTGCGATGACGATGCGCCTGGCGATGAACCGTGGGTCCTCCCCGGCCTCGAGCATCCGGGCGAGGTAGTGCAGGGCGGCATCGACGTCCGAGCCACGCATGGACTTGATGAGTGCCGAGGCCACGTCGTAGTGCTGGTCGCCGGTCTTGTCGTAGCGCACCGAGGCGTGCGCCACGGCCTGCTCGACGTGGGCCAGGGTGATCGGCACCGGACCCTGGGCCGTGGACCCGGGGGCCACGTCGTCGAGGGCCACCCCGGCGGCCGCCTCGAGGGAGGTCAGCGCTCGCCGCGCGTCGCCGCCGGCGATCCGCACGAGGTGGTCGGTGGCGTTGCGGGCCAGCGCGAACTCGCCGCCGAGCCCGCGCTCGTCGGCGACCGCGGAGGCGAGGACGTCGGCGACCTCCTCGTCGGACAGCGGGCCCAGCGTGATGAGCATCGAGCGTGAGAGCAGCGGGGCGATCACGGAGAACGACGGGTTCTCGGTGGTGGCGGCGACGAGGATGACCTGGCGGTTCTCCACCCCGGGGAGGAGCGCGTCCTGCTGGGCCTTGGTGAAGCGGTGGATCTCGTCGAGGAAGAGAACCGTCTGCCGGTCGTACATGTCGCGCTCGCGCGCCGCCTGCTCCATGACGGCGCGGACATCCTTGACGCCCGCCGTCACCGCGCTGAGCTCGACGAAGCGGCGCTCGGCGGCGGTCGCCACGAGATGGGCGAGAGTGGTCTGGCCCGTGCCCGGTGGCCCCCAGATGATCGCCGACAGCGGGCCTGCGGCGCCCCCGGACCCCTCGATCAGCCGGCGCAGCGGGCTGCCCGCGCGCAGCACGCCGGCCTGCCCCCGGACCTCCTCGAGCGAGCGCGGCCGCATGCGCACGGCAAGCGGGGGCAACAACGCGTCGGAGGCGCCGTCGCCCCGGCTCCGCTCGGCCGTCGAGGCGGCGAACAGGTCGTCGTCAGCGCTCAGTCCCACGGGTGGCAGGCTATCCCCCGTGACCGACCATCACCCCGACCGGCGTCGATCGACCCTCTCCCACCTGGGCGCATTCGTCGCCCGTCACCCGCTGGTCGTGTCGGCCGTGTGGCTGCTCGCGGTGGTCGCGGCCTTCGGGAGCGCGCTGGGCGTCTTCACCCAGGAGTCCCTGTTCGACCGGCTGAAGTCCGGTGAGCCCTCGGTGAGCGGCGAGAACCTCAATGGGAGGGACCTGCTGGTCGACGCGGGCGAGGCGGCGACGACGCGCTACATGCTCCAGGTCAGCGGCGTGAAGGCCGACTCCCCCGCCGTGGCGCGGGCCGCGGCCGCGGCCGCACGGCGGATCACGGGCATCAGCGGCGTGGAGGGCATCGCCATGCCCTACGTCGTGCCCGGGGGCCTTCGCAGCCCGCAGGCTGCCGTGCTCTTCAAGGACGAGAGCCCCACGTCCGACGGGTTCGTCACGGTGGTCACGCTCGACCCCAGGCTCACGAGCGAGCAGGGAAAGCGCGCGCGCACAGCGGTGGACCGCGAGTTCGACGCCATGCTGAGCGCCATGCCCGGGGCGAAGGGCCAGACCGGCGGCCTCAGCGAGCTCATCTCCGCCATCACCGGGCAGGTCGAGGAGGACCTGCGGATCGGCGAGGGCATCGCGCTGCCGGTCAGCTTCCTGCTGATGGTCATCGTCTTCGGCGGGTTCGTGGCCGCCGGCATGCCGCTCATCGGGGCGATCGCCTCGATCGCGGGCGCCCTGGCCTCGCTGCTCGCCTTCTCCTACCTGATCGACCTGGACGCCACCGTCGTCAACGTTGTCACCGTCCTCGGGCTCGGCCTCTGCATCGACTACGGCCTGCTGACGGTGAGCCGGTTCCGCGAGGAGCTGCGGGCCCGCGCCCAGGGGATCCCCGCGCACGAGATCACCCGAGAGCAGATCGTGGAGGCGACCGCGCGCACTGTCGACTCGGCGGGGCGGACCGTCATCTTCTCGGGCCTGACCGTGGCGATCTCCCTCGGCGGCCTGCTGGTGTTCGAGGCGCCGATCATGAAGGCCATCGGCTCCGCCGGGCTCTCGGTGGTCCTGGTCGCGATCCTCGTGGCCGTGACCCTGGTGCCGGCGCTGGCAGCGCTGGGCGCTCGGCGGCTGCTGCGCAAGGGCACCGAGCAGGCTCCCGAGCACGGTGTCTTCTCACGCCTGGCCACCTGGGTCCACGATCGCCCCATCCCCATCATCGTGGGCGTGCTGGCCCTCCTCGTCTTCCTGGCGCTGCCCGCCCTGGGCCTGCGCATGACCTCCTCGGGCGCCCAGCTGCTGCCCAAGAACGCTGCGCAGCGGGTCTTCTTCACCGACCTCGCGAGGCACTACCCCACGATCAACGGCCCCGACCTGCGGGTCGTGGCCCGGACGAGCCCGGAGCGGGCCGCCGCGTATGCCGCCGCCCTTCCCGAGCTGCACGGGCAGAAGGTGACCGGGGTTCCCGAGCGCATCAGCGACAGCCTCAGCGCCATCGGCGTCGACGTTCCCGGCGGCCCGCTGGGCGAGGACGCCCGCGAGATGGTGCGCCTGCTGAAGGCAGACCGCCCCGACTTCCCCACCTACGTGGTGGGCCAGGCCTCGGGGCTGCAGGACTTCACCGACTCGATGCTGGAGCGGGCGATCCCGGCGTTCCTCCTGGTGGCGCTGGCCACCCTGGTGCTGCTCTTCCTCATGACCGGCTCGGTCGTCCTCCCCATCAAGGCACTGCTCCTCAACGTCGTCTCCCTCGGGGCCAGCCTCGGCGTCGTGGTGTGGGTCTTCCAGCAGGGCCACCTCGAGGGTCTGCTCCACTTCCAGTCCGTCGGCGCCGTCGAGTCGATGATTCCCCTGCTCATCCTGGCGTTCGGGTTCGGCCTGTCGATGGACTACGAGGTCTTCCTGCTGTCGCGGATCGTCGAGCTCCACGAGCGGGGCTACAGCAACGACGACGCCGTCGTCATGGGCCTGCAGCGCTCCGGACGCATCATCACCTCGGCCGCCCTGCTGGTGGTCATCGTCTTCTCCGGCTTCGTCGCCGGCCAGCTCCTCGTCATCAAGCAGACCGGGGTGGGGCTGGCCGTGGCCGTCCTGGTCGACGCCACGCTGGTGCGCATGCTGCTGGTGCCCGCAACCATGGCGGTGCTCGGCGACTGGAACTGGTGGGCGCCGCGCCGGCTGCGCCGGTGGCACGAGCGCTTCGGGATCACCGAGTGAGCCTGCGCGAGCTCGCCTCCCACGGCGACCTCCTCGAGGCCTCGGGCGGCGATGCGTTCATC
This sequence comes from Pedococcus sp., assembly GCA_036278335.1. GTDB lineage: Bacteria > Actinomycetota > Actinomycetes > Actinomycetales > Dermatophilaceae > Pedococcus_A. The sequence goes on from DASULG010000227.1 coordinate 9,611, forward strand.
CGCCTCGACATCCCGCAGACGCTCGAGCAGCCCGGCTACGCCCTGGGGCACGCCATCGCGCTCCCCCGCAAGACCCACACACGACGGCTCGGCCTGCTGGTCATGGGGCCCCCGGACGACGCCGGGCGCCTGGTCCGCGCCCTGCCCGACCAGGAACGGCACCCCGCCCACCTCGCCCACGTGACGGTCTCGCGCGGATCCCTTGCAACGGTCGGTTCTCACCTCCCGCTCGGCGAGGGCAACGACTGGGAGTGGATGTATGCCGAGGAGGCGCCCCCGCGGGTGCCCGCCGAGGACCGCCTCACTCCCCTCGACGAGGCGGAGCGGGCCGACGTCAGCGCCCTCCTGGCAGAGGCGAACCCCCGCACGGACGCACGGCCCTTCGAGCTCGCCGACCAGTACTGGGTTGGGGCGCGCGACGCCAGGGGCCAGCTGGTCGCCTGCGGTCTGCGTGAGCGCAACGTGGCCGGCTACCCGATCCTGACCGGGATCGCCGTCCTCCCCCGGGAGCGGGGACGCGGGCTGGGTCTGGCCGTCACGGCACACCTGACCCGGAAGGCCATCGCGGAGGCCGGCGTGTGCACCCTGGGCATGTACTCGGACAACGCCGTGGCCCGCCGGGTCTACCACGGCCTCGGCTACACCGGCGACCACCTGTGGTCGAGTCGGCGGCTGGCCACGTCCCCCGTCACCCCGACCAGCTGAGGCGCCCCGCGGCCGTCCCGGCGGCGGCGGGGCGCGCGGTGCGGGGGCGCGTCCTGCGGCGTTTGGGCGCTACGCCCGCCCGGCCCCGCGTAGCGTCACCCCATGGACAGCCCAGACCCCGTCGTCAGCAACCGCGACCTCTACACCGTGGTGTTCGAGAACGACCGCGTGCGCGTCCTCGAGTACCGCGACCAGCCCGGCGACCGCACGACGCCGCACGCCCACCCCGACAGCGTCATGTACACGCTCTCGTCCTTCGCCCGGAGGCTGCGCAGCGAGGGCGCGGAACGCGAGGTGCAGCTCCGCGCCGGCGCCGTGGGCTGGCTGCCGGCGCAGGAGCACAGCGGCGAGAACATCGGCGACACCGAGACGCACGTGATCTTCGTCGAGCTCAAGGACGCCGCGGGCAGCGGCCAGGGCCGGGTCCCGCTCGGTCCGGAGGAGCAGGGCTGAGAACGGCGGCTACGCGAAGTCCGCCTCCGTGTACCCGGCGCTGGGCTGGACGAGGACGAGCCAGTTGCCCGAGTTGTCGCGGCACACGGCCTCGGTGCCATAGGGCCGCTGTGACGGCGGCTGCAGGAACTCGACCCCTTTGGCGCTGAGCTCCTGGTACGTCGCCTGGCAGTCGTCGACGTTCAGCCCCAGCCCGTGCATGGTCCCGTCATCCAGGGCCCGCTTCATGGCCTGCACCAGCTCGGGCGAGTGCGGCGGCCCGGGGACGGCGAGGCTGACCTGGAGCTCGGGCTGGCTGGGGTGGACCACGGTGCACCAGCGGTAGCCGTCGCCGAGGGTGATGTCGTCCTTCTCGTGGAAGCCGAGGACGTCGGTGTAGAACTTCTTGGACTCGTCGATGTCCTTCACGAAGACGCTGACGATCGAGATGTTGGTGATCATGTGGCCAACGCTAGAGCGGCAGCCGCTCCCCTGGCTTCTCCTCGGTTGCGGAGCGCTCCGCCAGCCCCCACATGAACACGAAGCAACCGGGGATGTGCGGCGCACCGGCGGCGGCATACCGGGCTTGGAAGGCGCGCGGGCTCTCCCCCACCAGCGCCCGGAACCGGCTGCTGAACGAGCCGAGGCTGGAGAAGCCCACCGCGTGGCACACCTCGGTGACGGTGAGGTTCGTCGCGCGTAGGAGGTCCTGGGCTCGCTCGATCCGCCGCTGGGAGACGTACTCGGCCGGGGTGAGGCCATACGTCGCACTGAAGAGCCGCAGGAAGTGGTACTTCGACAGGCCTGCCGCGGCTGCGAGCCCCCCGAGGTCGAGCGGCTGCGCATACTCCCGGTCGGCGAGGTCGCGCGCGCGGCGCAGGTGCGCGAGGACGTCGTCGGGCGCTCGCGTGGTCCGGGTCGGCACACCGCCATCGTCCGGCATCTCAGGAGGACCCATCGCCCCCGTCGTCCGGCTGCGGGGCTGCTACCAGGATGCGGGTCCTGGGGCTCCCGGAGAGACCCGGTGAGCTCGCCGGCACCGACCAGACCCGTGTCTCGAGGAAGTCCAGGAACGCCCGCGCCTGCCCGACGGTGGCGAAGTCGAGCTGGAGGACCACGTAGGCCGGGTCGTCCGCTGGCTGGTGGATCCGGTATGCCGTGACCCCGGCCTCGGCGCGCCGGTCGGAGAAGCGGTCGAAGGCCGCCTTCCACGTCGGGTAGTCGGTGATGGCGTGCTCGATGTGCAGTGTTGCCATGACCGCCTCCTGGAACCACCGACCCCCCCGGACCACTGAGCGTGGCACCGGGGGGTCGCGGGCTGATCAGGTGTTTGGCGTAGCGCCTCAGCTCTGTTTCGGGCTGACCTCGGGAGCCCCCTGCGGCGCGGTGCCCTCGCGCGGCTCGGGCTTGGCGTCGACGCCGGCCTCCTTGCGCTGCTCCGGGGTGATCGGCGCGGGCGCGGCCGTCAGCGGGTCGAAGCCGCCACCGGACTTCGGGAAGGCGATGACGTCGCGGATCGACTCCGAGCCTGCCAGCAGGGCCACGATGCGGTCCCAGCCGAAGGCGATCCCGCCGTGCGGCGGGGCGCCGAACGCGAAGGCGTCGAGGAGGAAGCCGAACTTCTCCTGCGCCTCCTCCTGCGAGAGACCCATGACCTGGAAGACCCGCTGCTGGATGTCGCGGCGGTGGATACGGATGGACCCGCCGCCGATCTCGTTGCCGTTGCAGACCATGTCGTAGGCGTACGCGAGCGCCGAGCCGGGGTCGGTGTCGAAGGTGTCCTCGAACTCCTTCTTCGGCGACGTGAAGGCGTGGTGCACCGCGGTCCAGGCGCTGTAGCCGAGGGCGACGTCACCCGATGCGGTCGCGTCGGCGGTGGGCTCGAACAGCGGGGCGTCGAGCACCCACAGGAAGGACCAGGCGTCCTCGTCGATGAGGTTGCAGCGCCGGCCGATCTCGAGCCGCGCCGCGCCCAGCAGGGCGCGCGAGGCCTTGGTGGGGCCGGCGGCGAAGAAGATGGCGTCGCCGGCGGAGGCGCCGACGTGGGCGGCCAGGCCCTCGCGCTCGGCCTCGGTGAGGTTCTTGGCCACCGGGCCGCCGAGGGTGCCGTCCTCCTGGACCAGGACGTACGCCAGACCCTTCGCACCGCGCTGCTTGGCCCACTCCTGCCAGGCGTCCAGCTGCTTGCGCGGCTGCGAGGCGCCGCCGGGCATGACGACTGCGCCGACGTACTCCTGCTGGAAGACCCGGAACGTGGTGTTGCTGAAGAAGTCGGTGCACTCGACCAGCTCGTTGCCGAAACGCAGGTCCGGCTTGTCCGTGCCGAACCGCCGCATGGCCTCGAGGTAGGTCATCCGCTCGAAGGGCGTCTTGAGGTCGACGTCGACCAGCTCCCACAGGGCCTTGACGACCGCCTCGCTCAGCTCGAGGACGTCGTCCTGCTCGACGAACGACATCTCGATGTCGAGCTGGGTGAACTCCGGCTGACGGTCGGCGCGGAAGTCCTCGTCACGGTAACAGCGGGCGATCTGGTAGTAGCGCTCCATGCCCGCGACCATGAGCAGCTGCTTGAACAGCTGGGGGCTCTGCGGGAGGGCATACCAGCTGCCGGGAGCGAGGCGTGCCGGA
>DASULG010000228.1:0-28423 GCA_036278335.1 Pedococcus sp.
CTGCCGAGCACCTGGGCGCCGAGCTCGTGCTCCTCGGCCACACCCGGGACGACCAGGCCGAGGGGGTGCTGCTGGGCCTGGCCCGCGGATCCGGCGCCCGCTCACTCTCCGGTATGCCGGCCCGGCGGGGCCGCTACGCCCGTCCCCTCCTCGGGCTCTCCCGGTCGCAGACGGCCGCGGCGGCCGCGGCCAGTGGACTGCGGCCGTGGGAGGACCCGCACAATGCCGACCCGGCATACGCCCGGGTCCGGGCCCGCTCGCTGCTCGCGGCTCTGGAGGCGGAGCTCGGCCCCGGCGTGGCCGCAGCCCTGGCCCGCACGGCCGACCAGCTCCGGGAGGACGCGGACCACCTCGACGCCGAGGCGGCCGCGGCCAGGGAGCGCCTGGGGGAGGCGCCCTACCTCGCCACGGACCTCCAGGCCGTCCCCCGCGCGGTCCGGACCAGGCTGTGGCGACTGCTCCTGACTGCCGCGGGCGCCCCCGCAGGTGCGTTGTCGTTCGTCCACGTCGAGGCGTGCGACGCGCTCGTGTGCGAGTGGCACGGGCAGGGCCCGGTCAGCGTGCCCGGGGGCATCGCCGTGAGGCGATCCGGTGACCGGGTGTCCATCACCGCCGCGCCTCGGGTTGAATGGCAGGGCTAACGCCGATGTGTACCCGACGCTGTCAGGAGTTGAACGTGGACGCTGCCCACATGGGAGCAGACCTCGAGAAGGTGCTCATCACCGAGGAGGCGATCCTCGCCAAGCTCGAGGAGCTCGCCAAGGAGATCTGGGCCGAGTACGAGGGCAAGGACCTGCTGCTCGTCGGTGTCCTCAAGGGCGCCGTGATGGTGATGGCGGACCTCTCCCGCGCGTTGCCCGGCACCGCCCCGGTCGACTGGATGGCGGTCTCGTCCTACGGCTCGGGCACCAAGTCCTCGGGCGTGGTGCGCATCCTCAAGGACCTCGACACCGACATCACCGGCAAGCACGTGCTGATCGTCGAGGACATCGTCGACTCGGGCCTGACCCTGTCGTGGATCAAGTCGAACCTCGAGTCGCGCGCGCCGGCCTCGGTCGAGATCTGCACGCTGCTGCGCAAGCCGGATGCCGCCAAGGTCGCGATCGACGTCAAGTTCGTGGGGTTCGACATCCCCAACGAGTTCGTCGTCGGCTACGGGCTCGACTACGCCGAGAAGTACCGCAACCTGCGCGTCGTGGGCACGCTCGCCCCGCACGTGTACTCCTGAATCGGCACCCGGCCGCAGGGGGCTGCGGGGCCCGCCGGAACACCGTCGGCAATTGCAGCGTTGAGCAGCACAGACGGCGGTCCCGCCGGTGTACCGTCGTCTAATCGTCGTGTTCCGCCGGGACCGCGGCGCGTTCGCTGATCGAGCAGGAGGCTCGGGGACGTCAGGCCCCGCACACACATGGATTTCAAGCGCATTCTCAAGACTCCGCTGTTCTGGGTCATCGTGGTGGTCGCCACCACCCTCATGGTGTTCTCCTTCAGCGACGGGGGCGGGTACACCCGCATCGACACCTCGGCCGCCGAGAAGCTCATCTCCGAGGACAAGGCCCAGTCGGTCAAGCTGACCAACAACGAGGTCATCGACATCGACCTGAAGTCCGGGCAGACGTACTCCGACGGCGACTCCGTCAAGAACGCCACGAAGGTGCGCGCGCAGTACGTCGACGCCCGCGGTCCGGAGATCATCAAGCTGCTCGCCGACAACCCGCCCCCCGGCGGCTACACCGACGAGATCAAGGACACCAACCCGGTCCTGGCCCTGCTCGGGTCGCTGCTGCCGATCATCATCCTGCTGGGCCTCTTCTGGTTCCTGATGTCCCAGATGCAGGGCGGCGGCTCCCGCGTCATGCAGTTCGGCAAGTCCAAGGCCAAGCTCGCCACCAAGGACACCCCGAAGGTGACCTTCGCGGACGTGGCCGGTGCGGACGAGGCCGTCGAAGAGCTCCACGAGATCAAGGAGTTCCTCGCCGAGCCCGCCAAGTTCCTGGCGGTCGGCGCCAAGATCCCCAAGGGCGTGCTGCTCTACGGCCCGCCCGGCACGGGCAAGACCCTGCTGGCCCGCGCGGTGGCCGGCGAGGCGGGCGTGCCGTTCTACTCGATCTCCGGCTCGGACTTCGTCGAGATGTTCGTCGGTGTCGGCGCCTCCCGCGTCCGGGACCTGTTCGAGCAGGCCAAGGCCAACGCGCCGGCCATCGTCTTCGTCGACGAGATCGACGCCGTGGGCCGCCACCGCGGTGCCGGCCTCGGCGGCGGCCACGACGAGCGCGAGCAGACCCTCAACCAGCTGCTGGTGGAGATGGACGGCTTCGACGTCAAGACCAACGTCATCCTGATCGCCGCCACCAACCGGCCCGACATCCTCGACCCCGCGCTGCTGCGCCCGGGCCGCTTCGACCGCCAGATCGCCGTCGACGCGCCCGACATGATCGGCCGCCACCGGATCCTCGAGGTGCACTCGCAGGGCAAGCCCATGTCGACCGGTGTCGACCTGCTCGCCGTCGCGCGCCGCACCCCGGGCTTCACCGGTGCCGACCTCGCCAACGTCCTCAACGAGGCGGCGCTGCTCACCGCGCGCAGCGACAAGAAGCTCATCGACGACGCGGCCCTCGACGAGGCCATCGACCGCGTCATCGCGGGCCCGCAGAAGCGCACCCGGATCATGTCGGCCAAGGAGCGCAAGATCACGGCATACCACGAGGGCGGCCACGCCCTGGTTGCCGCGGCGATGAACCACACCGACCCCGTCACCAAGGTGACGATCCTGCCGCGCGGCCGGGCCCTCGGCTACACGATGGTCATGCCGACCGACGACAAGTACTCGACCACCCGCAACGAGATCCTCGACCAGCTCGCGTACGCCCTCGGCGGCCGCGTCGCGGAGGAGGTCATCTTCCACGACCCCACCACCGGGGCCGCCAACGACATCGAGAAGGCCACCGCGATGGCCCGCAAGATGGTCACCGAGTACGGCATGAGCGAGCGGGTGGGGGCCATCAAGCTCGGGCAGTCCCAGGGCGAGGTCTTCCTCGGCCGCGACATGGGGCACCAGCGCGACTACAGCGAGGACGTCGCCAGCGTCGTCGACGAGGAGGTCCGCCGCCTCATCGACAGCGCCCACGACGAGGCCTGGCACGTCATCAACGACAACCGCGCCGTCCTCGACCGCCTCGTCCTCGACCTGCTCGAGCACGAGACGCTGAACGCCAAGGAGCTCGCCGCGCTCTTCGAGCCGGTCAAGAAGCGCCCGCTGCGCCCGACGTGGCTCTCCAGCGAGACCCGCTTCCTGTCCGACCAGCCGCCGGTGATGACCCCGGCCGAGCGGGCGGCGGCGAACGGCGGCGCCCAGAGCGCCGACGGGAACCGGGCGACGGCGGACGCGATCGACGAGGCGGCTCAGGCCGGGGCCTACCCGCACAAGGAAGAGCACCCGCCCACGAAGGTCATCGAGGTCCCCGAAAGCGGCCATGTCGACCCCGACTCGCACTGAGGCCGAGGGCGACGCCGCCGGCGCGAGCAACGCGATCGACTTCTCGCGCGCCGAGGCTGCCGTCCGGGAGCTGCTCATCGCGGTCGGGGAGGACCCCGACCGCGAAGGGCTGCTCGACACCCCCCGGCGGGTCGCCCGGGCCTACGCGGAGACCTTCGCCGGCCTGCGGATGGACCCCGCCGACGTCCTGTCCGTGACGTTCGACGTCGCGCACGACGAGCTGATCATCGTGCGCGACATCGAGGTCTACAGCACCTGTGAGCACCACCTGGTGCCGTTCCACGGCGTGGCCCATGTCGGCTACATCCCGGCCAAGGACGGCCGGGTGACCGGCCTGTCGAAGATCGCCCGGCTCGTGGAGGTCTTCGCACGCCGCCCGCAGGTGCAGGAGCGGCTGACCACACAGGTGGCCGACGCGCTCGTCGAGCACCTCCACGTGCAGGGCGTCATCGTCGTGGTCGAGGCCGAGCACCTGTGCATGTCCATGCGCGGGGTCCGCAAGCCGGGCTCGCGCACCATCACCTCGGCGGTCCGCGGTCAGCTGCGCGACCCCGCCACCAGGGCCGAGGCGATGTCGCTGCTCCTCGGCGGCAAGCGGTGACCGGCAGGTCGCCCGCCCGCCCGTACGCCTCCGCCAAGTCCCACACCGCACCGCGGGCTCCGCGCCTGCTCGGCAACCTCACCTACCTCGTGGGGGCGGTGGACCTGCTCACCGGTCTGCTGCACGGCTGGCAGGTCCGGCTGCACCTGCTCACGGAGCTGCTGCCCGGTGCGCTGTCCGACGCGGCGGCCGCCGCCACCGTGGTGTCCGGCGTGTTCCTCATCGTCCTCGGGCACTCCCTCAAGCGCCGCAAGGTGCGGGCGTGGCGGGCTGCCGTCGCGCTGCTGGCCATCTCCGTCGTGCTGCACGTGGTCAAGACCGAGCCCGCGTCGGCGGCCCTGTCCATCCTCGGCCTGGCCCTGCTCGTGCGCTACCGCTCCTCCTTCGACGCCCTCGGTGACCCCACCACCCGGTGGCGGGCGGTGCGGGCGTTCGTGGGCCTCCTGGCCTTCTCCGTGCTCGCCGGGTCCCTGGCGGTCTGGTTGGCGCGCGGCGAGATCGTCGGCGGCTGGCCCCCCCTGCTCGACCTCGCAGACCAGCTCGTCCTCGGCTTCGTCGGTGCTGGTGGCCCGCTGCAGTTCACCGCGGAGCGTTCCGCCGACATCGTGGGCTCTATCCTTCTCGGTCTCGGCCTGATGACGCTCCTGACGCCGGTCTACCTCGCCCTGCGGCCCCCGGAGCCGCGCCCGGAGCTGACGCCGGACGACGAGCAGCGCCTGCGCGCGCTGATGGAGCGCCACCCGGACTCCCTGGCGTACTTCAACCTCCGCCACGACAAGAGCGTGGTGTGGTCCCCGACGGGGAAGGCGGCGATCGCCTACCGCGTCGTCTCGGGGGTCATGCTCGCCAGTGGCGACCCGATCGGCGACCCCGAGGCGTGGCCCGGGGCGATGCGGGCGTTCCTCGAGACGGCCGACGCCCACGCCTGGACGCCTGCGGTGCTCGGCTGCTCGGAGAAGGCCGGCACGGTGTGGGTGCGCGAGACCGGCTTCGCCGCCCTCGAGCTCGGCGACGAGGCGGTCGTCGACGCGACGGCGTTCACGCTCGAGGGACGCCACATGCGCAACGTGCGCCAGATGGTCAGCCGCATCGAGCGCGCGGGCTACGTGGTCGAGGTCAGCCGCGTCGGCGAGGTCGACGAGGGCGTGCGCAAGCGGGCGCTGGTCGACGCGGCCGCGTGGCGCAGCTCGGACACCGAGCGCGGCTTCTCCATGGCCCTCGGCCGCCTCCTCGACAAGGGGGACGCCGATTGCGTGTTCGTGGCGGCACGGCAGGATGGGGTCGTGCGCGCATTCCTCCAGTTCGTCCCCTGGGGTCAGGACGGCATGTCCCTGGACGTCATGCGCCGCGACAGCGAGGCCGACGCGGGCGTCAACGAGCTGCTCATCGTGGCGGCCCTGCGGGCGGCGCCCAGCCTGGGGATCAAGCGGGTGTCGTTGAACTTCGCGGCCTTCCGCTCTGCCCTCGAGCGCAGCGAGCGCCTCGGCGCCGGGCCGATCGTGCGTGCGTGGGGGCGGGTGCTGGTGTTCGCCTCCCGGTGGCTGCAGATCGAGAGCCTCTACCGCTTCAACGCCAAGTTCCAGCCGCAGTGGCACACGCGCTTCCTCGTCTACCCCACGGCCGCCGACCTGCCCCGTGTCGGCCTGGCCGGTCTGGAGGCGGAGGCGTTCCTGACCTGGCCGCGGCTGGGCCGGCTCGGAGGGGCGCGGTGATCGGGCGCAGCGACGGGCTGCCGCTCGTGATGGGGGTCGTCAACGTCACCCCCGACTCCTTCAGCGACGGCGGTCAGTGGTTCGAGCCGGACGCCGCCATCGCGCACGGTCGCGAGCTCAGCGCCCAGGGCGCGGACATCCTCGACGTGGGTGGCGAGTCCACCCGTCCCGGCGCCGACCGGCCCAGCCTCGAGGAGGAGCTGCGCCGCGTGCTGCCCGTCGTCGAGGAGCTCTCCCGCGCCGGGGCCGTGGTCTCCGTCGACACCATGCGCGCCGAGGTGGCCTCGCAGGCCGTCGCGGCAGGCGCCTCGCTCATCAACGACGTCAGCGGCGGCATGGCCGACCCCGAGATGGCGGCAGTGGCCGCTGCCGCAGCCGTGCCCTTCATCGCGATGCACTGGCGCGGCCACAGCCGCGACATGCAGTCCAAGGCCGTGTATGCCGACGTGGCCGGCGAGGTGTGCGCCGAGCTGTCCGCGCGCGCCGAGCAGCTGCAGGCACAGGGGATCTCCCCGGAGAACCTCGTCCTCGACCCGGGTTTCGGCTTCGCCAAGCTGGCGGCCCACAACTGGAGCCTGCTGCGCCACCTCGACCAGGTCGTCGGGCTCGGCTACCCCGTCCTCGTGGGCACCTCGCGCAAGGCGTTCCTCGGGAGGCTGGGCGTGGCCGAGGGTGCCGCGCCCCGGCCGCCGCTCGAGCGTGACGTCGCCACCGCCGCGACCTCCGTGTACGCGGCCCAGGCAGGGGTGTGGGCGGTCCGGGTCCACCACGTGCCGTCCACGCTGGACGCGATGCGCGTCGTGGCGGCGACAGGGGAGGCACCGTGACGGACCTGATCGTCCTGCAGGGCGTGAGCGCCAAGGGGTACCACGGCGTCCTGGAGTCCGAGAAGCGCGAGGGCCAGCAGTTCGTCGTCGACGTCGTCATGGAGGTCGACCTCTCGCAGGCCGGGGCCAGCGACGACCTTGCCGACACCGTCAACTACGCCGAGGTGGCCGGTGACATCGTCGCCCTGATCGAGGGCGAGTCCCTCGACCTCATCGAGGCGCTCGCCGAGCGGATCGCCAGGAGCGTGCTCACCCGGCCGCTCGTCGAGGCCGTCGAGGTCGTGGTGCACAAACCGCAGGCGCCCGTCGGGCACCCCTTCACGGATGTGCAGGTGCGGCTGCGCCGCGAGCGTGAGACCCCGGTGGTCATCGCCCTCGGCTCGAACCTCGGCGAGTCCGTCGACACGCTGCACAACGCTGCCGTCGCGCTGTTCGGCCTCATGGACATCGAGGCCGTCTCCCCGGTGTTCGAGACCGACCCGGTCGGGGGCCCGGACCAGCCGGCATACCTCAACGCGGTCGTGGTGGGCACGACGTCGCTGGCGCCGAGGGCGCTGCTGCGCTTCCTGCACGACATCGAGCGCGAGCACGGCCGGACCCGCGACGAGCGCTGGGGCCCGCGCACGCTCGACCTCGACCTCATCCAGTACGGCGACCCGGTCTTCAACACCGACGTGCAGATGGACGACCCGGCCCTGACCCTGCCCCACCCGCGGGCCCACGAGCGCGCCTTCGTCCTCCTGCCCTGGCTCCAGGCCGACCCCGAGGCCGCGCTGCGCGTCGACGGGGAGGTCCGCAGGGTGGCCGAGCTCCTCGAAGGCATGGACACGTCCGGCGTGCGTCCCGGGCCTGAGGGCGACCTGCTGGACGACTCGTGGTGAACCAGGGCCGCGGGCTGCGCCTGGGGCACCTCGTGGGGGTGACCCTTGTCCTCGGCGGCCTGTCGTGGATGGGCTGGAGCCTGTACCTCGACAGCGGGAGGCTGCTGCCGCCGGCCTCGTGGATCTCCTCGGTGCTGCTCGCGGTGATGGCCGCCCTGGTGTTCGCCGCGGGGCTGCCGGTGCGCCGGTTCCTGCGCGGCCAGGCGACCAAGCCGCTCAGCCCGATCCGGGCCGCCCGCACCCTGGTGCTCGCCCAGGCCGCGGCCCTGACCGGGGCCGGCGTGCTCGGCTTCTACGCGGCCCAGCTGGCGCTGGTGCTGCCGGACATCGACCTGCCGTCCTACCGGAGCCTGATGTGGCGGCTCCTCGGCCTGTGTCTGGGCGCGGTCCTGCTGGCGGCCGCCGGGATGGCGACCCAGCGGATGTGCCGCATCGACGGCGGCGAGGGCGACGAGGAGGACTGAGCCCTACTTGTCGACGTCCCCGACGACGAAGAACATCGAGCCGAGGATCGCGACCATGTCGGCGATCAGGTTGCCCGGCAGCACCTCGCTGAGCACAGAGATGTTGTTGAAGGACGCGGAGCGCAGCTTGAGCCGCCACGGCGTCTTCTCCCCGCGCGAGACCAGGTAGTAGCCGTTGAAGCCGAGCGGGTTCTCCGTCGCGGTGTACAGGTCCCCCTCGGGGACCTTCAGCACCTTGGGCAGCCGCACGTTGACCGGCCCCTGGGGGAGGGAGCGCAGCCGGTCGACGCAGGCCTCAGCGAGGTCGAGGCTGACGTGCACCTGCTCCAGCAGGACCTCCAGGCGGGCCAGGCAGTCGCCGGCGGTGCGGGTCACGACCCGGCCCGGGCCCCCGGGGCCGAACAGCTCGGCATACGCGAGGTAGGGCTCGTCGCGGCGCAGGTCCATGTCGACGCCGGAGGCGCGGGCGATGGGGCCGGAGACGCCGTAGGACTTGATGGTCGCCGGGGTCAGCACCCCGACACCGCGCGTACGGGCCTCGAGGATCTCGTTGCCGACGATCAGGGACTCCAGGTCGGGCAGGCGGTGGCGCACCGCGGCGATGGCCCGGGTGACCCGGCCCAGCCAGCCGGCGGGCAGGTCCTCCTTGAGGCCGCCGACCCGGTTGAACATGTAGTGCATCCGGCCGCCGGACGCCTCCTCCATCACCGCCTGGAGCTCCTCGCGCTCGCGGAACGCGTAGAAGATCGGGGTGATCGCGCCGAGCTCGAGCGGGTAGGAGCCGAGGAACATCAGGTGGTTGAGGACGCGGTTCAGCTCCGCGAGCAGGGTGCGCGCCCACACCGCCCGCTCCGGCACCTCCATCCCGAGCATCCGCTCCACGCCCAGGACCACGCCGAGCTCGTTGGCGAAGGCCGAGAGCCAGTCGTGGCGGTTCGCCAGCACGACGATCTGGCGGTAGTCGCGCACCTCGAAGAGCTTCTCCGCACCCCGGTGCATGTACCCGACGATGGGCTCGGCGCTCACGATGCGCTCGCCGTCGACCACGATGCGCAGCCGCAGCACGCCATGGGTGGCTGGATGCTGGGGGCCGATGTTGAGCACCATGTCGGCCGTCGCGAGGCCGCCGGCGCCCATGCCGACGGTGAGCTCGCGCTGTCCGCCGGTGGGGGTCATGCCTGCCATCCTGCCGCATCCGCTCCCGCGGGGCGGAGGGTCAGCCGGCGCAGCCGGGGAGGTTGTCCACCGCGGCGGCGCGGCCCTGGTGGTCCAGGCGGACCAGGACGAGGTTCTCGGGGGCCTTCAGAGCGGCGATCTCCCGCGTGGTGGCCGACCGGGTCTGCTGCGGCTCGTCCGCGGCGACGCAGTGGTGGTAGAGGATCCGGGCGTCCTCGGCGACGGGGATGTCGTAGGTCAGCTTGCTGTTCTGGTTCTCGAAGGGCGAGCCCTTGAACGGGGCCAGGGGCACCCCGTTGTCGGCGAGCTTCTTGTCGTCGATGCCCTTGAAGGTCCACCGGTCGAGCGTGATGACCTCGGTGCCGCCCACCTTCCCCAGCCGGGTGACGGTCCCGAAGTCATAGCCGCGGCCGGTGACGTCGCTCGTGGCGGCGGCAGAGGTCGCGGCGGTCTTCGGGGCGGAGGGGCCGTTCGCGGAGCCGGCGGTCACCGTCGGCGTCACCGTGACGGTCACCGGGCCACCGGGGCCGCCCGACCCGCCGCAGGCCGTCAGCGTGAGGGCGGAGACCGCGCACAGCGCAGCAGCGATCTGCTGGTTCTTCATGGGGACGGGGGTCCTTTCGCTCTGCGGCAGCGCTCCAGTCTGCCCGGCGGCATCTGCCTGACAAAACCGGTGCGCGTCGGGCAGGGTGCGAGAGTGCCCACCGGAGCTGCCGCCTCGGCCGTCGACGCCGCCGACTTCCTCGACCTCGCCGATCCTGCCGTGGTCGCCGACCCCTACCCGCACCTGGCCCGGCTGCGCGCCGTCGCACCAGTGGCCTGGCACAGCGGCCTGAACCTGTGGGTGGCCACCAGCCACGAGGCCAGCGGCGCCGTCCTGCGCGACCGCCGGCTCGGCCGGGTGTTCCGCCCCCGGACCCCGGAGCACGACTGGGAGACGTTCAACTGGCTGCACGCCGACTCCATCCTCGACAGCGAGCCGCCCAAGCACACGCGGCTGCGCCGGCTGGTCGCGGGCGCGTTCGGCCGCGGGCACGTCGCCCGGCTGGCGCCGAGGATCGAGCAGCTGGCGGGCGCCCTCCTCGACCAGGCCGCCCCGGATGGCAGCACCGAGCCCTTCGACGTTCTGGCCGGGTATGCCGAGCCGCTGCCTGTCCTCGTCATCGCCGAGCTGCTGGGCGTCCCCGAGCGCGACCAGGCGCCGCTGCGGCCGTGGTCGCAGGCGATCGTGAAGATGTACGAGGTCGACCACACCCCTGAGCAGGAGGCGCAGGCACGCACGGCCAGTGCCGACTTCGCCGCCTTCGTCGAGGAGCTGGCCGGCGATCGGGCGCGCCACCCCGGCGAGGACCTGCTCACCGACCTCGTCCAGGCCCGCGACGGCAGCGACCGGCTCTCGGCCCGCGAGCTCGTGGCAACGGCCGTGCTGCTCCTCAACGCGGGGCACGAGGCCAGCGTCAACGGGTTCGGCAACGGCCTGCACTCGTGGCTCACCACCAACCCCCGGCCCGCGGTGGACGTGGAGGATTCCGGTGCGGTGGCACGCCTCGCGGAGGAGTTCCTGCGCCACGACTCCCCGCTGCACCTGTTCGAGCGGACGGCCAAGGAGCCCGCCGACGTTGCCGGCATCCACCTCGAACCGGGCGAGAAGGTGGCCGCCCTCCTGGGCGCCGCGAACCGCGACCCGGCTGTCTTCGCCGCCCCCGACCGCTTCGACCCCACCCGGGAGCCCAACCCACACCTGGCGTTCGGCGCCGGCATCCACTTCTGCATCGGCGCACCGCTGGCCCGGCTGGAGCTGCAGATCGCCCTGCGGACATTGCTGCGCCGGTTCCCGGACCTGGACGTGGTGCAGGCGCAGCGGCGTCCCACCTTCGTGCTGCGGGGCTTCGAGCGCCTCGTGGTCAGCCCAGCCGCTTGAGCGCCCACCAGAAGTCGCCGAAGCCGCCCCGGGCAGTCAGCGACGCTGCGGCCGAGGAGTACGACAGGGCCTCCAGGTAGGCCTGCGGACGCGTGGTGGCCAGCTCCAGGGGCGGGGTGCCGACGTGGACCCCCAGCCCGCGCAAGGCCGTTCGCTGGTCGACGAGCTCGTCGTGGTCGAGGCTGTCCATGGCGACGTGGGCCGTGAGGTCGCAGCTCCCGTCGGGGACGGGCGCGACCACAGACCCCTCCCGGTATGCCGTGAGGGTGCCCTCGCGCGGCCGCTCACCGCCGCGGTGCCCGTAGTCGATGGCCACGGCCACGCCGCTGCGCACCCGCTCGAGCAGGCCGGCCCAGGCCTGGTCGCGCGCCAAGCCGATCTCGACGCGTGTCCCGGGCGCGGCGCCGGGCCAGTGGTGGGCCGCCCACTCCGCCTCCTCCTCGCTGACACGCTCACCCAGGGTCTCGTCCCCAGTGGCAGGCTCGACCATGACCAGGCGCAGCTGCCCGGCGTCGTCCACCTCCGCGATGGAGCAGGGCACGACGTCGAGCCACTCGTGGGCCACCACGAGCGCGCCCTCCAGGTCGACCAGGCCGGCGGGCAGCGCCTGCCCGCCGGGCGAGCTCATCCAGCCGATGTCGGCCGCCAGGTGCGCGGGCCGCTCGACCACGTCGACCCCCGTCAGCGCGACCTCGCTGTCGAGACGGCGGACGTGGGAGAGCAGCTCACCCCGGCCGCAGCCGATGTCGACGATCTGGCGGCACCCCTCATCGGCGGCGAGCTGGAGCAGGCCTCCCGCGAGGACGGGTCCGAGCGGGCCGTGGGTCGCGGTCGTGAAGTGCCCGGCAGGGCCGATGGGTGCGCGGTAGAACCCGTTGACGCCGTAGAGCGCCCGCTGCCAGGCCTCCCGCCACGTGATCCCACCCACGACGCTCACGGTAGCCGTGATGGCGCGCGGTATGGCGTCCGGCGGTCCAGCGAGATGCGACCGTCCCCGAGCGCGGCGCCTACCGCGATAGCGTGCACGTCGTGACTTCCCCGGATGAGCGCCCGGCCCGCCTCCAGGTCGGTGTCGTCGGTGCCGGACGCGTGGGAGCGGTCCTCGGGGCCGCGCTCCAGCAGGCGGGCCACCAGGTGGTGGCTGTCTCGGCCGTGAGCGAGGCGTCACGGGCGCGGGCCGCGGACCTGCTCCCCGGCATACCCGTGCTGCCCGTCGCCGAGGTCGTCGCCCGTGCCGAGCTGCTCGTGCTCGCCGTTCCCGACGACGCGCTCGAGGCACTGGTCGCCGGGCTGAGCGCCACCCGCGCGTGGCAGGCCGGGCAGCTGGTCGTGCACACCTCGGGACGGCACGGCCTGGCCGTCTTCGAGCCCGCCCTCGACCAGCACGTGCTGGGTCTGGCCCTGCACCCGGCCATGACCTTCACCGGGACGGCCATGGACGTCAGCCGGCTGGCCGACTGCTGCTTCGGGGTGACGGCGCCGGAGCCGCTGCGCGCCGTGGCGGAGGCGCTCGTGCTCGAGGTGGGGGCGGAGCCCGTCTGGGTCGAGGAGGCCGACCGCCCGCTCTACCACGCTGCCCTGGCCCATGGCGCGAACCACCTGGTGACGCTGATCGCCCAGTCCCTGGAGGCGCTGCGTGCGGCCGGGGTCGAGCGCCCGCACCGGCTGCTCGGCCCCCTCGTGGGTGCCGCCCTCGACAACAGCCTGCGCGCCGGTGATGCCGCTCTCACGGGGCCCGTTGCCCGTGGTGATGTCGGTACCGTGGCCGAGCACCTGCGCCAGCTGGAGAGGCTCTCGCCCGACATCCGGCCGACGTACGTGGCCCTGGCCCGGGCCACGGCCGAGCGGGCGCTGGCCAGTGGGCGTCTGCGGCCAGCCGCCGCAGAGCCGCTGCTGGACATCCTGGCGAGTGACAACCGAGGAGTGCAGGAGTGAGGGTGAGCGACGTGAGCACGGCCGCTGCGGCGGAGACGACGCCCGGCGACCGACCTGTGGTGGTCCGCACCCGCGAGGAGCTGGCCACCGCGCGGGCCGCGCTGACCGGTGGCGACGTCGCCGTGGTCATGACCATGGGCGCCCTGCACGAGGGGCACGCGACCCTGATCCGCACGGCACGGCGTCGCGCGGCGCACGTGCTGGTGACGATCTTCCTCAACCCGCTCCAGTTCGGGCCGAGGGAGGACCTGTCGCGCTACCCGCGCACCTTCGACGCCGACCTCGAGATCTGCCGGGCGGCTGGCGTCGACGTGGTCTTCGCGCCCACCCCTGACGTCGTCTACCCCGACGGGGACCCCGGCGTGCGCATCTCGGCCGGGCCCCTGGGCAACGTCCTCGAAGGCCAGGCCCGCCCCGGCCACTTCGACGGGATGCTGACAGTCGTCGCCAAGCTCATGCAGCTCACCCGGGCCGACAGCGCCTACTACGGCCAGAAGGACGCCCAGCAGCTGCTGCTCATCCGGCGCATGGTGCGCGACCTCGACTTCCCGGTCGATGTCGTCTCCGTCCCGACCGTGCGCGAGTCCGACGGGCTTGCCATGAGCTCGCGCAACACCTACCTCACCGCGTCGGACCGGGAGGTGGCGCTGTGCCTCTCGCGGGCTCTGCACGCCGGTGCCGAGGCGGCAGCCGAGGGTCCGTCGGCGATCCGCCGCGCCGCGAGGGCCGTGCTCGTGGCCGAGCCGCTGGCCCTGGTCGACTACCTGGTGCTCGTGCACCCGACCACCCTCGAGGACGTGCCCGAGTGGTACCGCGGCGAGGCGCTGCTTGCCGTCGCCGGCAGGGTCGGCACGACCCGGCTGATCGACAACACCCCCGTTCGGGTCGGCCCCGGGGGAGGCGCGCTGGAGGTCTTCTCCGACGTGCACGCCGAGCAGCCGTCCGCCGAGTAGGAGCGCCATGGAGCGCAACAGCAGCAGCCCGTTCGCCACACCCGGTGAGCGAGCGCAGCGCCACGACCTGCGCCTGCCTGCCCGTCTCGCGGCCCCCGGTCCGGGCTGGACCGTCTCTGCCGACGTCATCGTCGCGGGCTCGGGCATCGCGGGGCTCACCACAGCGCTGCGGCTGCGCAAGCGCGTCGACCGCGTGCTCCTCGTCACCAAGACGGTGCTCAGCGCCGGGTCGACCCTGTGGGCCCAGGGCGGGATCGCTGCCGCCCTCCACCCGGGCGACTCCCCCGCGGAGCACCTGCACGACACCCTCGTCGCGGGCGTCGGGGTCTGCGACGTGCCCGCCGTGACGGCCCTGGTCAACGAGGGCCCGGCCCGCGTGCGCGAGCTGGTCGGGCTGGGGGCCGAGTTCGACCTCGACGCCGAGGGCGAGCTCAAGCTCACCCGCGAGGGTGGCCACCGGCGCGACCGCATCGCCCACGCCGGTGGCGACGCCACGGGCAAGGAGATCTCGCGGGCCCTCATCGCCGCCCTCGAGGCGGTCCGCCAGGACCCGGGCATCGAGGTCATCGAGCACGCCCTGGTGGTCGACCTCCTCCAGGGCGCGCAGGGCCAGGTCTGCGGCGTCACGCTGCACGTGATCGGGGAGGGGCAGATCGACGGGGTGGGGGCCGCCCACGCCCGCGCCGTGGTGCTGGCGACGGGCGGCCTCGGGCAGGTCTACTCCGCCACGACCAACCCCTCGGTCGCCACCGGCGACGGCATGGCGGCCGCCCTTCGCGCCGGTGCCGTCATGGCCGACCTGGAGTTCGTGCAGTTCCACCCGACCGTGCTCTGGCTGGGGGAGGGCAGCACCGGCCAGCAGCCGCTCATCTCCGAGGCGGTCCGGGGCGAGGGCGCCTTCCTCGTCGACCGCGACGGGGTGCGGTTCATGGAAGGGCTGCACCCCCAGGCCGACCTCGCACCGCGCGACGTGGTGGCCCGCGCCATCGTGGACCGTATGCGGCTCACCGGGGAGGACCACGTCTTCCTCGACGCACGGCACCTCGGCCGGACCTTCCTCGAGGAGCGCTTCCCCTCCATCATGGCCCGGTGCCGCGAGCTCGGCTTCGACCCGGCGACCGACCTGCTCCCCGTTGCGCCGGCCCAGCACTACGCCTCGGGCGGGATCCGCACCGACCTCGACGGCCGATCCTCGCTCGACGGGCTCTACGCCTGCGGTGAGGTCTCGTGCACAGGGGTCCACGGTGCCAACCGGCTCGCCTCCAACTCGCTGCTGGAGGGGCTCGTGTTCGCGCACCGCATCGCCGACGACATCACCGAGCGGATCGGGGCGGGGGAGCTGGCGATGGCGTCGCCGTCCGAGTCGGCCGGGCCAGCGTCGCTGCTCGACGCCTCGCAGCGGCTGGCCGTGCAGCACGCGATGACCCGGGGGGCGGGTGCGGTGCGATCCGACGCCTCACTGGCAGCCACCGCACGCGCTCTGGAGGAGCTCGCCCGCTCAGCGCGGGGCTCGGAGCCGGGCCCGGCCTCGTGGGAGACCACCAACCTCCTGCACATCGGGCAGCTGCTGACCCTGATGGCCGCGCTGCGGCAGGAGACCCGCGGCGGCCACCTCCGCTCGGACTTCCCCGAGCGGGACGACGACCACTGGCAGGGCCACACCCACACGGAGAGACACCCCGACGGCAGCGTCACCACGACCTTCCACCCCGTGCCCCCTCAGGACCTGTCATGACCGACCTCCGCGGTGCTGAAGACCTCGCCTTCCCCGAGGGGGAGGCGGCGGCCCTCGTCCGGACCGCCCTCGACGAGGACCTCGGGCCCGACAGCCTGGACGTGACCACCCTGGCGACCTTCAGCCCCGAGGCCACCGCCACAGCCGACGTGGTGGTGCGGGCCGACGGCGTGGTCGCCGGGCTTCCGGTGGTGGCCCTGGTGTTCGACGAGGTGGCGTCGCGGCTGGGCCTGGCCCACCCCGAAGTCGAGGTAGCCGTCCCCGAGGGCGCGCGCGTCCGGCGCGGCGACGTGCTGGCGACCGTCTCGGGCGCGACCCAGGCGCTCCTCGTCGGCGAGCGGACGATGCTGAACATCCTCTCCCGGCTCTCCGGGGTGGCGACCCACACCCGCCGCTGGGCCGATGCCCTCGAGGGCACGGGGTGCACGGTGCTGGACACCCGCAAGACGACCCCCGGCATGCGCGCCCTGCAGAAGTACGCCGTGCGTGCGGGCGGTGGCACCAACAAGCGCATGGGCCTCTACGACACGGCCATGATCAAGGACAACCACAAGCTGGCCGCCGGCTCGCTCACCGCGGCATACCGGGCCATCCGCGAGCGGTTCCCGGACGTGCCGGTGCAGGTCGAGGTGACCACCGTGGCCGAGGCGCTGGAGGCCGTCGGCATGGGGGCGCGCTTCGTGATGTGCGACAACATGCCGGTGGACCTGCTGCGCGAGACGGTCGCCGCGGTACGGGCCACGGGGGAGCAGGTCGAGGTCGAGGCGACTGGGGGTCTGACCCTCGACGTCGCCCGCGACTACGCCCGTACCGGCATCGACTTCCTGTCGGTGGGCGCCCTGACACATTCCTCCCCGGTCCTCGACATCGCGCTCGACCTCGTGGGCTGAGGCGGGCGGTCACGGTCTCCGGTGACGGGGCTCCCCTGCTCGCTGGGTACCCTTTGGGAGTGAGCGAGACCCCCACCCAGCCCCATGACGCCGACCTCCCCGAGCAGATGCGCGTGCGCCACGAGAAGCGCGAGCGCCTGCTGTCCGCCGGGAAGCAGGCCTACCCGGTCTCGGTGGGCCGCACGCACACGCTGGAGCAGGTGCGCGAGCAGTGGGGGCACCTCCAGACGGGCGAGGAGACCCAGGACGTCGTCGGGGTCGCCGGACGCGTGATCTTCATCCGCAACACCGGCAAGCTCTGCTTCGCCACCCTGCAGGAGGGGGCCGGCACCCGGCTCCAGGTCATGCTGAGCCTGGCCGAGGTCGGCGACGAGGCGCTCGCCGACTGGAAGGCGCACGTCGACCTCGGTGACCACGTGTTCGTCCAGGGCCGCGTGATCTCCTCCAAGCGCGGCGAGCTGTCGGTCATGGCCCGCCACTGGGAGATGGCGTCCAAGGCGCTGCGGCCCCTGCCGGTGCTGCACAAGGAGCTGTCCGAGGAGTCGCGGGTCCGCCAGCGCTACGCGGACCTGATCGTGCGGCAGGAGGCGCGCGACATGGTCCGCACCCGGGCCGCGATCGTGCGGGCCGTCCGCCGGACCCTCGAGGACGCCGGGTACCTCGAGATCGAGACGCCCGTGCTGCAGCTGGTCCACGGCGGCGCCAAGGCCAGGCCCTTCAAGACCCACATCAACGCCTTCGACCAGGAGATGACCCTGCGCATCGCGCTGGAGCTGAACCTGAAGAAGGCCGTGGTCGGCGGGGTCGACAAGGTCTTCGAGATCGGCCGGATCTTCCGCAACGAGGGCGTCGACTCCACCCACAGCCCGGAGTTCACGATGCTCGAGGCCTACGAGGCCTACGGCGACCAGCACACCATGGCCGAGCTGATGCGCGACATGCTCCTCGCCGCCGCCGATGCCGCGGGCTCGCGCCAGGTCGAGACGCCCATGGGCACGGTCGACCTCGATGGCGAGTGGCGCTGGCTGCGCGTCTACGAGGGTGTCAGCGAGGCGGTCGGCGAGACGGTCACGCCCGAGACCGACCTCGAGACGCTCCGGGTCATCATGAAGCGCCATGCCCTCGACTTCGAGGCGGGCTGGAACGCCGAGAAGCTCGTCCTCGAGCTGCTCAGCGAGCTGGTCGAGCCCAACCTGCTCCAGCCGACCTTCGTCTACGACTACCCGCCGTCGGCCCAGCCACTGGCCCGGCCGCACCGCGACGACCCGCGCGTCATCGAGGCCTGGGACCTCATCATCGCCGGCATCGAGCGCGGAACGGCCTTCTCGGAGCTCGTGGACCCGGTGATCCAGCGGGAGGTCCTGACCGACCAGTCGCGGCAGGCGGCGGCCGGCGACGTCGAGGCCATGCAGCTCGACGAGGACTTCCTGCGCGCCCTGGAGTACGGCGCCCCGCCGATGGGTGGACTTGGCCTGGGGATCGACCGCCTCATCATGCTCTTCACCGGCGCCAACATTCGGGAGACGATCCTCTTCCCGCACCTGAAGCCGGAGGCCCATCAATGAGCGAGTTCTGGCCCTATCTCGCGGCGCTCCTTCCCTCCGCCGGAGTGGCCTGGCTGTTCTACCTGGTCATCAAGAACATGATTGAGGGCGACCGAAAAGAAAGACTCGCGCATTCCCAGTGGGAGGCGGAGCAGAAAAAGAAGTCCGAACACGGGAATGCCAATAACGCGAATTCCTGAGAATTGGATTATCCCCACGCTGAACTGGTAGTACTTTGTGCCCGTCCGATTCAGCTGAAGGGAAACCCATGGCGCAGCGTGTGAAGATCATTCTCGAGGACGACCTCGACGGGTCCGCCGCCGACGAGACCGTGACCTTCGGTCTCGACGGCGTGAGCTACGAGATCGACCTCAGTGCGGCGAACGCCACCCGGCTTCGCGACGACCTCGCCTCGTGGGTGGGGCACGCCCGCAGGGCAGGTGGCCGCAAGAGCACCGGCCACGGCCGCGTCGCCGCCAAGGCCGGAAAGCGCACCGACCTCGCGGCAGTGCGCGAGTGGGCCCGCCAGAACGGCCACCAGGTGAGCGACCGCGGCCGCATCTCTGCGGAGATCCAGGCCGCCTACGACAAGGCCCACTGAGGCCTTTCCGCCACCGCGGGAGGCGCATTTCCCGGCAATTCCGAGAAATGGGTCCCGGGAATGCGCCTCCCCGCACTGATCTCTCCCCCGGCCACTAGGGTCAGGCGCTGAGCAGTCCCTCGAGGAGGTCGCCGTCACGCTCGAGGCGTTCCAGCACCTCGTCGAACATCAGCTGGCGCAGCGCGTCGGGGCCCTGCGCGCCGGCCTCGACCTCGGCCCAGGTCCGGGGCGCGGCGCAGGTCGGCGTCTCCCGACCCCGCATGGAGTAGGGCGCGACCGTCGTCTTCGCCGCGACGTTCTGGCTCCAGTCCAGGAAGACCTTGCCGGGGCGCAGCGACTTGGTCATCTTCCACAGGATGAGGTCGGGGTGCTTCTTCGTGAGCTCCTGGGCGAGCTGCTGGGCGAGGTCGCGGACCTGGTCGGAGGTCAGGTCCCCGCCGAGACCGGCGTACAGCTGCATGCCCTTGCTGCCGCTGGTGACCGGGTAGAGATCCAGCCCGAGTGCGCCCAGCCGCTCGCGCACGAGCAGCGCCACCTCGGAGCACTCGCGCAGCCCGGCGCCCGTGCCGGGGTCGAGGTCGATGACGAGGCGGTTGGGGTTCTCCGGCGCCCCGTCGTCGTCGACGGTCCACTGGGGCACGTGGAACTCGATCGAGTTGAGGTTGACCAGGTAGGTCAGCGCCGCGAGGTCTCCCACGAGGGGGTAGGTGACGTCGTCAACGCGGACCGACGGCAGCCACGACGGCGCGCCGCTCGGCAGGTTCTTCTCGAAGAAGCTCTGGTCGCCGACACCGTGCGGCCAGCGCACCCGCGTCACCGGTCGGTGCTCGATGTAGGGCAGGAGCACGTCGGCGACCTGGGCGTAGTAGTGGAGCACCTCGCCCTTGGTCGTCTCGGTCGAGGGGAACAGCAGCTTGTCGAGGCTGGTCAGCTTGAGCCGGTGCCCGGCCACCTCGACCTTCGTCTCCGTCACCGGGTCCCCCCTCCCACCGCGTCCGCCATGAGGTTCTCGGGACTCAGGTCCGTGCGCACCCCGAGGTATGCCGGCTGGCGCAGCCTGCCGTCGCGCGTCATCTCCAGGACCCTGGCCTCCACGACCACCTCGGGGCGCACCCACACCGCGCCCCGGGCATCGAAGGCAGGGACGGGGTCGCAGAACGGCGACTCCGGCACGCGAAGTGGCTCCAGCAGCTCCATCAGCTGGCGCTGGGCGGCGCCGGCGATCCCGCTGCCCATCCTCCCTGCATACCGCCAGCCCTCCGCGCTCGGCAGCCCCAGCAGCACGGCGCCGAGGCGGCCCGCGTCGTTGGTCTTCTCGGGCCGCCACCCGCCGACCACCGCTGAGACGGTGGTGCGGTGTGGCAGCTTGAGCCACTCCGCGGAGCGGCGTCCGGGCAGGTAGGGCGAGGACGCCCGCTTGCTCACCACGCCCTCCAGGCCCTGCTCCAGCGTGGCCCGGTAGAGCTCCGCGCCATCGGTGTAGACGGGCGGGACCTGCCAGTGCCGGCCGTCGAGGTCGAGCCGTTCGAGCAGCTCGCGCCGGGCCGACAGGGGCTGGGAGGTGAGGTCCTGGCCGAAGAGGCGCAGCAGGTCGAAGACCATGAACGTGACCGGCCGGATGGCGGCGAGGCGCTCGGCCTTGCGGCGGTCCTGCACGTGCATCCGCTCGGCGAGCGCGGCGAACGACGGCCGCCCGGCGTCGAGGGCGACCACCTCCCCGTCGAGCAGCATGTCGTCGTAGGCGCCCGCCAGGCCCTCGAGCTCGGGGAAGCTGGCGGTCACGTCGTTGCCGTTCCTGGAGGTCAGGACGAGCCGGCCCTCGTGGACGTCGGCGAGGATGCGCATGCCGTCCCACTTGACCTCGTGGAGCCATCCCTCGCCGGTGGGCACCGACGTCGTTGGGGTGGCCAGCATGGGGCGCATGGGGCCATCCTGTCGCACGGGGGGAGGAGATGCTCTGCCGCACACGGCGACACGATGCGCGCTCACTCCATAGTCTTGTCACGTCAGTCTTGTGACGTCGGCACAACCGCAGCAAGGAGCCAGTCATGCGAGCGATCTGGAAGGGCGCCGTTTCCTTCGGCCTCGTCAACGTGCCCGTGCGCCTGTACTCGGCGACCGAGAACCACGACGTCTCCTTCCGCCAGGTCCACCGCGAGGACGGCGGCCGCATCAAGTACCAGCGGATCTGCAGCATCGACGGCCAGCAGGTGTCCTACGACGACATCGCCAAGGGCTATGAGACCGAGGACGGCGACATGGTCGTGCTCACCGACGAGGACTTCAAGGACCTCCCCGCGACGAGCTCCAAGGAGATCGCCGTCCAGAAGTTCGTGCCCGCCGAGCAGATCGACCCCATGCTGCTCGACAAGTCCTACTACCTCGAGCCTGACAAGTCGGCCACCAAGCCGTACATCCTGCTGCGCGACGCCCTGGGCCAGGCCGACCGGATGGCCGTGGTGACCGTCTCCATCCGCACCCGTATGACGATGGCCGTGCTGCGCGTCAAGGACGGCGTCATCGTCATGCAGACCATGCTCTGGCCAGATGAGGTCCGCGCGGCGGACTTCGCCAGCCTGGACGAGGACTCGCACGCCACCGGGAAGGAGCTCGAGATGGCCAACATGCTCATCGAGTCCCTCGCCGGCGACTACGACCCCAGCGAGTTCGAGGACGACTACGCCGAGGCGGTCGAGGCGCTCGTGAAGGCCAAGCTCGAGGGTGGCGAGGTGCGGCAGGCGCCCGAGAGCAAGGACGAGACAGGCGAGGTCGTGGATCTGCTTGCCGCGCTGGCGAAGTCGGTCGAGAAGGCCAAGGCCGCCAGGGGCGAGGCCCCGGCCGAGGAGCCTGCTGCGGCCACGAACTCCGCGACGAAGAAGGCCCCGGCAAAGAAGGCCACCGCGAAGAAGGCGACCGCCAAGAAGGCCGCCGCGAAGAAGACCGCGGCGAAGGCCAGCTGAGGTATGCCGGGCTGGCAGGACGACCCCGACCTCCGGGCCGCAGTCGAGGGCGAGCTCGCCCTCCTGACCCCCGCCGTGCGCGGCAGCGTGCCGGACGCGAAGGTGCTCCTCCACCGCGACTACACGGAGATCGGCCAGTCGGGCAGGTCCTGGGACCGGGACTCGGTGACGGCCATGATGGCCGCCCTGGACGCCGAGCCCATCGCGGCTGAGGGCCTCGAGGCCGTCCGCCTGGGGTCCGACGTGATCCTCGTGACCTACACGAGCGTGCGCAGCAGCGGGAGGCGGTCCTGCCGGTCCTCCATCTGGGTGCGTGAGGGCGACCGCTGGCTGCTGCGCCACCACCAGGGCACCCCGCTCGACCAGCAGGGGCGCTGACCGATGCCGGAGGGGCATACGCTGCACGCCCTCGCGCGCCGGCTCGACGCGGCATACGCGGGGACCTCGCCGCAGGTGAGCAGCCCGCAGGGCAAGTTCGCCCAGGGCGCGGCGCTGCTGGACGGACGGCGGCTCCTCGAGGCGTCGGCCTGGGGCAAGCACCTCTTCGTCGAGTTCGACGGCGACGCCTGGCTGCACGTCCACCTGGGCCTGATCGGGAAGTTCGACGTCACGCCGCTGGCCGACTCGATGGTGCCGCCGGTGCAGGGCCAGGTGCGCCTGCGGCTGCTCACCCCCGACCACGTGGCCGACCTGCGCGGGCCGAACCTGTGCGCTGTGGTCACCCCCGAGCACGTGGAGGCCACCACCTCGCGCCTGGGGCCCGACCCGCTGCGGCCGGACCCCGACGCCGACACGGCCTGGCACAAGGTCAGCCGCAGCAGCCGCTCGATCGCCGAGCTGCTCATGGACCAGGCGGTCGTGGCCGGCATCGGGAACGTCTACCGCTGCGAGCTGCTCTACCGCCACCGGGTCGACCCCTTCCGTCCCGGGCGGGAGATCCGGCCGGCCACGTGGCGGGCCATGTGGGACGACATCTGCGCGCTGATGCCCCTGGGGATCGCCGCCGGCCAGATCGTGACGATGCCCGACCAGGTCGAGGAGGCCCAAGCCGCCCTGGCGGCGGGGCAGCCCGTCGAGCCGGGGGAGCGCCGGTACCTGGTGTACCGGCGGGCGCAGGAGCCCTGCCGGGTCTGCAGCGCCAGGGTACGCACCCAGGTCGTGGCGGGCCGCAACCTCTTCTGGTGCGGCCGCTGCCAGCGCCGCCGGTGAGGGGGCGCGCCTGAGCCTTGGCGCTATGGGAAGACGCGCCACCGCGCCGAGAGGCCGATGGCCCCCAGGGCGGCGACCAGGGCTGCTGCGGCGAGGGCTGCGCTGAGCTCGACCGTCCGCAGCTCGCTCTGCACGGGCCGTGGCAGGTCGTCGAGCACGCCCTGGAGCTGGTCGGCGCTGCTGGCGCGGAAGTAGGCGCCCCCGGTGGTGCGCGCGACCTCCTTGAGCGCGGGTTCGTCGATGACGAGGAAGCTGCGGCCGTCGCGGCCCCGGGTGCCCGGACCACCCCACCTGGGCAACCCCTGCTCGGTGCCCCCGAGCTGCTGCCGGGTGCACACGAGGCTGACGGGCTCCGTGGTCCCGAAGCCGATCGGGTAGATCCGCACTCCGCGTGCCGCCGCGGCCTTCGCCGCCACCTCCGGTGTGACGCCCCGGGTGTTGGCGCCGTCGGTCAGCAGGACCACGATCTCGGGAGCGACAGGCACCGGGGTGGGGGGTGCGGGGGCCGTCAGGTCGTCGGTGGACGCCGGGCTGACGTCGGGGTTGATCTCGGCGATCGCGTCGATGGACTTCAGGATCGCCGCGCCGATGACCGTGCCCCGGCCTGTGGTCAGTGTGTCGATGGCGTCGAGCACCGGCTCGCGGTCGGTGGTCGGCGCCACCGCGACCTGGGCGAAGCCGGAGAAGAGCACGAGCCCGATGCGGGTGTCGTCGTGCTGTCTCGAGACGAACCTGCGGACCGCCTCCTGGGCGGCGGTGAGCCGGTTGGGGTCGACGTCGGTCGCGCACATCGACCCGGAGACGTCGACGGCCATGATGACCGCGCCCCCGCGCACCGGGACCTGCACCTCGACCTGCGGACGTGCGGCGGCCAGCCCGAGGAGGCACAGCGCGAGCAGCATCAGGGCCACGGGCGCGTGCCTCCGCCAGCGTCTCGACGGTGGCGCCGCCGCGCGCACCAGGGCGACGCTGGGGTGGCGCACCGCCTCGCGGCGGCGCCGGCGCAGCTGCCAGAGGTATGCCGCGCCCAGGACGGGGACGGCCAGGAGGAGGGGGAGGGCCCACGGCCACGCGAACGTCATGGTCAGACCACCCGTCCGGAGCGGGCGACCGAGAGCAGGGCCGCCAACAGGAGGAGCAGGGCGGCGGCCGCGGCGAACACGGCGGTCACCTCCACGTGGGCCCGCTGGATCGTCCAGCCCGGGTGGATCGAGGAGTACACCTCGCGCAGGGCCCGCTCGTCACGGGCGGGGAAGTAGGTGCCGTCCGTGGTGTCCGCGACCGCGCGCAGCAGGTCCTCGTCGAGCGCCGTCGCCACCTGGAACCCGTCGACCTGGAGCACCGTGCCCTGGGGGCTGCCGATGCCGACGGTGTGCACGCGCACTCCCGCGACCGAGGCCAGCTCGGCCAGCGGCAGCGGGTCGCGGCCCGAAGTGTCCTCGCCGTCGGTGAGCAGCACCACCGCGGCCGATCCGTAGTAGCCGATGTCGGCGCCGTCGAGCTGGCCCTGGGTGGGGCTCTCGCCGGCGAGCACGGGCCGTCCGGCGATCGCCGAGAGGGAGGTCAGGATCCCGCGGCCCACCGACGTTCCACCCTGAGGAGCCAGCCGGTTCACGGCGGCCACGACCAGTCCTCGGCTGGTGGTCGGCCGCTGGGTGAGTACGCCGCTGTCGCCGAAGGCCACCACGCCGATCCGGACCGTCGACGGCTGGTTCTCCACGAAGCGACGGGCAGCGGCCTTGGCGGCCTCCATGCGTGAGGGGCGCAGGTCGGTGGCGGCCATGCTGCCGGAGACGTCGAACGCGAGGATCACCGTGCCCTCCCGGCGGGGCTCGGCAATGGTGGCCTGCGGCCGGGCCAGGGAGAAGAGCAGCAGGGCCAGGGCGGTGAGCAGCAGGATCGGCGCGAGGCGTCTCGACCAGCGGCGCGGGCGCTGCGCCGGGGCACCCACGACGAGGCCGAGGGCCGCCAGCTCCGCCCGACGTCGGGCCTGCCGAGCCGACAGCCGCCGGTAGCCCAGCATGAGCACGACCACCCCGGCGAGGGCCGGCAGGAGCATCCACGGCCAGGCGAAGCTCATCGGCGGATCCTGCGGCGCAGCTGCGAGATCCGGGCCAGGGCGCGCACGAGGTCCTCGTCGGTGCCGACGGTGTGGAGCTCGGTGCCCGCCGAGCGCACCAAAGCGGTCAGCTCCTCCTGCCGCTCCCGCGCCACCTCGCGCAACCGATGCTGGAACCCGGGGTCGTCGGTGTCGACGAAGATCTGCTCGCCGGTCTCGGCATCCTCGACGTAGACCATCCCGGCCGAGGGCAGCTCCGACTCGCGCGGGTCGAGCACCTGCACCGCGACCACGTCGTGCCGACGCGTCAGCAGGGCGAGCGAGGAGGCCCACCCCGGCGTGGTGATGAAGTCGGAGAGCACGACCACGAGCGAGCGGCGCCGCGCCACACCGGAGGCGGCGCGCAGCAGGACGGAGAGGTCGGTCGTCCCGCGCGCGGGCCGGGGCGGCTGCAGCAGGTGGTGGGCGATCCGCAGCACCTGCCGGCGGCCCTGGCCCGGCGGGATGGTCCGCTCCACCTCGTTGTCGAACAGGATGGCCCCGACCCGGTTGCCGCCGCGGGCGAGCACCTGCGCGACGGTGAGCGCGACCTCGACCAGCACGAGGTCCTTCTGGCGGTCGACCGGCCCGAACGCCATCGAGGCCGAGCGGTCGAGCAGCAGCCACGCGGTGGCCTCGCGGTCCTCGGTGTACTGCCGGACGAAGGGGCTGTCCATGCGCGCCGTCACGTTCCAGTCGATGTGGCGCAGGTCGTCACCCGGCTCGTACTCCCGCAGGTCGTGGAAGTCGACGCCCTCGCCGCGGAACAGCGTCCGGTAGTCGCCCTGGAGCCGGCCGTCCAGCCTCCGGACGACCCGCCACTCGAGGCGGCGCAGGACCCGCTCGGCAGTCAGCGGTGCTGCGTGGTCCATGTCCGCCCCTCGCGCAGCGGGACGTCGGGTACGGGGATGGCGTCGATGACCGGCTGGAGCAGCGCGTCCGCCCCGAGGCCGTCGGCCAGCGCCTCGTAGGACAGGACGACGCGGTGGCGCAGCACGTCCAGCGCCAGGTCGCGGGCGTCGAGGGGCAGGGCGTAGTCCCGCCCGCGGAGGAAGGCCAGCGCCTTGGCGGCCTTCACGAGGTTGATCGACGCCCGCGGGCTGGCACCGAACGACAGGTAGCGCGCCAGGTCGGGCAGCCCGACCACGGCCGGCGCGCGGGTCGCGCCGGCCAGCCGGACGGCATACTCGATCACCGCGGGGTCGACGTAGACGGCGTCGGTACGCCGCTGGAAGCCCAGCAGGTCGTCAGTGGTCAGGACCTGCTGCGGCGGCTCCAGCCGGCCGGTCATGCGCTCCACGACGACGAACTCCTCGTTGGGGCTGGGGTAGCCGACGAGCACCTTGAGCATGAACCGGTCGACCTGCGCCTCGGGCAGCTCGTAGGTGCCCTCGGACTCGATCGGGTTCTGCGTCGCCATGACGAGGAACGGGTCGGGCGCCGGGTAGGTCTCCCGGCCGATGGTCACCTGTCGCTCCTGCATGACCTCGAGGAGGGCGCTCTGCACCTTGGCCGGCGCCCGGTTGATCTCGTCGGCCAGCAGCAGGTTGGCGAAGACGGGTCCGAGGGAGACCTGGAACTTGCCCTCCTGCTGGTTGTAGATGCGGGTGCCCACCACGTCGGCCGGCACGAGGTCGGGGGTGAACTGGATGCGCTGGAACTGCCCACCCAGCGACTGCGCGAGCGTCCTGACCGCCATGGTCTTCGCCAGCCCCGGCACGCCCTCGACGAGCAGGTGCCCACGCGCCAGCAGCGCCACCAGCATCCGCTCGAGCAGCAGGTCCTGCCCGACGATGGTCTTCTTGACCTGGTAGAGCAGCTGCTCCAACGGGTGTTGCGTGCTCTGGGTGCCGGTGCGGTGGGTGTCCATGGCTCTCCTGCAAGGGCTCGGGTGGGCTGATCGGGAGGGGCTACACGGGTGGCGCGTGGGCGGCGCCCCCGGCTGTCTGGATCGGTACGGCGAAGCCGATGCCGACGAAGAAGGACTCGTCGGCCGGGTTCGCCAGGCCGGTGACGATGCCGATGACCTGGCCCGCCTCGTTCAGCAGTGGCCCACCGGAGTTGCCGGGGTTGACCGCCGCGTCGAACTGGATGAGCCCGTCCAGCTCGCCGCCGTCATCGAGGCGCACCGAGCGGTCGAGCCCCGAGACCACGCCGGTCGTGACGCTGCGGGTCAGGCCGAAGGGGTGGCCCACCGCGATGACCTGCTGCCCGACCTGGGCGCCGCCCCCGAGGACCGCCGGTACCACGACGTCGGGCAGCCGGTCGACGCCCAGGACCGCGATGTCGTCCTCGTCGCGACGAGTGGTCACCTGCGCCTTCGCCCGCGTGCCGTCGGCGAAGCGCACCTCCACGGAGGCGGCTCCGTCGACGACGTGCAGGGCGGTGAGGATCGCGCCGGACGCGTTGACGACGACCCCTGCCCCCGTGCCGACCGACCCGTCGCCAGCCCCGTCGCGGGTCACCACCTGCACGAGGGACGGCAGCACGGCCTGGTAGACGACGGAGGCCGCCGGTGGCGCGTTCTGCTGCTCCTCCAGCGCCTTGCCGACGCGTTCGTCGACCGCGCGGTCGACGTCGCGCTGCGTCAGCGCAGGAGTCCCGGGACGCAGCTGCAGAGCAAGCAGGGCGCCGGCCAGGGCCACGACGACCGCCACCACGAGAGGCCACCGCCACGAGCGACCCCTCGGTATGCCGCGGCTCCACCGCCGGTTCGCGCGTGACGGTTCCGCCGGAGGCACCGCGCCGGTGACCTCCGCGGCCGTCGGCGGCGAGTTCCCGGCCACCCTTTGGACTGTACGACCGATCGTCCTTGTTTGCCCACGGCCAGATGACGCAGCCCTACGGCCCTCACCCGGGGGATAGGTTCGGCTGCATGGACAACGGCGTCGACACCTCCCGGCCTGTTTCGCTCCTCCGCCCGCCCTCGGTGCCGGCGGACCTCGAGTCGCTGCGCGCCCTTCAGCTCGAGCGCATGCAGTGGAGCCTGCGCCACGCCCACGACAACGTGCCGCACTACCGCGGGGCGTTCGAGGAGGCCGGTGTCACGCCGGACGACCTGCGCGAGCTCTCAGACCTCGCGCGCTTCCCGCTCACCACCAAGGCCGACCTGCGCGACAACTACCCCTTCGGCATGTTCGCGGTGCCACGCGAGAAGGTCTCGCGCATCCACGCCTCCAGTGGCACCACCGGTCGCCCCACGGTGGTCGGCTACACCAAGGAGGACATCGACACCTGGGCCGAGGTGATGGCGCGCTCGATCGAGGCGGCCGGCGGCCGGGCCGGGGACATCGTGCACATCGCCTACGGCTATGGCCTGTTCACCGGCGGCATCGGCGCGCACTACGGCGCCGAGCGCCTCGGCTGCACGGTCGTCCCGGTCTCCGGCGGCATGACCGAGCGCCAGGTGCGGCTCATCGC
>DASULG010000229.1:0-6624 GCA_036278335.1 Pedococcus sp.
CGGGGGACCTCCGGTGGGTGGGCCGTTTTGCGGGCAAGACGTGCCGCGATCCTAGTGACGTGTTCGGGGTCTGAGGCCCCCAGACCGCGATGCGGACCCCGTATGCCGGTTGCCCAGGCATCGCCCGCACCGACCGCGAAGGACGAGACCTCGGCGGCGGCGGCCCCGCGCCGCGGGACCACAGCCGTGCGCGCCACCACCCGGCACCCGGCACACGTGGCTGCGGGCCGCTCCCGGAGAGGAGGAGCGGCCCGCAGCCCTGGCGCGCCGGCGTGCGAGCGGACCACAGGGTGCCGGCGCAGGCCCGCAGCGGTCAGAGGTTGACCGGGCGCAGCACCTGGGAGATGCCGTGCGAGATCTGACGGTTGCCCTCGTTGATGTCAGGCTGGGTGACGCGGGCGTTGCGGTCGTCAGGGTCGGCATCGACGAGGTAGACCCGCTTGCCGGCCCGCACGTCGACGCCGACCTTTCCGCCCTGGGCCGTGGTGAGCTGTACGCCGTCGCTGCGCAGCGCGGTGCCGGCGTCGATGGTCTTGCCGGGCACCACGTGGTAGAGCAGGACGGTCTCGACCGTGTCGATCCCCAGGCCTGCCACCGCGGCGAAGACCGCCTTCTCGTTGCTGTAGCGCTTCTTGGTGAGGTCGCTCGCCAGGTTCCGGAACGCCTGGTCGGTGGGGATGAACGCCGTCAGCGCGACCCTGCCGTCGGCAAGCACCTTGACCGGTGAGTTCGGCTTCGCCTTCAGCACGGCGCCGACAGCGGCCTCGACGACGTCGTAGTCGCGCCAGTTCCGGTCGAAGCCGGGACGGTCGGCCGCGAGGGCGGTGGCGAGGCTGCGGGTCCCCACGGTGGGCGGCTGGGGACCCTGGTGGCGCTCGTGCGCGGAGGCGCCCGAAGCGGTCGCCAGGGCCGCCGCGGAGGCAAGACCGGCGCTGGCGAGAACGGCGAGGGTGCGTCGAATTGACATGGATGTGCTCCTGGATGCGCAGGCGGTGTGGTGGGGCCCTGCCGCGGGTCCGCCAGTCCCGCGCCCCGGTGTCGGTCTTGGTTCGGACCCTGGACGGAAGCGGATGGGCCGTGCGGGCACCCGGTTCGGAAATGATTTGGGCTCTGCCGTGGTTGAGAGAGATACTGTGTCCGCACATTGAGAACTGAACAGCGTGGTGTTGACACCCCCATGGGGGTGATCGGTTTCGACATTGGTCGGCATTTCAGGGGAAGCGGGTCGAGGATGCAGGGTTATCTCGTTAACGCTCCTTGCAAACCAATAGGTGCCAATTCAAAGCGCACCGACTTCGCCCTCGCCGCCTGAGCGAGCTCCGAAGTCCGTCAGCCTCGGTTTGCTACTGACCGAGATCCTGGCGTCAGCTAGGTAGCTTGCTGTGCAGTCATGTCGGGGGGCTGCGCGGGACTCTTACTCGACTGGGCCTGTCAGAGGACGTGTGCGTGCGAGCTCTGGGGCCGAGAAAATCCACAGCGCACTGCACCCGGAGAAGCCCTGGTTTCCCGTCAATGGACGCGGGTTCAATTCCCGCCACCTCCACCATCGTGTCGACACCACGCCGTCAGGACCGAGGGCCTCGCCACACCGGCGGGGCCCTCGGCGTCTGTTCGGCCGATCGTGGCGTGGGCGGCGGGACGGCGGGCCGGCCCTCGTGGCGCGCCGGACTGAACGGGCTGGGCGAGAATGGCCCGATGCGGCTTCACGGCGACACCCCTGCTGAGGAGCGGATCGGGCAGCGCGACCTGGCGCAGTGGCCATCCGGCCTCGGCCAACACCTGGTGCGCGCCGTCTTCCGGCTGGGCCACTGGACGGCTGCCCGGTGGGTGCTGGTCGTCACGGCCGCACTCGGCTGCGCTCTCTCAGTGGGCCTCACGTTCGCCTCCGCGCAGATCTACGACGCGGTCGTCGAGAGCGACGGCGTGGCAGGCCTCGACCAGCCCGCTCTGCGCCTGGCCACGTCGTGGCGCAGCCCTGGGCTGGACTCCGCGGTCACGGCGTTCACCAACGTCGGTGGTGCTGCTGGGATGCCGATCCTCGTTGTCGCCGTCGTCGTGGCGATGGTGGTGACGTGGCGGTCCTGGACCCCCATCGTCCTGACCGTGATCGCCGCAGCGGGCTCGCTCGCCATGACTGCCACCGGCAAGGACGTCATAGGGCGCGCCCGCCCTCCGCTCAGCATGGCCGTGCCTCCCTACGAGCACTCGCCGTCGTTCCCGAGCGGACACACGCTGAACTCCACCGTCCTCATCGGCGTGCTGGTCTACCTTGCGCTGCGCCGCATCGACAGCGCGTCCGCGCGCGTGGCCACCGTGCTGGTGGGCGGCACGTTCGTGCTGGCGATGGGCCTGAGCCGGGTCTTCCTGGGCCACCACTGGCTCACCGACGTCATGGTGGGCTGGTCGCTGGGCCTGGCGTGGCTGTGCGCTCTCGTCACCGCCCACCGGCTCTTCCTCACGGTTCGCCGGGTACGCCGGGCAAGCCCGCAGGAGCGCGCGGCCGCTACGCCAGCTCGGCCGCCCACGAGTCGCCCGAGCGCGTGAAGCCGAGGCGCGCGTAGTAGGGGTGCAGCATGCCCGGGGGCGTCAGGATTCGGGATGAGGACGCGGAAACCGCAGGACCCGAGCCTGCAGCAGCGAGAAGACCAGGAGGGCGGATCCGGCCCAGCCGAGGGGCTGGACCCAGATCACCGCCGGCTCACGACTGCGGGGGTCCGCCGGGGTTGCTCTGCTGGGAGACCTCGGCGCGGATGGTGTCCATGTCCAGCCCGCGGACACCGTCGATGACCTGCTGCAGCGCGCTCGCCGGCAGGGCGCCGGGCTGGGCGAAGACGAGGATGCCGTCGCGGAAGGCCATCAGCGTGGGGATCGAGGTGATGTTGGCGGCCTGCGCAAGAGCCTGCTCCGCCTCGGTGTCCACCTTGCCGAAGACGATGTCGTCGTGCTGCTCCGAGGCTGCCTCGTAGACGGGCGCGAACTGTCGGCACGGGCCACACCACTCGGCCCAGAAGTCCACCAGGACGATGTTCTCGGCCAGGACGGTCTTCTCGAAGTTCTCTGCGGTCAGGGTCGTGCTTGCCATGTCTACTTCCAATCCCATCGGACCACGACGGTCGCGGTCACTGTGTGCTCGCCCAGCTCCACCGGCATACCGCCGGCCTTGGCCGCCATGAGGTCATAGCGCGGCTGAGCGCCACCAGGGACAACGTCGCTGATGGCGCTCACCTTCCCGAGCTCGCGGCCGGCCAGGGTGGCGTACTGCAGCGCCTTCGCCCTGGCGTCGGCGAAGGCGGCCGTCCGGGCCTGCTCGCGCAGCGGTCCGGGATCGGCCACCTCCAGCGAGATCCGGTCGATGGCGAGGGCGTTGCCCGCCGCGCCCGAGAAGGCCTCCACGAGGTCGCCCACGCGCTCGGGGTCACGCACCGCCAGGCGCAGCATCTGGTGGGCGGAGTAGCCGATCACGGCAGTGCCCTCGCGGTCGTGGCGGGGCGCCACCCCGGCGCCGCTCGTCTGCAGGTCCCGCGCGGCCACCCCGTGGTCCCTGGCCGCGTCCGCCAGCGCCGCTGCCCGGGCCCCGGCGTCGGCGAGCGCGGAGGAGACGTCGGCAGCCTCGCAGCGCACGGCCACGTCGAGGCGCACCACGTCGGGTACGCCGCTCGCAGTGCCCACGCCGGTCACCTCCACCGCGCTGCTCACTCTCCCCAGCCTAGGGGGGTGGCAGGCCCGGCGCGCCTCGCCTCGTCGCTGGCTGCATGGTGAGATAGACCGCCCGCAAGGACGCGGTTCCCGGACGAGGAGACGTTGTGAAGCCCGACCAGATCGCCCAGTACTGGGACGACTACGCCGCCGAGTATGACCAGGAGCCGGACCACGGCCTGCTGGACTCGGACACCCGCATGGCGTGGAAGGACCTGCTGCGCATGTGGCTGCCGCCCCAGCCGAGCGATGTCGCGGACCTGGCGTGCGGCACGGGCACGCTCAGCGCCCTCGCCGCCGAGATCGGCCACCGGGTGCACGCCTTCGACCTCTCCGGCGAGATGGTGGCCCGGGCGCGGGCGAAGACGGCGCACTTCGGCAACGCCGTACAGGTGGACCAGGCCGATGTCAGCATCCCGCCGCTGGAGCCCGAGAGCGTCGACGCCATCCTGGCGCGCCACATCCTCTGGACGCTGCCCGACCCCCAGGCGGCGCTGGCCCGGTGGGTGCGCGCCGTCCGCCCGGGCGGGAGGCTGGTGCTGGTCGAGGGGCGTTGGAGCTCCCGCGGCGACGACAGCTTCGACGACCCGGACCGTATGCCGTGGTCCGGTGGCGTGCGCGCAGACCAGCTGCGCGAGGCTGTGTCGCCGCTGGCCACGGCGGTGCATGTCGTCGAGCTCACCGACCCCGTGCTGTGGGGGCGGGAGATCACCGACGAGCGGTACCTCCTCGTCGCCACCCTCGGCGAGGCGCGTTGAGCCTCCCGGACGAGCACGCCCCGCCTGCCGTCGACGTGCCGGCCGGCAAGGTCGTCGTCGTGGGCTGGGTGTTCGCAGCGCTCGCTGCGCTCATGGTGCCGTGGACGGCATACCTGTTCGTGGCGCTCCCGCGCTCCCAGCGGGCGGCCAACTTCGACCTCGCCTGGGGCGGTTTCGACCTGGGGCTCGTGGCGCTGCTCGCGGCCACGGCCACGGCCGCGGTGCGCCGCAGCCGGTGGCTCGCCCTCGCCGCCACCGCAACCGCCACGATGCTCGTGGTGGACGCGTGGTTCGACGTGATGACCTCTCCGAGGCCGCGCGACCTGCTGGCGGCGGTCGCCATGGCCCTGCTGGTGGAGCTGCCGCTGGCGGGGGTGTGCGTGTGGCTCGCGATGAGTGGGCAGAGCCTGCTGGAGCGACGCATCGCCCTGTCCCTGCGACGCCGCCAGGGTTGGCGTTCACAACGCTGAGACGGCCCTGAGCCCTCGCCACATCACGATGATCTCCATCGCCGGCGCCGGCGAGCGCCACGACGTCTCTGCCCGGGTGTGGCGGCTCGCCCTGACAGGGCGGTCTGCGCGCGGGACACTGGGCGTGTGGTCCGTCGGGGGGAGTCCGCGGGGCCGGCGCAGCGGCGGGTGTCGCGGCTCGCCGTGGGCCTCCTGCTCGTCCTGCTCGCGGTCTGGCCGCTGACGTTCCGGTACACCTCGCTCGGGGTCGACACCGAGTGGATGCATGGTCAGAGCGTGGAGAGCCGGTTCTACCGGCTGCGCTGGCCGGGGGACGGGTCGCTGATGGTCGGGTGGATCGACGAGCACCGACCGGCGGCCGAGGGACGGCCCCAGGGCTTCGACCTCGGTGGGCTGTTCCTCCTGCCGCCCCGAGCCCTGACGCCCCACTCGACGTGGAACCGCCTCGGCTTCTGGCTCGAGGATGTCGTGGCCGCGCACAAGGACCCGCCCAGCGAGGCGGCGCCCCGGGCCGACCGGGTGATGCTGGTGGGGGCACCCCACTGGCTCCTGGTGCTGCTCGTG
Organism: Pedococcus sp.; assembly: GCA_036278335.1. GTDB lineage: Bacteria > Actinomycetota > Actinomycetes > Actinomycetales > Dermatophilaceae > Pedococcus_A. The sequence continues at coordinate 5,489 of DASULG010000229.1, forward strand.
GCCGCGGTGGTCGCCTGGCAGCTGGCCCGGGGACGTGCCCGCGGGCGGGGGCAGTTACGGGCTACCCCGCGGTAGTCGCCACAATGGTCGTCATGGCGGCTATCCCCTCTGTCTCGAACTCCATCACCGTCCGGCTGATCCTCCCGGCGCGTGCCACTGCCGTCAGCGAGCTGACCGGCGTCATCGAGAAGAGCGGGGGCCTGGTCACCGGCCTCGACGTGACGGCCTCCGGGCCGGACCGCCTCCGGGTCGACGTCACCGCCGCGGCCCGCGACACCGGGCACGCGGACGAGATCGTCGAGGCCATGCGCGCGGTGCACGGTGTCGAGATCGGCAAGGTCTCGGACCGTACCTTCCTCGTCCACCTCGGCGGCAAGCTCAAGATCGAGTCGAAGGTGCCGATCCGCAACCGCGACGACCTTTCGCTGATCTACACCCCCGGTGTGGCGCGCGTCTGCACGGCGATCGCCGAGAACCCCGCCGACGCCCGTCGGCTGACCATCAAGCGCAACACCGTGGCCGTGGTGACCGACGGTTCGGCCGTCCTCGGGCTGGGCAACATCGGCCCGCTGGCCGCGCTGCCGGTGATGGAGGGAAAGGCGGCGCTGTTCAAGCGCTTCGCCGACATCGACGCCTTCCCCATCTGCCTCGACACCCAGGACACCGAGGAGATCATCCGCACGGTCAAGGCGATCTCCCCGGTCTTCGCCGGAATCAACCTCGAGGACATCTCGGCGCCGCGCTGCTTCGAGATCGAGGCACGGCTGCGCGAGGAGCTCGACATCCCGGTCTTCCACGACGACCAGCACGGCACGGCGATCGTCGCCCTCGCCGCGCTGAGGAACGCCCTGCGCGTGGTCAAGAAGGACCTGCGGGACGTGCGCATCGTCATGAGCGGCGCGGGTGCCGCCGGCACGGCGATCCTGAAGCTGTTCCTGAAGGCCGGGGCGTCCAACGTGGTCGTCGCCGACTTCAACGGCGTCCTCTACCCCGAGCGCGAGGACATCGCATCTGGCGAGCACCCGGCCCTGATGTGGTCTGCGACGCACACCAACGCCGGCGGCATGAGGGGCACGCTGAAGGAGGCCCTCGTCGGGGCGGACGTCTTCGTGGGTGTCTCCGCGCCGCTCATCCTC
>DASULG010000230.1:0-8866 GCA_036278335.1 Pedococcus sp.
AGTCGAGGATGGCGCTGCCACCATTGTTGGCTGGCGGCGTCCAGCTCACGGTGACGCCGTCGGGCGCTGGTCCTGCAACGGCGGTCACGTCCATCGGCGCATCCGGCGCAACGGCGATGACCGCTGCCGGGATCGAGGCCGCCACCCCCTCGAGCGTCCGCGCCTGCGCGGGTGCGGCAGCCAGCATGGCACCGCAGAGCGCGAGCGTCAGACCACCCCCCACAGCTCGCCGCGGCCCGGGCGAACCCTGGGTCACCCACCTCCGGAACCGTCCCCTCGACTGGCTCATCCCCATGTCCTGCTCCCCTCATGCTGACGCCCTAATGCGCCGTGTACGGATTGCACCGCAGAACGGGGGGGCAGTAACGAGGCAGGTGCGGTAGACGCGTCTCCACCATTTGGACGACCGGGGATAGTCCTTCGTGACCAGCGCACTACGGTGGCGCCATGCCCGTTGCCTCGCTTCCCGGTCAGGACTGGATCACCGAGGTGGGTCCAGTCAGCGGTCTCGAGCTCGTCGCCTGGGACATGGACGGTGCCCCGCCGCGTGCGGACGAGATCCGCGTCGTCGTGCCGCCCTACATGGGCGCCGCAGCGAGGATCCCAGCACTCGCCCACGCGCCGAGGGTGGAGGTGGTGCAGCTGCTCAGCGCCGGCTACGACGACGTCCTGTCGCAGCTGCCCCCAGGGGTGCGCCTGGCCAACGCCGCCGGGGTCCACGACGCCTCGACGGCCGAGCTCGCCGTCGCCCTCACCCTCGCCTCCCTGCGCGGCCTGCCGGAGTTCGCTGCGGCACAGGCCGATCGCCGGTGGCTCCCGCTGCAGCTCCGGCCGGCCCTGGCTGACAAGCGGGTGCTCATCGTCGGCTACGGCTCTGTCGGCAGGGCCATTGCTGCACGGCTGACGCCCTTCGAGGTGACACTGACCGCGGTGGCGAGCAGCCCGCGCGATGGCGACGACCTCGTGCCGGCGGTGCACGGCGTCCAGGACCTGCCCGACCTGCTGCCGCGACATGATGTCGTGATCGTGATCGTGCCGCTCCTGCCGGCAACGACGGGCCTGGTCGACCGCGAGTTCCTGGCAGCCATGCCGGACGGGTCGCTGCTGGTCAACGTGGCGCGCGGCGCCGTCGTCGACACCGGGGCCCTCCTCCACGAGACGTCGTCCGGCCGGCTGCGGGCCGCCCTCGACGTCACCGACCCGGAGCCCCTGCCTCCCGACCACCCCCTGTGGGGCAGTCCCGGGGTCCTCATCACCCCGCACGTCGGCGGCGCCAGCAGCGCCTTCCGCCCCCGGGCGGTGCGACTGCTGCGCGAGCAGCTCGCGGCATACGCACTCGGGCAGCCGCTGCGCAACATCGTGCACGAGGGCTGAGCGCGCCCGGCTGTGCGCAAACGGGGTGCCGTCGGCCGTCGTGCGGTGACATGCTGGCCAGATGTCTCAGACCATCCTCGGTATCGGAACCCGCAAGGGACTCTGGCTCGCTCGCAGCGCTGACCGCGCCACGTGGGAGCTCGACGGACCCCATTTCCTCATGAGCGAGGTGCTCTCCCTCCTCTTCGACACCAGGGCTGGGCGCAACCGGCTCACGGTCGGCTTCCGCTCCTCGCACTGGGGTCCGTCGCTGCAGCACAGCGACGACCTCGGCAAGACCTGGGTCGAGCACCCCGAGGGGTCGATCAAGTTCCCGGACGACACGGACACCGCGCTCAAGGCCACTTGGCAGCTGGCCGCCGACCCCCACGACGACAGCGTCGTCTGGGCGGGAACGGAGCCGCAGGGGCTGTGGCGCAGCGAGGACGCCGGGGAGACGTTCACGCTCAACCGCGGACTGTGGGACCACCCGCACCGACCGGAGTGGGACGAGGGCGCCGGCGGGGGAGCCATCCACACGGTGCTCCCGAGCCCTGCTGACCCGCAGTCGATGCTGGTGGCGATGAGCACTGGCGGCGTCTACAACAGCCGCGACGGCGGCCAGACCTGGGACCCCGGCAACACCGGCATCCACGCCTACTTCATGCCGCACAACGAGTGGCCCGAGTTCGGCCACTGCGTGCACACGGTCGCCAGGGACGCGGCCACACCTGGGCGCCTGTACGCGCAGAACCACCGGGGTGTCTACCGCTCGGATGACGACGGGGTGACTTGGCAGTCGATCGAGGAGGGTCTGCCGACGAACTTCGGCATGACCGTGGTGACCCACCCACGCCAGGGTGACACGCTCTGGCTCGTGCCCATCACCTCGGACTACGAGCACATCCCGCCCGACGCGCGCCTGCAGGTGCAGCGGTCGGACGACGCGGGCACGAGCTGGCGGACCCAGAGCCGCGGGCTGCCCTCGAAGAGCTACACCAACGTGCTGCGCGATGCCGCCTGCCTGGACACCGACGACGAGCAGCCCGGCCTGTACGTCGGCACACGCAATGGTGAGGTGTACGCCAGCACCGATGGGGGAGAGTCGTTCTCGCTCCTGGCGACCCAGCTGCCCGACGTGTACTGCGTGCGCGCCCTCACGCTGCCATGACCGCACGGGTGGTGATCCCGGGCGTGCTGCGGGACCTGGCCGACGGCGCGCACGAGCTGCGCGTCGAGCTGCCGGGGCCGTCGGCCCTGGGGGAGGTGCTGGACCAGGCCTTCGCGCCGTGGCCGATCCTGGCGACGCGGGTGCGGGACGAGCGCGGTGAGATCCGACGCCACGTCAACGTCTTCGTCGACGGCGAGGACGCCAAACGGGCCGATGGCGTCGCCACCGTGGTCGGGACGGACTCCACAGTGCACGTCATCAACGCCGTGTCCGGCGGCTGACCGCCGCCCGCCAGGCGTCGGCGGCAGGGGTGACACGGCTACCGGCCCGGGGGCATGCTCAGACCATGACCCGCGCCGGCGATGACAAGGTGCTCATCCTGTTCCGCCATGCCAAGGCGGAGCAGACGCCGGGGAAGGCGGACCGCGAGCGCGAGCTGACCGGCCGCGGTAGGCGGGACGCCGCCGCCGCCGGGCAGTGGCTGCACGAGCAGGGGCTGGGCCCAGAGCTGGTGCTGTGCTCGCCGGCCACCCGTACGCGTCAGACCTGGGAGGCGGCGGTCGCGGCCGGCGCCTGCGGCGAGAGCATCGAGTACCCCGCCAGCATCTACTCCGGCGGGGCAGACGGCGTGCTCCAGGCCGTGCGCGAGTCCGGCGGGCAGACCCAGGTGCTCCTCGTCGTGGGACACAACCCGGCGATGGCCGTCCTCGCGAGCGGCCTCTCGGAGGGCGACGGGTCGCGGGTCGCCCACGAGTGCCTGGCGGCCGGACTGCCCACGTCCTCCCTGGCCGTGCTGCGGTATGCCGGACGGTGGGAGGACCTCGCCTTCGGCGCGGCCAGCCTGGAGCGGTGCCATGTCTGCCGGGCCTGAGACCGGGACCGTGGATGACCACTGTCCGAGACCCGCGTCCCACTGCGTGGACGCCCGTCCTAGACTGCGGCCATGACGACCACGGACCCCCGCGTTGCTGACGGCGTCGACATCAAGCCCCGCAGCCGCGACGTCACCGATGGCATCGAGAAGACCGCCGCGCGCGGGATGCTGCGGGCCGTTGGCCTCGGTGACGAGGACTTCGCCAAGCCGCAGATCGGGGTCGCGAGCTCGTGGAACGAGATCACGCCCTGCAACCTCTCACTCGACCGGCTCGCCAAGGCCGTCAAGGACGGCGTGCACGCCGGCGGCGGCTACCCGCTCGAGTTCGGCACCATCTCGGTCTCCGACGGCATCTCCATGGGCCACGAGGGTATGCACTTCTCGCTGGTCAGCCGCGAGGTCATCGCCGACTCCGTCGAGACGGTGATGAACGCCGAGCGCCTTGACGGCTCGGTGCTCCTCGCCGGGTGCGACAAGTCCCTGCCGGGCATGCTGATGGCCGCCGCGCGGCTCGACCTCGCCAGCGTCTTCCTGTATGCCGGGACGATCCTCCCGGGGATCGCGAAGCTCTCGGACGGCACGGAGAGGACCGTGACCATCATCGACGCGTTCGAGGCCGTGGGCGCCTGCGCGGCCGGGCGGATGAGCCGCGAGGACGTCGACGCCATCGAGCGGGCCATCTGCCCGGGGGAGGGCGCGTGCGGCGGCATGTACACCGCGAACACGATGGCCTCGGTCGCCGAGGCCATCGGCATGTCGCTGCCCGGGTCTGCCGCGCCGCCGGCCACCGACCGGCGCCGGGACGGGTTCGCCCGCCGCTCGGGCGAGGCCGTGGTCAACCTGCTGCGACGAGGCATCACCGCGCGGGACATCATGACCAAGGAGGCCTTCGAGAACGCCATCGCCGTCGTGATGGCCTTCGGCGGCTCGACCAACGCGGTGCTGCACCTGCTGGCCATTGCCAACGAGGCGGACGTCGACCTCACCCTCGACGACTTCATCCGCATCGGCGCCCGCGTGCCGCACCTGGCTGACGTCAAGCCCTTCGGGCAGTACGTGATGACCGACATCGACCGGGTCGGCGGCGTGCCTGTTGTCATGAAGACCCTGCTGGATGCCGGCCTGTTCCACGGCGGCTGCCTCACCGTGACCGGCAAGACGATGGCCGAGAACCTCGCCGACATCGCGCCGCCTGACGTCGACGGCAAGGTCCTGCGCGCCCTGCGCGAGCCGATCCACAAGACCGGCGGGCTGACCATCCTCAAGGGCTCCCTGGCGCCGGAGGGTGCCGTCGTGAAGTCTGCCGGCTTCGACGAGGACGTCTTCGAGGGCACGGCGCGGGTCTTCGACGGCGAGCGCGCCGCCATGGACGCCGTCGAGGCCGGCTCGCTCGCCAAGGGCGACGTCGTGGTCATCCGCTACGAGGGCCCCAAGGGCGGCCCGGGCATGCGCGAGATGCTCGCCGTCACTGGCGCCATCAAGGGCGCCGGCCTCGGCAAGGACGTACTGCTGCTGACCGACGGGCGCTTCTCCGGTGGCACCACTGGGCTGTGCGTCGGCCACGTCGCCCCGGAGGCGGTTGACGCGGGGCCGATTGCCTTCGTCCGGGACGGCGACCGGATCACCCTCGACGTCGCGAACGGGCGGCTCGACCTCCACGTCGACGCAGCGGAGCTGACCCGCCGCGCCGAGGGCTTCACGCCCCCGGCCCCCAAGTACCCCCGGGGCGTGCTGGCGAAGTACGCCAAGCTCGTCGGCAGCGCGTCGGGGGGAGCGGTCTGCGGCTGAGACGCAGGCCACAGGTCCGGATTGCGAGACCTCGTGTCTCGTCCATTGACACGCAATGGGGCGTGGGAGACAGTGCTGGTGTGTCACGAATTCTCGTACTCACCTAGCGCGTCCAGCTCAGCAGAGCAGGCGCGCTACCCCTTCTGTCCCCGCGGGACGAAGGGTTTTTTTGTGCCAGAGCAACAGCACCATCGGAAAGCGGTGACCAAGTGAGCGACGCCAAGCCGACAGCACCCTCCCCGGCCCAGCTGGCCCAGCAGGCCCGCGCCAAGACCCCTGTCGAGGTCACGGGCGCGCAGAGCCTGGTCATGTCCCTGGAGGCGATGGACGTCGACACGGTGTTCGGCATCCCCGGCGGCGCCATCCTCCCGGCATACGACCCGCTGCTGGACTCGGTCAAGGTGCGCCACATCCTCGTGCGCCACGAGCAGGGCGCCGGCCACGCGGCGGAGGGCTACGCCAGTGCCACCGGGAAGGTCGGGGTCTGCATGGCCACGTCCGGACCGGGCGCCACCAACCTCGTCACCCCGATCGCCGACGCGCACATGGACTCCGTCCCCATGGTGGCGATCACGGGCCAGGTGAGCTCGAGGTCGATCGGCACCGACGCCTTCCAGGAGGCGGACATCCGCGGCATCACCATGCCGATCACCAAGCACAACTACCTGGTCACCCACGCCGACGACATCCCCCGCGTGATCGCCGAGGCGTTCCACATCGCCTCGACGGGTCGCCCCGGCCCCGTGCTGGTCGACATCAGCAAGGACGCCCTGCAGTCCAAGACCACGTTCTCCTGGCCCCCGAAGTACGACCTGCCCGGCTACCGTCCGGTGGCGCGCCCGCACGGCAAGCAGATCCGGGAGGCCGCGAGGCTGATCGCCGAGGCGCAGCGGCCGGTGCTGTACGTCGGTGGTGGGGTGATCCGCGCGCACGCCTCCGAGCAGCTGCGCCGGTTCGTCGAGCTCACCCAGATCCCGGTGGTCACCACGCTCATGGCGCGCGGTGCGGTCCCCGACAGCCACCCGCTGCACCTGGGCATGCCCGGCATGCACGGGTCCGTCGCGGCGGTCACGGCGCTGCAGAAGGCCGACCTGCTCATCACCCTCGGGGCCCGTTTCGACGACCGCGTCACCGGTCAGCTGTCGACGTTCGCTCCGAGCGCCAAGGTCATCCACGCCGATGTCGACCCGGCCGAGATCTCCAAGAACCGGGTCGCCGACGTCCCCATCGTCGGGGACTGCAAGGAGGTGATCTCCGACCTGATCGACGCGGTCGCCGCCGACCTCGAGAACGGGCGCGCTGGCGACTACGACGCCTGGCGCCGCGAGACCACCGCGTGGAAGAGCACCTACCCCCTCGGGTACAGCACGCCGGAGGAGGACGACAGCCCCGCCCCCCAGTACGTCATCGAGCGGATCGGGGCCATCAGCGGCCCCGAGTCGGTGTTCGTCGCCGGTGTCGGCCAGCACCAGATGTGGGCCGCGCAGTTCGTGCAGTACGAGCGGCCCAACTCCTGGATCAACTCCGGCGGTCTGGGCACGATGGGCTTCGCCGTCCCGGCAGCCATGGGCGCCAAGGTTGCCGAGCCCGGGCGCACGGTCTGGGCCATCGACGGCGACGGGTGCTTCCAGATGACCAACCAGGAGCTGGCGACCTGCGTCATCAACGACATCCCGATCAAGGTCGCCGTGATCAACAACTCGAGCCTGGGCATGGTCCGCCAGTGGCAGTCGCTGTTCTACAACGAGCGCTACTCCAACACCGACCTGCACACCTCCGTCGGCCGCCGGATCCCGGACTTCGTCAAGCTCGCCGAGGCCTACGGCTGCGTCGGCCTGCGGTGCGAGCGCCCCGAGGACGTCGACGCGACGATCCGCAAGGCGATGGAGATCAACGACGTGCCCGTCGTGGTCGACTTCGTCGTCCACCGTGATGCGATGGTGTGGCCGATGGTGCCGGCCGGCGTGAGCAACGACGACATCCAGATCGCCCGGAACATGACCCCGGAGTGGGAGAGGGAAGACTGATGAGCAAGCACACCCTGTCGGTCCTGGTCGAGAACAAGCCCGGCGTCCTCGCCCGCATCGCAGCCCTGTTCTCGCGCCGGGGCTTCAACATCGACTCCCTGGCGGTGGGCCCGACGGAGCACACCGAGATCTCCAGGATGACCGTGGTGGTGGACGTCGACGAGCTTCCGCTGGAGCAGGTCACCAAGCAGCTCAACAAGCTCATCGAGGTGCTCAAGGTGGTCGAGCTCGAGCCCGGCGCCTCGGTGCAGCGCGAGATCCTGCTGGTGAAGGTCCGCACCGACCAGCAGAGCCGCAGCCACGTCCTCGAGACCGTCCAGCTCTTCCGGGCCAAGGTCGTCGATGTCGCCGGTGACGCGCTGACGATCGAGGTCACGGGCAACCGCGACAAGCTGGCCGCCTTCCTCGAGGTCCTCGAGCCCTTCGGGGTCAAGGAGCTCGTGCAGTCGGGCTTGGTGGCCATCGGCCGCGGTTCCCGCTCCATCACCGACCGGGCGCTGCGCAGCGCCTGAGCCGTCCGGCACGACCCCCAACCCCCGAGAACGACACCGACAGAAACCGACAGAAGGAGTGGCCGACGTGGCCGAGATGTTCTACGACGACGATGCAGACCTGAGTGTGATCCAGGGCAAGAAGGTGGCCGTCATCGGCTACGGCAGCCAGGGCCACGCCCACGCGCTCAACCTGCGCGACTCCGGCGTGGACGTGCGGGTCGGCCTCGCCGAGGGCAGCGCGTCCAAGGCCAAGGCCGAGGCCGAGGGCCTCACCGTGAGGTCCGTGGCAGATGCGGTGAAGGAGGCCGACCTCGTCGTCATCCTCACCCCCGACCAGGTGCAGCGCACGGTCTACGCCAACGAGATCCAGCCCAACCTCAAAGAGGGCGCGGCCCTGCTCTTCGGGCACGGCTTCAACATCCGCTTCGGCTACATCAAGCCCGAGCCCGGCTCCGACGTCCTGATGGTCGCCCCCAAGGGCCCCGGCCACCTCGTGCGCCGCGAGTACGTCGACGGCCGTGGCGTGCCAGTGCTGCTCGCCGTCGAGCAGGACGCGTCCGGACAGGCCTGGGACCTGGCGAAGTCCTACGCCAAGGCGATCGGCGGCCTGCGCGCGGGCGGCATCAAGACCACCTTCACCGAGGAGACCGAGACCGACCTGTTCGGTGAGCAGGCCGTGCTCTGCGGCGGCGCCAGCCAGCTGGTGCAGTACGGCTTCGAGACCCTCACCGAGGCCGGCTACCAGCCGGAGATCGCCTACTTCGAGGTGCTCCACGAGCTCAAGCTGATCGTCGACCTCATGGTCGAGGGCGGCATCGCCAAGCAGCGCTGGTCGGTCTCCGACACGGCGGAGTACGGCGACTACGTCTCCGGCCCCCGCGTGATCGACGCGCACGTGAAGCAGAACATGCAGGCCGTCCTCGCCGACATCAAGAACGGCGCGTTCGCCAAGCGTTTCATCGACGACCAGGACGCCGGTGGGCCGGAGTTCAAGGCGCTGCGCGAGAAGGGTGCCCAGCACCCGATCGAGGCAACGGGCAAGGACCTGCGCAAGCTCATGTCGTGGATCAAGGACGCCGACAACGACTACGTCGAGGGCTCAGCAGCCCGCTGACGCATCCCCGAGCACGGTAGGCCGGTCGGTCCCTTCGCGGGACCG
>DASULG010000231.1:0-20565 GCA_036278335.1 Pedococcus sp.
GACCCGGTTGCGGCCGAGCAGCGCCGCACCGAGGGCTCCTCCAGCGGTCAGGAGCTTGCTCAGCTTCAGGAGCTGCCCCGCCCTGCCCTCGTGAAGAGGCTCGGCCACGAGGGGGTCCATCGACCGCCTCATCTGCTCGAAGGCCCCCAGCTCGACCGCGGCACCCACCGCCGCGAGCTTGCGCGCCGGCCCGTTCTGGTCGGTGGGGCTCATCACCAGCGCCAGGCCGGCCGCTGCCGCGTTGGCCGAGCCGACGAAGACGAACGGCAGCTCACGGTAGGAGTCGTGCCACGTGGGCGCGGCGGTGTCCGAGAGGAGCACCGCCGTGTATGCCGCGAGCGGCGCCGAGAAGAGCGCCGAGCCGATCGTCGCGGGCGGGTCCGCAACGCGGAGGGTCTTGGCCAGCAGCGAGCGCTGGTTGGGCAGGGAGCGCCCGGCCTCGGTGAGGACGGACAGCCCGGCGAAGCCCCCGAAGGCGGTCAGGATCCACGAGCCGACCGACATCGGCGAGGTCAGCTTGACCGTGCGCATCATGTTCAGGGCGCGCTCGGGGCGGCCGAGGTCCTTGGCGAGCGCGCCACCCCCGAGCGCCACCGCGACCAGGGCGGCGACCCGGCCGCCTCGCCGCAGTGCCGGGAGGTTGCGGGCCGCGCCGCCGGCGCCGATGAGCCCGGAGCCGGCCGCCAGGCCTCCGAGGAAGAGGTAGGCGGGGATGTCATGGGTCCACGGCGGGGGCTTGACGATGTTGCGGCCGTAGTAGCTCTCGAACTCGACGTCCGGGACCATCATCGCCTCGTCGCGGCGACGCCCCCCGGCCTGGCGCTGCCGCCGTCGCTCGGCTCGCGAGGGCTCCGGGGGACGGTCGGCATCGAGCGGGTTCGTGGTCATCGGCGTCTCCCGAGGAACGAGGCGGCTGCCATGGCGATCATCGCCAGCCCCGCCATGCCGGCCTTGCGGAACATGTCAGGCAGGTCGGCGGTCGGCACCCGCGGGTCCGGCGGCAGGCCGTAGACCTCCGGCTCGTCGAGCAGCAGGAACACCGATCCCGTGCCGCCCACGCCGTCCTTGGCGTTCGCGCCGTAGAGCCTGGCCTCGGTGAAACCGTTGGAGTGCAGCGTCTCCACGCGCTCCTGCGCCGAGGCCCGCATCTCGTCGAGGTCGCCGAACTTGATCGAGGTCGTCGGGCAGGCCTGCGCGCACGCCGGTGTCTGGTCCTCCCCGAGGCGGTCGTAGCAGAGGGTGCACTTCTGGGCGACGCCGCCGTTCTTCACGGTCCCGGTGTCGGGCCGGCGCTCGATCACGCCGAACGGGCAGGCGCTCACGCAGTACCCGCAGCCGTTGCAGACGTCGTCCTGGACGACGACGGTGCCGAACTCGGTGCGGAACAGCGCGCCCGTGGGACACACGTCGAGGCAGCCGGCGTGGGTGCAGTGCTTGCACACGTCCGAGCTCATGAGCCACCGGAAGTCCGGGATGGTGCCGGTCGCCGCAGCGGTGTTGGCCTGGGCCACCGCCGCGGCCCGGTCGCCCAGAGGGTCCACACTGGCCAGCGCGGGAGCGCCGTCGCCGTTGGGGCTGGGGCTGGAAAGGGGGGCCGAACCGATCGGCCGCACCGCCGGCATACCGAGGTCGACCAGCTTCCGGCCGGACTCCCGCGCGGTCTCGATGCGCTCGCTCGTCTGCTCGATGAAGGCCACGTGTCTCCACGTACTGGCACCCAGCGCCCCGGTGTTGTCGTAGGACGAGCCCAGGAGGTTCAGGCCGTCCTCGGGGATGGCGTTCCACTCCTTGCACGCCACCTCGCAGGCCTTGCAGCCGATGCAGATCGAGGTGTCGGTGAAGAAGCCCTTGCGCGGCTCGGACTCCTCCTCCCACGCGGCGTCGGCGATCGGGTCGGTCGGACCCGCCAGCTGGTGCTGCCAGAAGCCCATCAGCCCTCATCCTCCGTCGTGGTCTTCAGCCGGTTGCCGGTCTCCACGGTCGTCCCGGCGCGGGACTGGTACTCCCCCACCAACCGCAGCAGGGCCTCTCCCCGCGGCCGACGGCCGGCGATGATGTCGCACGAGCCGGCCTTGGACTCCTGGATCTGCACGTTCGGGTCCAGGGCCACGCCCAGCAGGTCGTTGGCGGCGTCGCCCGAGACGATGGCGTCGCTGCCCACCCCCCAGTGGTACGGGAGGCCGACCTGGTGGATGGTGTGGCCCCCGATCACCAGCGGTGTCATCCGCTCGGTCACCAGGACCCGCGCCTCGATGGCGGAACGGGCCGAGACGATGGTCGCCCAGCCGCCGTTCTCGAGGCCGCGCTCGGCCGCGAGCTCCGGCGACACCTCGCAGAAGAACTCGGGCTGCAGCTCGGCGAGGTAGGGCAGCCAGCGGCTCATGCCGCCCGCGGTGTGGTGCTCGGTGAGGCGGTAGGTCGTGAACACGAAGGGGTAGACCTCGGAACCCGGTTCGCCGGCCGATGGGCTCCACAGGTTGTCCTTGCGCGGGAACACCTGCCGCGCAGGGTTGGACTGCTGGGTGTAGAGCGGGTTGCGGACCGGGGACTCCTGCGGCTCGTAGTGCGTGGGCAGCGGTCCGTCGAGCATGCCCTTGGGGGTGAAGAGCCAGCCCTTGCCGTCGGCCTGCATGACGAACGGGTCGTCACCGGCGAGTCCTGCCGGGCCGCCCTGGGCCGGGTCAGCCCGGTACGAGGGCGGCTTGGTGGCCTCGAAGTCCGGGACGTCCTCGCCCACCCACTTCTGCTGGTCCTCGTCCCACCACACGTAGCGCTTGCGCTCGCTCCACGGCCGCCCGTCCGGGTCGGCGGAGGCGCGGTTGTAGAGGATCCGGCGGTTGGCGGGCCAGGCCCAGCCCCAGTCGAGCGCGGTGAGGTTCTGCTCCCGGCCGGGCTTGCGGCTGGCGGCGTGGTTCGTGCCGCCCGCGTAGACGCCGGTGTAGATCCAGCAGCCGCCGGAGGTGGACCCGTCGGCCTTCATCTCGGTGTAGGAGCTCAGCAGCTCGCCGGCCTTGTCGCCGGTCAGGTGGCGGCCGTTGACCTCCTGCAGCACCGCGTCCGCGTCGGGCTCGCCGTGCTCGTCCTCCGGGTAGTCCCAGGTCAGGTCGAGCAACGGACGGTCCCGCTCGTCGGTGGAGTCAGCCAGCTTGGCGCGGATCCGCTTGCCGAGCTCGTAGAAGAACTGCAGCTCGCTGCGGCAGTCGCCTGGCGGATCGACCGCCTTGTGGTGCCACTGGAGCATCCGCTGCGTCTGGGTGAACGAGCCCGATTTCTCGACGTGGCTCGCGGCCGGCATGAAGAACACCTCGGTCTGGATGTCCTCGGTCTTCAGCTCCCCGGTGGCGATCTCCGGGCCGTCCTTCCAGAACGTCGCCGACTCGATCATGTTGAAGTCACGCACCACCAGCCACTTCAGGTGGGACATGCCCAGCCGCTGCAGGCGCCCGTGCGCGGAGCCGACCGCAGGGTTCTGCCCGAGGAGGAAGTAGCCCTCCACCTCGCCGTCCATCATCGACATGACGGTCTGGTAGGTGCCGTGGGCGCCGCTGAGCCGCGGCAGGTAGTCGAAGCCCCAGTCGTTGGCCGGCGTGGCCTTCTCGCCCCACCACGCCTTGAGCAGGCTCACGGCATACGTGTCGGCGTTGGCCCAGAAACCCTTCTGGGCCTTGCTGCCGATGGCGCCGATGTACTCGTCCCACGAGTCGTGCAGCCCGACCATCGGCATGGCCAAGTAGCCGGGAAGGATGTTGTAGAGCGTCGGGATGTCGGTCGAGCCCTGGATGCTGGCGTGACCGCGCAGCGCCATGATGCCGCCGCCCGGCCGGCCCATGTTGCCGAGCAGCAGCTGGATGATCGCGGCGGTGCGGATGAACTGCGCGCCGAGGGTGTGCTGGGTCCAGCCCACCGCGTAGACGAAGGCCGTCGTGCGCTCGCGGCCGCTGTTCTCGGTCACGGCCTTCGCGACGTACTCGAAGTCGTCGACCGAGATGCCGCACGCGTCCGCCACCATCTCGGGGGTGTAGCGCGCGTAGTGCCGCTTCAGGATCTGGAAGACCGAGCGGGGGTCCTGCAGGGTCTCGTCGCGTATGACTCGGGCATGCTCCAGAGCAGGGCCGCCGGAGCCGTGCTCGTCGCCGGCCGCGCGCTCGCCCTTGCTCTCTCCGTGCTCGTGGGTGGCATCCGGTCCGCCGATCGTGCCCGGTGACGCGCCGCCGTCCTCGGTGGCGTAGGCCCAGCTCTTCGGGCTGTAGCTGCCGAGCTCCTCGTCGTAGCCGGAGAACAGTCCGTCGAGCTCCTCGGTGTCGCGAAACTCCTCGCTGACGAGCGTGGCCGCGTTCGTGTAGTGGACGACATAGTCCTTGAAGTACAGCTCGTTGCTGAGGATGTGGTTGATCAGCGCGCCCAGGAAGACGACGTCGCTGCCGGCCCGGATCGGGATGTGCTTGTCAGAGGTCGCCGAGGTGCGCGTGAAGCGCGGGTCGATGTGGATGACCTTGGCGCCCTTGAGCTTTGCCTCTGTCACCCACTGGTAGGCAACCGGGTGGCACTCGGCCATGTTGGAGCCCTGGATGACGATGCAGTCCGAGTTGGACAGGTCTTGCACGTACTGGGTGGCGCCGCCGCGACCGAACGAGGACCCCAGACTGGGGACCGTGGAAGAGTGTCAAATACGCGCCTGGTTCTCGATCTGGATCGCTCCGGCAGCCGTGAAGAGCTTCTTGATGAGGTAGTTCTCCTCGTTGTCCAGCGTGGCGCCGCCGAGCGAGGCGATGGCCATGGTCCGCCGCAGCGGCCGGCCCTTCTCGTCGTGGTCCTGCCATCCGCTGCGGCGGCTCGCGATGAAGCGGTCGGCGATCATGTCCACCGCCCGGTCGAGGTCCAGCGGCTCCCAGTCGGCGGCGCCGGGCCCGCGGTAGAGCACCTGCGTCTGGCGTCCCGGGCTGTTGACCAGCTGCTCGCTCGCCGAACCCTTGGGGCACAGCCGACCTCGCGACACCGGCGAGTCGGGGTCGCCCTCGATCTGCACGACGCGCTCGTCCTTGACGAAGACGCGCTGGCCACAGCCGACGGCACAGTAGGGGCAGATGCTCTGCACGACACGGTCGGCCGTCGCGGTGCGCGCCGTCAGGGCACGAGTGCGTGATGACGTGACCGATGGGCCGCGGCCCAGGAAGTCGCCCGTCTGGAACTGCCTGACCACGGGCCAGGACAGAAACGTCTTCTTCGCATCCATCGTCTTGCCTCCTCGTCGAAACCCTAGCCCCGGTGACACCCCGCCGCTATCGGAGCGCGCGACCACTCCCCACGTCTGGGTCAGGCCGCCGAGAGCAGGAAGGCGGCAGCGAACCCGAGCACGGTCAGCAGGCCCACCAGAGCGCCCGCGTGCTCGACCGCCTCGGGCACCATCGTGTCGGCGAGCATCGTCAGGATGGCACCGGCGGCGAAGGCCTGGATCGTCGCCGTCACAGCGGGGTCCGCACCGGAGAGCACCCCGAACCCCAGGGCGGCCGCCACGGTCGACGCGAGCAGCACCGCCAGCCAGAGTCCAAGGATGTAGCGGGTCGAGCGCCCCGTGGCCTTCATGCCGGCCGAGGCCGACAGCGACTCCGGGATGTTGGAGAGGAAGACCGCCGCGACGACGGCGACGCCCACGCTCCCGCCCCCGATCAGGCTGACCCCGATCGCGGCGCTCTCCGGTATGCCGTCCAGGAGCGCCCCGAGCACCAGCGCGGTCGCGCCCGCGCCGGCCTGCGGCCCGTTCGGGCTCTTGCGCCGGTTGCCGCCGCGCCGGTCGATGAGCCAGTCGCCGCAGAAGAAGACCAGCGACCCGGCCAGCAGGCCCAGCACTGAGGCGGTCGCCCCCGCGGTGTCGTAGGCCTGGCTCATCAGCTCGAACGTCAGGGCGCTGATGAGCACGCCCGAGCCGAAGGCCATGATCAGGCCGATCAGCCGCTTGGAGGCGGGCAGGTAGATCCCGGCGACCGCACCGATGAGCAGCGCGGCCCCGCCGACGAAACCCCAGAAGGCTGCCTCAAACATCCCGGTCCTCTCGGCTCAGCAGTGCTTCGCGGCATCGTCGCACAGAACTACACCGATGATATTCACCCATTTGTCGTACCTCTGCGCGAGGACCGGGGCAGGGTGGGTCCCGTTGTGTCCCGGCCGGGGGTCCACCGCGACCCCGCCAGGGACTGTCCGCCAGCCCGGGGAACCATGCGATCTCACCTGCTCCGTCATGCCTCACGCCTCGCAGCTGTCGCCCTCGTGGGGGCCACCGCCCTCACCTGGGCGCCCGCCCCGGTCCAGGCAGGGACGATCGTCTACGAGTGCCGCGCCAGCTCGACTGCATGCATCGCCTTCTCGGGCTACGCCGGGCGCTCGGTGTGGGGCTACCCCGTCAACTCGAGGGGCAACAACTGCACCAACTACGTGGCCCACCGCCTGGCCCGTAACGGCGTCGCCCAGCAGAGCGGCATGGGCAACGGCGGCAGCTGGGCTGCCAACGCCAGGAAGCGCGGCTTCCGGGTGGACACCACACCCCGCACCGGCTCGATCGCCCAGTGGAACTACCGCAGCGTCTACGCGCCCGCCTACGGGCACGTCGGCTACGTCGAGGAGGTGACTGCGGCGTACATCACGATCTCCGACTCGTCGTGGGGCGGCGGGTCCTACCGCTGGCGGATACCCAAGGGCGACCGCAACTGGCCGAACAGCTTCATCCACTTCAAGGACGTGGCCTACCAGCCGCCGAAGCCGGGGGCTTTCGTCACGGTCCGCGAGACCGGCGAGGTCTACCGCCTGGCCGGCCGCACGCCCGTCTTCGTCTCGACCTGGAGGGCGTTCGGCGGCACGCAGCCGACCCACCAGCTGGCCGGCACCTCCCTCGCCAGCCTGCCGGCTCTGCCCGTTGAGGGGACGTTCCTGCGTGGCGCGCAGCGCGGGGAGATCTACCGCGTCGTCGGCGGCGCCCCCGTCTTCGTCTCCACCTGGACCGCCTTCGGCGGGGCGCGCGGCTACACCGTCGTCGACCAGAGCGCGATCGACCGGGCTGGAACCGGCGGCCACTGGAACCACTTACGGGCTCAGCCCGCCAACGGCACCATGCTGCGAGGCGCCCAGCGCGGCGAGCTGTACCGGGTCGCCGGCGGCGCTCCGGTGCACGTCTCGTCGTGGGCCAGCATCGGCGGCCAGAAGCCCGTCATGGATGTCGACATCACCGCCATCGACCGAGCCGGCACCGGGGGCCGATGGGGCCACCTGTCGCACAAGCCGCGCAACGGCGCGTACCTGCGCGGCGCCGCGACCGGCTACATCTACGCGATGAGCGGCGGCTACGCGTACCGCGTCACCTCCTGGGCGCAGGTCGGTGGGTCCAAGCCGACCGTCACGGTGGACCAGGCCGCCATCGACCGCGCCGGGACCACGAGACCGGTCAAGTGGTCGCACATCGCCGGACGGCGAGCCCTCTAGCCAGCGCAACCCTGCTGGCCAGCTGAACCCGTGGCGTGCCTGCGGTAGGGGGCAGCCGGGCTCTGCCGTCCCGCGGCTCAGCCGACCCGCGGGATGACCAGCGACTGGCCCGCGTGCACCTGCGCGCTCGGCAGGTTGTTGGCGACCTGGATCTCGGCCACCGCCTCCACCAGCGGCAGCTGCGGCAGCTGCTCGGCGGCGACCTGGGAGAGCGTCTGACCCTGCTGGACGGTGGTGGCGTGGTCGACCAGCGGCGCGCTCGCGCCCCCCGCGCCGCCGGCCAGGGCGACCACCGCGAGGACCAGCACCGCAGCTGCGACGGTGAGGGTGAGGGCCAGGCGACCGGTGCGGGTGAGCCGCAGCCGACCCGCCTCGCGCTCGGGGAGGGCATCGCCGGTGGGCACCAGGACCAGGCGCGGTCGGACGGGCCGGGCCGGCACGCGGGCCGGTGCGGGGCTCAGGTCCCAGGCGACTGCTGCACTCATGGTGTCCTCCATATCCCGGCCCGGCTGGTGCCGGGCCATGCTCTCCGAACGGGTGTTCGATAGAACGTGTGTACGATTTCTAGCACGCATGTTCGAACGGTTCAAGACACGCGTCGAACACATGTTTGGCAACTGTGTTCGAACGCCATACGCTGTGCTCACGCCTCGAAGGACATCAGAGGCCACCGACAGTCCACCGCCAGCTCACCGGCATACGGCATCTGACCTGCAGAAATGGGGACAGGCATGACCGACGACAACGTCAAGGAACTGCCCGAGCGCGACCATGGGGACGGCCTGACCGTCCGTCAGCGCCGCGTCCTCGAGGTGATCCGCAACTCGGTCGACCGCCGCGGCTACCCGCCGAGCCTGCGTGAGATCGGCGAGGCGGTCGGGCTGACCTCCCCCAGCTCGGTGGCCCACCAGCTGTCCACCCTCGAGCGCAAGGGCTTCCTGCGCCGCGACCCCAACCGGCCCCGCGCCATCGAGGTCGTCTCCCCGGACTCCCCCGCCGACATGCGCGGTTACCGCGGCGGTGCGGCGCCGGACGACGCCGAGGCGCCCTTCGACGAGACGGGCATCAACGACCAGCGACCCGAGGCGGCCTACGTTCCGGTGCTCGGGCAGATCGCGGCCGGCATCCCCATCACGGCCGAGGAGTCGATCGAGGACGTCTTCCCCCTGCCGAGGCAGATCGTCGGCGAGGGCCAGCTGTTCCTGCTCAAGGTCGTCGGCGACTCGATGGTCGAGGCCGCCATCTGCGACGGCGACTGGGTCGTGGTGCGCCAGCAGCCGACCGCCGACAACGGTGACATCGTCGCGGCGATGCTCGACAACGAGGCGACGGTGAAGACCTTCAAGCGCAAGGACGGCAAGGTGTGGCTGCTGCCGCACAACGCGGCCTTCGACCCGATCGACGGCGACCACGCGACCATCCTGGGCAAGGTCACCGCCGTCCTGCGGCGCGTCTGAGCGGACTGGCCACGCCTGGGCGGACTGGCCACGCCTGGGCGGACTGGTCACGCGGCACACCCATGCGGGCCATTGCCGCGCTGACCACCCCGGCACACGATGGGTCCAGGAGGGCCCGCCATGGTGCCGACGCCAGGTCTCGAGGGGTATGCCGGGGAGTCACCCACGCGCGCGCCGCGCCGCCTCCCTCCCCAGCGGCTGGCTTACCTGATGGATGCGCCGGCGATCGCGGGCCTGATCTGCGAGTCCGTGCTGGCGCTCTTTCCCGCCTTCTACACGGCGCAGCAGACCGCGAGCGCCGCGAGGCACTTCGCTCACGTCGACCTGCAGCCCATCGAGGACCGCACGTACTACGTGCACGTGGTGGCGGGCGAGATCGTCGCCTGTGGCGGGTGGAGCCGGCGCCACACGGGCGGCACCCGGTTCGGCGACGCCGCGGGCGGCGGACGACTGCTCGACCCGTGCACCGAGCCCGCCCGGGTCCGAGCCCAGTTCGTCCGGGAGGACTGGACGCGCCACGGTCTGGGCCGGGCGATCCTGGCCAGCTCCGAGGCGGCGGCGCGCGAGGAGGGCTTCTCCAGGCTGGAGCTCGTGGCGACGCTCCCCAGCGTGCCGTTCTACACGGCGTGCGGTTTCGAGGCGACGAGCCGGGTCACCCTGACGATGCCGGACTGCGTGACCCTCGCGGCTGTGGCGATGGAGCGGCCGATCGAAGGCCCCGTCAGTCCCCGAAGACGTTGAGGTAGCGGCTGACGACCTCGGTCACCTCGTCGCTGGCCTCGGCCTCCTCCCACAGCTCCCACCACTCGTTCTCGTCGGGGCGCAGCGCCCGGTGAAGGGCCTGAGCCGCCAGCTCCTCGAGCTCCTCGCTGACCTCCAGCGGCTCCTGGTCGAGCCAGGCGGGCAGGTACGGCTCCCCCATGGCCGTGTCGGGGTCCTCCGAGGCGGCGACCACCGCGGCGGCGGCCACGGCCTCGGCCATCTGCGGCGCCTCGATGTAGTCCTCGGCGGCCACGACCCGCCGCAGCACCTTCAGCACCTTGGCCGGACGCTCCTCGGCGTCGGAGCCCTCAAGGTCGTCCAGGAAGTCCAGTGCGTCGTCGTTCTCGAACGGCCCAGTCCGGACTCGCGCCATGTGATCACCTCACCCGTGCTGCCACTTTCTTCGGATGGTAGGGCCGAGGGCTGGTTCAGGACAGCCGTTGCCACCACGCCGTGTCGATGTACCGGCCGAACTTGCAGCCCACCTCGCGCAGCACTCCCACCCGCTCGAAGCCCAGGCTCTGGTGCAGGGCCTCGCTCGCGTCGTTCGGCAGTGCGATGACCGCCATCTGGGTGTGCACGCCGGCCGCGTCCAGCCGGCCGAGCAGCTCCTCGTAGAGCGCTCGCCCGACGCCCCTGCCCCGCGCCGCGGTGGCCAGGTACACCGAGGTCTCGCGCGTCCCGGCATACGCCGCTCTGGGTCGGAACGGGCCGGAATAGGCAAAGCCCACAACGCTGCCCGCCTCGGTGGCGACGAGGAACACATCCCCTGGCGCTGCGGGCGCCAGGAGGGGGGCGAAGTGCTGCGGGAGCTTGGGCTCGGTGTCGAAGGTGCCCGTGCCGTGCTCGACCTCGACGTTGTAGATGGCCGCCACCGCGGCGAGGTCGCCTTCCTGGGCGGGGCGGATCTCGGTCACAGGGGCGATGCTAGGTCCATGACGACGGCGGGCGGACGCGGGCCGCAGATGTGGGACGAGCGGTATGGCGCGGCGGAGCGGGTCTGGAGTGCCGGCCCCAACCGCGAGGTGGAGCGCATCGTGGGCGGCTGGGCGCCCGGGCGGGCTCTCGACCTCGGTGCCGGGGAGGGGCGCCACGCCCTCTGGCTTGCCGAGAAGGGGTGGCAGGTCACTGCCGTCGACTTCTCCGCGGTGGGGATCGACCGCGGGCGGCGCGAAGCCGAGAGCCGCGGGCTGACGGTCGACTGGGTCGTCGACGACGTGACCACGTGGCACCCCCCAGAGGGCACCGCCTTCGACCTGGTCCTCGTGGCCTACCTGCACATCCCCGAGGACGTGTTCGGCAGGCTGGGCGGCTGGCTCGCGCCGGGTGGGACTCTCGTCGTGGTCGGACACGCAGTGCGCAACCTCACCGAGGGCGTGGGCGGTCCCCAGGACCCCGCCCTGCTGCACACGACCGAGCAGCTGCGCGCTGCGGCACAGCGCCTCGACGTCGAGCGCTGCGAGGAGGTCGTGCGCAGCACCGACGCGGGCGACGCGATCGACGTCGTGCTCGTGGCTAGGCGGCCAGCCGGCTGACCAGCTCGCAGAGCGTCACCCCGAGGGGGGCGTCGAGCTGGTGCGTCGCCTCGGCGTCACCGCGGGTGGGCCCTCGAGTGATGATGGCAACCGGTATGCCGTGCGCGGCCGCGCGGCGCACGAAGCGGTAGCCGGACATCACCTTCAGGGAGGAGCCGAGCACCAGCAGCGCCCGGGCCTGCTCGGTGAGCTGAAAGCACCGCTCCACCAGCGTTTTCGGGACCGACTCGCCGAAGAACACCACGTCCGGCTTGAGGGTGTCCCGCCCGCAGACCAGGCAGAGCGGGACGACGAAGTCCTGCACCTGGAGGGCGTTCAGGGCGATGTCGCCGTCGGGGCGGATCTCGTCGCTGGTCACCTGGTAGCCGGGGTTGCCCTCGCGCATCCGCTCGTCGAGGTCCACCCGGCTGGTGCGGTCGCCACAGGTCAGGCAGACGACCCGGGCCAGGGCACCGTGGAGCTCGGTGACGTCGACCGCTCCCCCGGCCTGGTGCAGCCCGTCGACGTTCTGGGTGATGACGGAGCTCACGAGTCCTGCGCGCTGCAGGGCCGCCACCGCGCGGTGACCCTGGTTGGGACCGGCCGTGGAGAACCGCTGCCAGCCGACGTAGCTGCGCGCCCAGTAGCGCTGCCTGGCCTCGGACGAGCCCACGAACTCCGCGTACTGCATCGGCTGCACGCGGCGCTTGCCATCCGGACCGCGGTAGTCCGGGATCCCGGACTCGGTGCTGATGCCGGCCCCTGTCAGGGCGAGTACCGCCCCGCCTGCGAGGAGGTCGACGAAGTCGTCGAGCTGGCTGCTCGTGGCCACGGCGTGCATGCCGCCAGTATGCGTCTGCCTCGCCTACGAGCGCCGCACGGGCCCATCCCGGCTGCTGGACCCAGGTGGGCAGCCCCCGCTCAGACGCCCTCGGCGTCCGGGTCGGGCTCGAGCTCGAGCCCGACCAGCGGGTCGACGTACCCGGGCGGGGCCGGCGGATCCGGGGTGACCGGCGGGAACACGGTCCCGTCCGGCTGCAGGGTCGGCGTCGGCGCGTCGGCGACAGCCGGCTGCGCGGCTGCGGTCTTCTCCTCCATGGCGTACTCCTTCTGCAGCCACCCTCTCACCCCGCGCGCCCTCCGGCACAGTGTCCGCACCCTGGCGGCGCAGAGACAGC
Organism: Pedococcus sp.; assembly: GCA_036278335.1. Classification (GTDB taxonomy): domain Bacteria; phylum Actinomycetota; class Actinomycetes; order Actinomycetales; family Dermatophilaceae; genus Pedococcus_A. Next base: position 12,382 of record DASULG010000231.1, read on the forward strand.
TCCATCACAGTGTCGGCAAGTTTCTGCCACTTCGATAACGCAGCGTTATCCTGTACTCATGATCGACGCAGCGGGTCTCCGCGTCATGAAGGCCATCGCCGACGAGGGCAGCTTCACCAGCGCTGCCCTGGCTCTCGGGTACTCCCAGCCGGCCATCTCGCAGATGGTGCGCCGGCTCGAGCAGCGCACCGGGACCGTGCTGGTCGAGCGGGTCGGCCGCTCGGTCCGGCTCACCGAGGCCGGCCAGGTCCTCGCCCGCCACGCCGTCGCAGTGCTCTCGGCCCTCGACGCGGCCGAGGAAGAGGTCGCCGCCATCGCCGGCCTGCGCGCCGGCCGGGTGCGGCTGATGGCCTTCCCCTCGTCCTCGGCCACGCTTGTCCCGCGGGCCCTGGCCCTGGTCAAGGAGCGCTACCCCGACGTGAAGGTGAGCTTCACCGAGGCCGAGCCGCCGGAGTCCCTGGCTGCGCTGCGCGCCGGTGAGTGCGACCTGGCGGTGGCGTTCGCCTACGAGGGGACCGATCTCGGCCGGGGCGAGGAGGATCTGGAGCCGTTTGTGACGCAGGAGCTGCTCGACGACGACGTGCGCCTGGCGCTGCCGAAGAACCACCCCCTCGCCGCTCAGGAGGTCGTCGACCTGTCGGCCCTGTCCTCGGAGAACTGGATCGCGGGCTGTCCCCGCTGTCGCGGCCACCTCCTGCAGATGTGTGCGGCCGAGGGGTTCTCCCCCGACGTCGCGTTCGAGACCGAGGACTACGTCGCGGTCCTCGGGCTGGTCGCGGAGGGTCTCGGCGTCGCCCTGATCCCCGACCTGATCCTGCGCACGGCCCACCACAGCGACGTGGTCACCCGCGCCATCAGGCCGGCCTCACGTCGGCAGGTGCACGTGGTGACCACCCCGGACCTCAAGCGGGTCCCCGCGGTGCAGGCGACGATCGACGCGCTCGTCGAGGCGGCCAAGACTCCGCCCCGGGTCCTCGCCAGCACCTGACTCCCGACACCTGAGGCGTCACCGGCGTCGCCAGGCCACCGCCACGCCCGGCCCTTCCCCGACGATGGCAATGTCGCCACGCTGGTCGGTGCGGTAGACGGCGAAACCGTTGCGCCGCAGGACCTCCAGGTGCTTCGGCGCGGGGTGGCCATAGTCGTTCCCCGCGCCCACGCTGATGACCGCCACCGGGGCTCGCACTGCCTCCATGAGGCCTTCGTCGAGGTTGGACGAGCCGTGGTGCGCAGTCTTGACGACGTCGAGCGACTCGGCGAAGGAGGCCATCCCAGGGTCGCGCCGGAGTGCCAGCAGCAGGGCGTGGGCCGCCTCGCGCTCGACGTCGCCCATGAGCAGCGCGTCGACGGGCCCGGCGTGGACGGCCAGCACCACGCTGGCATTGTTGGGCACCGATCCCGCGGCGATACGCCGCGCCGGCCACCAGACCTGTGCCGCGACTCCGGCCCACTGGAGGCGGTCGCCCGCGTAGAGGTCCCGCACCGGTATGCCGCGGGCGGACGCCCAGCCGCGCACCTCCTCCCACTGGTGCGGCGGGTCCCGCACGGGGGTCGCGAGGATCTCGCGGACCGGGCGGCCGGCGATGGCCCCGGGCAGCCCCTCGACATGGTCGGCGTGGAAATGGGTGAGCACCACCGCGTCGAGCGCCCGGATCCCCAGCCGGCTCAGGCACCTGTTGACCGGGGCCGGCTCGGGCCCGGCGTCGACCAGCACGGCCCGACCCGGCGACGTCGCGAGGACCAGCGCATCACCCTGGCCGACGTCGCAGGCCACCAGCCTCCACGCCGCGGGCGGCCAGGTGGCGGGCGAGGTCGGCGCCGTGCCGGCCACCACGACGAGGCAGGCACCTGCCGCCAGGACCGGGTGGGCGCGTGCGTGGTGGACCACCCAGCGGGCCGACAGCAGCGCCAGCGCCGTCAGGGCAGCGAGCAGGACGGCCCCGGGCGGCCCATCAGGCCACGGCAGCGTGCCCCCTGGGACCTCGGCGAACACGCGCGCGACGCGGGCAATCCCGAGGGTGGGCAGCGCCCCCAGCCAGCACAGGAGCGTGCCCGCACCGGGCCACACCCAGGCCACCAGCGCGGCGGCGACCCCGGCCACGGTCGCCGGCGCGACGAGGGGCGCCGCAAGCAGGTTCGCCAGCACCCCGACGGTGCTGACCGACCCCTGCAGCAGAACGACGACCGGTGCGCACATCGCCTGTGCCGCAATGGGAATCGCGAGCGCTGGACCCCAGGAGCGGATCCGTCGCGGCAGACGCGCCCCGATGGCTGCTCCCCAGTCGCGCACGAACAACAGCAGGCCGAGGGTCGCCAGGGTGGAGAGGGCGAAGCCGTACGACCTCGCCAGCCAAGGGTCGATGACCAGCAGGGTCAGGACCGCTGCCGAGAGCACCGGGATCCCAGCGGCGCGGCGCGACTGGCTCAGCCCCAGCAGCCCGATCGCGCCCATGGCCCCGGCGCGGATCACGCTCGGCTCGGGCCGGGCCAGCACGATGAAGCCGGCGAGCATGAGCAGCGCGAAGAGTGGACGAGCCCGACGCCGCAGCCCGAGGAGGCCGCCGGCCCCGAGGGCGACGGCAAGGACGATCGCGACGTTCGAGCCGCTGACCGCCGAGAGGTGGGTCATACCGGTGGCCAGCATCGCGTCGGTCAGGTCGGTCGGGGTCCGGCTGGTGTCGCCGATCACCAGCGCCGGCAGCAGGCCCCGGGCGTCGGCGGGCAGGGGCGCCGCTGAGTGGCGCAGCCCGGCCCTCAGGTGCTCGGCAGCCCGGGCCACCGCGCCCGCCCGCTCGACCACCAGGGGCGCTGACATGGGCCGCAGCAGCGCCACCACGCTGTCGCCGGGCTCGGCACGCGTGAGCCGCCCCTGGACACGGACCTGCTCGCGCCAGCGCACTGCCGCCCACCGCTCGTCGCCGAGCACCAGCACCGGGGTGCGCACGCGAGAACGCTCACCCCGGCCCACGACCTGGGTGACCGTCATCCGCAGCACTGCCCTCTGGCCGCTGCGGCCCTGGCTCAGGGCCGGTTCGCTGGACACCACACCGGTCAGCACCACGACCGCCCGCTCGTCCGCCAGCGCGGGGACCGGCCCGGAGTCGCGCGCCAGCTCGTGACCGGCCGAGGCGGTCAGGACCAGGCTCACCGCCGCGAGGCTGAGTCCGAGCCACGGTGGGGGCCGCCACCGGCGAGGCCACCGGCGCAACCGCCCACCTGCGACCACACCACGCCGCTCGAGGCCAGCGGGGACCAGCGTCGCCACCAGCACCAGCAGGAGGGCGCCCGCAGCCACGGCCAGCCGGATGGCCGTCGCCCACCCCAGGGAGGCAGCTGCAGCTGCCCAGGCCGCGACGGCCGGGACGAGCAGCCTCAGGTCGGGAACCCGGTCGCGGCGACCATCGGTCGTCACACCGTGACCTTGCCCTGCAGCTGGGCGAACATCTTCTCGCCGATGCCGCTCACCTCGGCGAGCTCGTCGACGGAGGTGAACCGGCCATGCTCGGTGCGCCAGTCGATGATGCGCTGCGCGAGCACCGGGCCCACGCCTGGCAGCTCCTCGAGAGCCGACTCGCTCGCCGTGTTGAGGTTGACCAGGCCGCCCGCGCTGCCCGGCGCACCCGCCCCGGGGGCCCCGCTCGACGCCGCATCAGGAGCCGAGACGACCTCCCCCGGCCGGGGCACCCGAACCTGCTCACCGTCGACCACCACACGGGCGAGGTTGACCGCGGCGAGGTCGGCGCCAGACAGGGCTCCCCCGGCCCTGGCCACAGCGTCCCGAACCCGCGCTCCTGGGCGCAGCAGCACCACGCCAGGCCGTCTCACCTGACCGACGACGTGCACGACCAGCTGCTGTGGGCCGCTCGGGACGCCGCCCGGCCCGCCAGACCCGCCCGGCCCGCCTGTCATGCCTGTCTTGGCCTGCGGGCCGAAGCCGGACGGTGTGCTCGCACGGCTGGCAAGGGCCGAGCCGCCCCTGGCGGAGACCGCCGAGCTGCCGACAGGCTCAGGGGCACTGGAGGCCTTGGCCCACGCGACACGAACGCCCAGCACGACGGCCGCGACCATCACGACGAGCGCCATGCCCAGCGCCGCCGCAGCGGGCCCGCTGACCCGCGCGTCCTGCAAGGCCCGCGGCAACGTCAGGATGCGTGGACCCGGGGGCCTCGGCCGGCGGTGCCGACCCAGCCGGGTCGCCGGCGGCACGGGCGGCACAGGCGGCACACCGAGCGCGCGAGGCGCAGCCCGGGCTCCCGGTCCCGCGCCTGGTCCCGCTCCTGGTCCCGCGCCTGGTCCCGCTCCTGGTCCCGCTCCTGGTCCCGCTCCTGCTCCCGCTCTTGCTCCTGCTGTCCCTGACGCCACCCAGGCTCGGTCGGGAAGCCACACCTCCGAAGCCCCTGGCGCAGCATGGGCCTGACCCGAGCCGTCCCGGTCGGCCGCGGGGCTCTCGCCCCCGGCGAGCACCGCGAGCAGACGCGGGGAGGGTTCCCTCGGGCGGCGACGCAACGGCATACCGGCACGCTAGGAAGGCACCGCGCGCCCCCCGACGACGAACATCCCGCCTGTGGAGGGCGGGGCGAACGCGGTCAGGGTGTGGACGAGCCCCGTCGGGCCGCGACCCACAGCTCGATGTTGCGCCGGTGCCGGAAGATCACGACGAGCGCCAGGACCACGCACCACACACCGGTGTTGCGCGTCCCAGCGGGGATCCAGCCGAGCCAGGCCCCGAGCCCGAGCAGCAGGAGCACCAGGCAGGCCGAGATCGACGCACCCGCCACCCACCGCATCCGCCACAGGAGCAGGCCGAACACGACCAGCATCACGAGGGCGAACCACGGCTCCACCGCGAGGATCGCCCCGAGTGACGTCGCCACGCCCTTGCCGCCCTGCCCCCGGAGGAACGGGGACCAGATGTGACCCAGGACCACAGCCAGCCCCACGAGCAGGGCAAGCACCGTGCCCATCGCCTGCTCCACGAGCACCACGGGCAGGAAGCCCTTGAGGATGTCGGCGATCCCCACGACGACGCCCCAGCGCACGCCCAGGACGCGCCCCGCGTTGGTCGCCCCCGGGTTCCCCGAGCCGGACTGGAACAGGTCCTTGCCCAGCGCCCGCGCGATGATCGCCGCGGGGTTCACCGAGCCCAGGAGGAAGGCCGCCACGAGGACCCCGGTCACCTGGAGCACCGTCGTCAGCACCGAGCCCATGTCGAGCGCCAGCGGCGCGAGTGGCGCCGCGCCCATCCACGCAGTCATGGCCGCGGCCTGAGCCGTCATGGTCTCGGCCTGAGCCGTCATGGCCGCGGCCTGAGCCGGGGCGACACGGCGACGGCAATCGTCCCGGGCCCGACGTGGGCCCCCACCACCGCGCCGAGCTCGACGATCCGCACCTCGTGGGCCGACGCGGCCCGCTCCCGCAGCCGCGCGGCCAGGCCCTCTGCCCGCGTCAGCGAGTCGAGGTGCTGCACCGCGATGTCCACGCCGTCGCAGCCGTCGCCGGCCTTCAGCGCCGCCTCGACCGCGAGCTCCTCGAGCCGGGACAGGGCGCGGGTGGAGGTGCGCACCTTCTCCAGGGCGCTGATGTGGCCGTCCCGCAGAGACAGGATGGGCTTGATCGCCAGGGCGGAGCCCAGGAAGGCCGAGGCAGCCCCGATGCGGCCTCCGCGGCGCAGGTGCTCGAGGGTGTCGACGTAGAACACCACGGTCGAGGCCTTGCAGCGCGAGAGCGCCAGTGCCGCAATGCTCTGCGCGTCCTCCCCCGCGGCCGCGGCGTCGGCGGCGGCCAGCACGGCATACCCCATCGCCATGCCCAGCGAGCGGGAGTCCACCACCGTCACGGGGATCGGCGCCTGCTGCGCCGCCAGCCGGGCGGACTCCACCGTGCTCGACATGTCCGCCGAGATGTGGATCGACACGATCGCGCTGGCACCGGCGGCCGCTGCGTCCTCGTAGGCCTGCAGGAACGCACTCGGCGCCGGCCGGGACGTGCTCACCGGCCGGAACGCGCGCAGCGCGGCGGCCACCTCCGCCGTGGTGACGTCGACGCCTTCGCTGAACTCGCGCCCGGCGATGACGACGTGGAGCGGGACCACGCGCAGCCCCCGCTCGGCCACGACCGAGGACGGCAGGTATGCCGTGGTGTCAGTGACGATCGCGACGCTCACGCGCGCAGGCTACCGGTCGGCGACCCTGCCGCCCCGCAGCCTCACGCCGGGACGACGTTGACGAGCCGGGGGGCGCGCACGATGACGGTGCGCACGCCGCCCTCGGTGGCCGCGACGACCTTCGGCAGCGCCAGCACCAGCTCGCGCAGCGCGTCCTCGCTGATGTCAGCCGGCACCTCGACCCGGTCGCGCACCTTGCCCTTGATCTGCACGACGCACGTCACCGTGTCCTCCACGAGCAGCGCCGCGTCCGGCTGCGGGAAGGGCTCGTACGTGATGGTGCCCTCGTGTCCCAGGCGCGACCAGAGCTCCTCGGCGATGTGCGGGGCCAGGGGCGCGACCATGAGCACGATCTTCTCCGCGGCCTCTCGGGGCACCGCGTCGAGCTTGGTGAGCGCGTTGTTGAGCTCGATCAGGCGGGCGATCGCGGTGTTGAACGACAGCCCGGCGTAGTCGCGGCCGACGGTGTCGATCGTCTTGTGCACGATCCGGGCGGTGTCGGCGTCGAGCGCCGCCTCCGAGATCCGCACCTGCCCCGTCTCCTCGTCGACCACGTTGCGCCACAGTCGCTGCAGGAACCGCTGGGCGCCGACAACGGCCCGGGTCTCCCACGGCCGCGACAGCTCGAGCGGGCCCATGCCCATCTCGTAGACGCGGAAGGTGTCTGCGCCGAAGACCTCGTACATCTCGTCCGGGCTGACGACGTTCTTCAGCGACTTGCCGATCTTGCCGTACTCACGGTTGACCGGTTGACCCTTCCACGTGTAGATCGGGTCGCCGCCGTACACCTCCGGTGTCTCCTCGACCTCCTCGGCCGGCACGTACTGCCCACGCGCGTCGGTGTACGCGTAGGCCTGGATGTAGCCCTGGCTGAAGTACTTGCGGAACGGCTCCTCGCTCGTCAGGTGGCCGAGGTCGTGCAGCACCTTGTGCCAGAAGCGGGCGTAGAGCAGGTGCAGCACGGCGTGCTCGACGCCGCCGACGTAGAGGTCGACCCCGCCCGGGTCCCGCGTGCCCTCGGGCGCGCCGGCGACCGGGGTGGCGTGCGGCCCCATCCAGTACGCCTCGTTCCCGGGGTCGACGAGGGCCTCGGAGTTCGCGGGGTCGAGGTAGCGCAGGTAGTACCAGCAGGAGCCCGCCCAGTTCGGCATCGTGTTGGTCTCGCGTCGGTACTTCTGCACCCCGCGGCCGTCGCCCAGGTCCAGCTCGACCTCGACCCACTCGGGCACCCGGGAGAGCGGCGGCTCCGGGGTGGACGCGGCGTCATCGGGCTCGAACGTGCGCGGTGAGTAGTCCGGGACGTCCGGCAGCGTGACGGGCAGCATCGACTCGGGCAGCGCGTGGCTGTTGCCGTCCTCGTCGAAGACGATCGGGAACGGCTCGCCCCAGTAGCGCTGGCGCGAGAAGAGCCAGTCGCGCAGCTTGTAGTTGACGGTCCCCTCGCCCAGGCCCTTGGCCTGCAGCCAGTCGATGATGGCGGCCTTGGCCTCGGCGACACCCATGCCGTTGAGGGAGATCTCGTCGTTGGCCGAGTTGATGGCCGGCCCCTCGCCGACGTACGCCTCGTCCTCGGGGTGGCCCTCGGCGGGCTGGACCGTCCGTACGATGGGCAGCTCGAACCGCGTGGCGTACTCCCAGTCGCGGTTGTCCTGGGCCGGCACCGCCATGATCGCGCCCGTGCCGTAGCCCATCAACACGTAGTCGGCGACGAAGACCGGGACCTGCTCGCCGTTGACCGGGTTGGTGGCGAACGCGCCGGTGAACACACCGGTCTTGTCCTTGCCCTCGGTCTGGCGCTCGACCTCGCTCTTGCGCGACGCCTGGACCTGGTATGCCGCCACGGCCTCCTTCGGGGTGGCCGCGCCGCCCTTCCATGCATCCTTGGTGGAGGCCGGCCAATCCCCTTGCGAGACAATGCTCTCCAGCAGCGGGTGCTCCGGCGCGAGCACCATGAAGGTGGCGCCGAAGAGCGTGTCCGGGCGGGTGGTGAAGACCTCGATGGACGCGTCCTGGCCCACCAC
>DASULG010000232.1:0-3072 GCA_036278335.1 Pedococcus sp.
CAGGTCACGGTGGTGGCCCCCAGCGCGAACGTCGCGCCCGACGCGGGCTGGCAGGAGACGCTGCGGCTGCCGTCGACGGCGTCGGTTGCGGTCGGCGCTGCATAGGTGACGACCGCACCGGCCGCGCTCGTTGCCTCGGCGGTGATGTCAGAGGCCACGCTGATCGCAGGCGGCGTCGTGTCGACGATGGAGTAGGTCGCGCTGGCGGTTGTCGTCAGGCCCCCGGAGTCAGTCTTGGAGCAGGTGGCGGTCTGGGATCCCAGGCCGTCCGCTGCCCGGCTGCCAGTGATGGAGGACAGGGTCGGTGTGGCAGTGCCGCTGCCGTCGTTGTCGTCCGTCCAGGCGCAGGTGGCGGCGGGCACCGAGCCGAACTCGTAGCGGGCGCCGTTGCTGACGCCGCCGACCGTGACGAGGGGGGCCACGTTGGCGGTGCAGTTCGTGTAGCTCACCTGGTACTGCACGTTCCTGACGGTGTAGTCAGCGCTGAGGACGTCGACCTTCATCTGCGCTGTGCCGGTTGCCGCCCCGGTTCCGACCGTGGTGCGGAACGGAACGCTGAATGTCGCGCCGGCTGAGGTGAAGGTGCTGGGAACGCTGACCGGGGCGCCGGTTTGCGCAGCCGACACCTGGGTGTTGTTGCTGGTGACGTTCAGGGTCACTGCCGCACCCACATCAAAGTGCTGGTTGCGGGCCCACGTAACGGTCACAAGGCCAGCGCCGCTCGCGGGCAGCGTGCAGTTCGTCAGAGTCAGGTTGGTGCTCACAGATGCGGAGTCGCCGTCAATGGCAACGTCATCCGCGAAGGCAGCGCCTCCGGCGAACAGAGTGATGGTGGCGGTCGCGACTGCCGCGACCGCACGGCATACAGGCTTGATGAACACGGTGCGGCTCCGGTGCTGGACAGGTCTGGTCTCGTGCACCGTCGCAGCCTCTGACCTGCGAAAACAGGATCCACCACCAATCCTGGATGGAGGTCTGACCCGGTGTCGTCCGAACGGTCGACGCGATCTGTCGGTTATGCCATGGATGCTTGCGTTCGCGACGTTCTCAATTTGGCGGGCTGTCGGACAGGCATCGACTGCTGCCTGCGTGCTAGCGTCTGTCGCGGTTGCAGTAGCAGTTCCTCGCAGGTCGAAGAAGTGCCCGCCCTAGCACCATCGGAGCGGGCTGTTTTCATCTGAGGCGGGCATGTCCCGCTGGTGGGGTGAGCGCGGCAGCCGGGGAGCCTCACGAGGTGTGGGACTCCATTGGCTAACAAGGAAAGAGTTACCCCATGGCACAGGGAACCGTTAAGTGGTTCAACTCTGAGAAGGGCTTTGGCTTCATCGCCCAGGACGGCGGCGGCCCGGACGTGTTCGTCCACTACTCAGCTATCGACTCCTCGGGCTACCGCTCGCTGGACGAGGCTCAGCGCGTGGAGTTCGAGGTCACCCAGGGTCCGAAGGGCCCGCAGGCTGACGCCGTTCGCCCGCTCTGATCGAGGACTGCCCAACCAAACAGTCTTCACCGAAGCCCCCGCCGGACCTGTTCCGGCGGGGGCTTCGGCGTGGACGCCGGTGGTGTCAGCGCGTTGCTGTGGTGTCAGCGCGTTGCTTCAGTGCATTGCGTCAGCGAGTGCTGGCCAGTTCGGTGAGGAAGTCCTTCGCCACCGGGGCCGCCACCTCCCCACCGCTCTTGCCCTCTTCGACGAGAACAGCGAACGCCACGTCACCCTGGTAGCCGACGAACCAGGCGTGGGTCTCGGGCGGGTTCTTCGAGCCATGCTCAGCCGTCCCGGTCTTGCCGTGCACCGGCCCACCGGGAGTGTCTGCCATGACGGTCGCGGTGCCGCCGACGACGACCTGGCGCATGAGGTCCTGCAGCTCGCCGACAGTCTTGCCGTCCAGCGGTGCTGGCTGGCGGCGGGCGCCTGCGGGAGCCGGATCGGTCACCAGGGCCGGTGGGATCATCGAGCCGCGGGCCACTGAGCCGGCCATGACCGCGAGGGCCATCGGGGAGACGACGTCGCGGCCCTGTCCGATCGAGGCTGACGCCTTGTCTGTCTTGCCGTTGTTGACCGGCACGCTGCCGTCGAACGCGCCGTTGACGCCGAGGGTCTTGGCCCAGCCGGCGCCGATGCCAAGCTGTTTCGCTGCCGCGGCGAGGTCGCTGTCGCCGAGCTGGGCTGCCAGCTGGATGAAGGCGGTGTTGCACGAGTGGGCGAAGTCGGTCGCGAAGTCGGGGGTGCCCAGCGACTCGCCCTCGTAGTTCTTGTAGGGGCGGCCGTCGACGGTGAACGTCTTGGGGCAGTCGACTGGGGTCTGCGGCGTCACCTTGCCCTGTCGCAGAAGGGAGTACGAGGTGACCACCTTGAACGCCGAGCCGGGCGGGTAGTGCCCGGTGATGGCCCGGTCGAAGCCGAGGGTGGGCGAGTTCGCGGACGCGAGAACGTTGCCCGTCGGGACGTCGATGGCGACCAGCGCCGAGGGCACCGACCCTGTGCCCTCGAGAGCCTTCTCCGCGGCCTGCTGGACGGTGGGGTCGAGGGTGAGCTTCACATCGCTGCCGTCCGTCGGCGCCTGCTCGAACAGAGGGCTGTCGGGCTTCCCACTCGAGGTCACCCTCACCCCTGCCGTCCCGGCGAGGGTGGAGTCGTACTGCCCCTGAAGGCCGCTGAGGCCCGCATAGTCCCCGGCGGCATACCTGCCCTGGCTCTTCTGCACGACCTCGGCGCTCACCGGGCCGTACGAACCGAGCAGCGGCTGGCCGAAGCCACGGCTGCGGGCCAGGGGCTGCTCCCGGGCCGGGTAGATGACCCCCTTGAGGGCGTCCAGCTGGGTGCGCTTGGCGTCGAAGTCGGCCTGGCGGTAGGTGATGACCGGGATGGGGGACGCGCTCTTGGCCTTCTGCGCGGCGGCGAGCTTGGAGCCCAGGGAGCCCGTCGGCTCGCCAACGAGCTTCTCGAGGGCCGACGCCGTGGCTGCGGTGGCTCGGGCCGGGTCGAGCTGGACGGGGTAGACCCGGCCCAGAGGCATGAGCGGCTCGCCGTTCGCGTCGAGCAGGTCGCCCCGCTTGCCCTGCGTGCGCGTGGCT
>DASULG010000233.1:0-5220 GCA_036278335.1 Pedococcus sp.
CAGGCCGTGCGGGTAGCGCCAGAGCAGACCGCGTTCCTCGAGCCGCGCGACGACGCGTCCAGCCGCCTGGGGGGAGATGCGCATGGACTCGGCCAGCGCGGTCACCGGCCGTCCCGTGCGGACCAGCGCAAGGATGTGAACCGCGCTCGCCCCGAGTCGGTCCAGCTCGCCGGCGGCACCTGCCGCCAGACCCGTAAGCAGCCGGTCGGTGGCCACCGCCGCCTGCTTCAGGAGGAAGGGCAGGCGCTCCACCCGAGTGGGAGCAGCGGCCTGGCCGGGAAAGCGTGTCATCCGCCGATTGTGGGCGCTTGCCTGCCTCGGATCCCGGCTGTCCACACCCCTGCCCACGCACAGGATGTATGCCGTACCCGCCGCGCCCCGCTGGGGCGGCATACGTCCGTGGGAGGAAAGAACCACGGTCGGGCATAAAGCGCACCCGAGGTTCGCTTCTCCAGCCACCTCATCACGGCGCCGGCCCTGCGACGCCTCGGTAGGGTCGGCGCATGGCGGACTTCGTTGGGGCGGTGGACCAGGGGACGACGAGCACACGCTTCATGGTGTTCGACCACGACGGCAACGAGGTGGGCAAGCACCAGCTCGAGCACAAGCAGATCCTGCCCCGGGCAGGCTGGGTCGAGCACAACCCCATCGAGATCTGGGAGCGCACCCAGGCGGTGATCGGGTCGGCGCTCACCCAGCTGCGGCTCCAGGCGAGCGACCTCGTGGCGCTCGGGATCACCAACCAGCGCGAGACGACAGTGGTGTGGGACGCGAAGACGGGCCGGCCGCTGTACAACGCCATCGTCTGGCAGGACACCCGCACCGACCGGATCGCCGCCGCGCTCGACCGCGACGGTCGCGGCGAGGTCATCCGACAGCGGGCCGGACTGCCACCGGCCACCTACTTCTCGGCCGGCAAGGTGCAGTGGATCCTGGAGAACGTCGAGGGGGTCCGCGAGGCCGCCGAGCGCGGTGACGCGCTGTTCGGCACCACCGACAGCTGGCTGCTCTGGAACCTGACCGGTGGCACCCGCGGCGGCGTCCACGTCACCGACGTGACCAACGCCAGCCGCACCATGCTGATGGACCTGCAGACGCTCGACTGGGACGAGGAGCTCCTCGGCTTCTTCGACATCCCACGCGCCATGCTGCCCACGATCCGTCCCTCGTCGGACCCTGCGCTGTACGGCCGGACGACGCCCGAGGGCCCCCTGGGCGCGGACGTCCCCCTGGCCGGAGCCCTCGGCGACCAGCAGGCCGCCACGGTCGGGCAGGTCTGCTTCTCCCCCGGCGAGGCCAAGAACACCTACGGCACCGGCAACTTCATGCTGCTCAACACCGGCGAGGAGATGGTGCACAGCTCGAGCGGGCTGCTCACGACGGTGGCCTACCAGTTCGGCGACGCCAAGCCCGTGTACGCGCTCGAGGGGTCGATCGCCGTCACCGGCTCCGCCGTGCAGTGGCTGCGCGACCAGCTCGGCATCATCGCCGGCGCCGCCGAGGTGGAGCAGCTCGCGGCGCAGGTCGAGGACACCGGCGGCATGTACTTCGTCCCCGCGTTCTCAGGTCTGTTCGCCCCCTACTGGCGCTCCGACGCCCGCGGCGCCATCGTCGGGATGTCCCGCTTCAACACCAACGCCCACCTGGCGCGGGCCACGCTCGAGGCCATCTGCTACCAGACCCGCGACGTGGTCGATGCCATGGCGAAGGACTCGGGGGTGCGCCTGGAGTGTTTGAAGGTCGACGGCGGCGTCACGGCGAACCGCCTCTGCATGCAGCTGCAGTCCGACATCCTCGGCGTCCCGGTCTCCAAGCCGGAGGTCGCCGAGACCACTGCCCTGGGCGCCGCCTACGCTGCAGGTCTGGCCACGGGGTTCTGGAGGGACACCGACGAGCTGCGCGCCAACTGGCACGAGGCCGAGCGCTGGGAGCCGCGGTGGACCGACGAGCAGCGCGCCAAGGGGTATGCCGGATGGCAGAAGGCCGTGCAGCGCACCCTGGACTGGGTGGACGAGGACTGAGGGGACGAGCAACCGCATGAGCAGCGCACTCTCGCCGGAGGCGAGGCAGGTCGCCATCGACACCATGGCCTCCGGGGAGGAGCTCGACGTCCTCGTGATCGGCGGCGGGGTGGTGGGCGCGGGGGCCGCGCTCGACGCCGCCACCCGGGGCCTGCGCACCGGCCTGATCGAGCAGCGGGACTTCGCCAGCGGCACCTCGTCGCGCTCCAGCAAGCTCATCCACGGCGGCCTGCGCTACCTCGAGATGCTCGACTTCGGCCTGGTTCGGGAGGCCCTGCGCGAGCGCGGACTGATGCTCACCAGGCTCGCGCCCCACCTCGTGCGGCCCGTCCCCTTCCTCTACCCCCTGACCCACCCGGTGTGGGAGCGCCTGTACGTCGGGGCGGGCATCGCCCTCTACGACGCGATGGCCGCCACCGCGGGCCAAGGCGCCGGGCTGCCCCGGCACCGACACCTCACCCGGCGTCAGGCCCACCGCCTGATGCCGAGCCTGAGGAGCGGCGCCCTCACCGGCGCCATCCAGTACCACGACGCCCAGGTCGACGACGCCCGGCACACGATGGAGCTCGCCAGGACGGCGGGGTACTACGGCGCCCTTGTCGCCAGTCGCGTTGCGGCCGTGGGCTTCCTGCGCCAGGGCGAGCGTGTCACCGGTGTCCGCGCCAAGGACAAGATCACCGGGCACGAGTTCGAGGTCTCCGCCCGGCAGATCGTCAACGCGACCGGGGTCTGGACCGACGACACGCAGGCGATGGTCGGCGAGCGGGGCCAGTTCCACGTCCGCGCCTCCAAGGGCATCCACCTCGTGGTCCCGCGCGACCGCATCCACTCGAGCACCGGCCTGATCCTGCGCACGCCCACCTCGGTGCTGTTCGTGATCCCCTGGGGACGGCACTGGATCATCGGCACGACCGACACCGACTGGAACCTGGACAAGGCCCACCCTGCGGCCACCCGCACCGACATCGACTACCTCCTCGAGCAGGTCAACCGGGTGCTCGCGACGCCACTGACCCACGAGGACGTCGAAGGCGTGTACGCCGGGCTGCGGCCGCTGCTCGCCGGTGAGTCGGAGAGCACGTCCAAGCTGTCCAGGGAGCACGTCGTGACGCACTCGGCACCCGGCCTGGTGGTCGTGGCCGGCGGGAAGTACACGACCTACCGGGTGATGGCCAAGGACGCCGTCGACGAGGCGGTCATGGCCATGGCCGGCACCATCGCGCCCTCGACGACCGAGACCATCCCGCTGCTCGGCGCCGTCGGCTACAGCGCGATCTGGAACCAGCGGCAGTCACTGGCCCGCTCGGCCGGCCTGCACGTCGCCCGGGTCGAGCACCTCCTCAAGCGGTACGGCGCCCTGACGCTGGAGCTGCTCGAGCTCTGCAAGGCGCGGCCGGAGCTGCGCGAACCCCTCGAGGGCGCCGAGGACTACCTGCGCGCCGAGGTCACCTACGCCGCCTCCCACGAGGGGGCACTGCACCTCGACGACGTGCTGGCGCGCCGCACCCGCATCTCCGTCGAGGTCTGGGACCGGGGGGTCGCCGCTGCCGAGCCCACCGCCCGGCTCATGGCGCACGAGCTGGGCTGGGACGAAGAGCAGGTCCGGCGCGAGGTCGAGGCCTACCACGAGCGGGTCAGGGCAGAGCGGGAGTCACAGACCATGCCCGACGACCGCTCCGCCGACGAGGCCCGGCTGAAGGCGACCGACCTCGGCGCGTAGCGCCCCTCGCTCGCACACGCGCGCGGGTCATGACCACCCGGCATACCCGTCATGCGACCATGGGCGGGTGAGCAGCGAAGAGCAGAAACAGGCAGACAACCGCGCCCGGCCCACCACCGACGAGTTCCGCGCCTTCGTCGCGGAGGACTGGGCTCCGCGCCGCCCCGGCACCACCGGCCCGTCCGAGGCTGCGCCGTATGCCGCGCAGCGTCGCGCACGAGTGAGCGAGGCCTTCGCCGGCCAGCGGCTCATCGTGCCCGCCGGCGGCCTGAAGGTGCGCAGCAACGACACCGACTACGTGTTCCGCCCGCACAGCGCGTTTGCCCACCTCACCGGCCTCGGCGGGGACCGCGAGCCGGACGCCGTGCTCGTCCTCGAGCCGGTCAAGGACGGCGGCCACGAGGCCATCCTGTACTTCCGCCCCCTCGCCGGGCGCGACAGCGACGAGTTCTTCGCCGACACCCGCTACGGCGAGTTCTGGGTGGGCGCGCGCCCCACCATCGAGGACATCGAGGCCGAGCTCGGCCTCACGGCCCGCCACATCGACGAGTTCGCCGACGCCGCAGCCAAGGACGCCGGCGAGGTCACGGTGCGCGTGGTGCGCGACGCCGACCGCGAGCTGACCACCCAGCTCGACGCCGCGCGGACCACAGAGGGCGCCGAGGCCTCCACCCTGGCCGAGGCCGACGACGAGCTCGCCGCCTTCCTGTCCACCCTCCGCCTCGTCAAGGACGAGTGGGAGGTGCAGGAGATGCGCAAGGCCGTGGCCGCCACGCACGTCGGCTTCGAGGCCGTCATCGCCGACCTTCCCGAGGCCGTCGCCAAGGGCCGCGGCGAGCGCTGGGTCGAGGGCGTCTTCGGCCTGCACGCCCGCCACCAGGGCAACGGCATCGGCTACGACTCCATCTGCGCTGCCGGCGACCACGCCACCACGCTGCACTGGATCAAGAACACCGGCGACCTGCACGAGGGCGACCTGGTCCTGCTCGATGCCGGCGTCGAGATGGACTCGCTCTTCACCGCGGACATCACCCGCACCCTGCCCGCCAGCGGCACCTTCACCGACGCGCAGCGCGAGGTCTACGACGCCGTGTATGCCGCCCAGGAGGCCGGCCTGGCCGCGGTCAAGCCGGGCAACAAGTTCTCCGACGTGCACGCGGCGGCCATCAGGGTCATCGCCGAGCACCTGCACGCATGGGGCCTGCTCCCCGAGGGGGTCGACGTCGAGGGCACCCTCGACAAGGACCACGGCCAGTACCACCGCCGCTGGATGGTGCACGGCACCTCGCACCACCTGGGCATCGACGTCCACGACTGCGCGCTCGCCACGCGTGAGCAGTACATGGACGCCGAGCTCCGGCCGGGCATGGTGCTGACCGTCGAGCCCGGCCTCTACTTCCAGGAGGACGATCTCACCGTGCCCGAGGAGTACCGCGGCATCGGCGTGCGCATCGAGGACGACGTGGTGGTGACCGAGGA
>DASULG010000234.1:0-10325 GCA_036278335.1 Pedococcus sp.
GAGGTCACGCGTGCCAAGGTGCGCCGTGAGCGGATGGGCCACATCGAGCTCGCAGCCCCCGTCACCCACATCTGGTACTTCAAGGGTGTCCCGAGCCGTCTCGGGTACCTGCTGGACCTGGCACCGAAGGACCTCGAGAAGGTCATCTACTTCGCGGCCTACATGATCACCTCGGTCGACGAGGAGCAGCGCCACAAGGACCTGCCCTCGCTCGAGGCCCAGATCGAGGTCGAGAAGAAGGAGTTCGAGAACCGCCGCGACGCCGACGTCGAGGCCCGCGCCAAGCGGCTCGAGTCCGACATCGCCGAGCTCGAGGCCGAAGGTGCCAAGGCTGACGCCCGCCGCAAGGTGCGCGAGTCCGCCGAGCGCGAGATGAACCAGATCCGCAAGCGCGCCGACCAGCTCATCGAGCGCCTCGAGCAGGTCTGGGACCGGTTCAAGAACCTCAAGGTCCAGGACCTCGAGGGCGACGAGATCCTCTACCGCGAGATGCGCGACCGCTTCGGCCTGTACTTCGAGGGCGGCATGGGCGCTGCGGCGATCCAGAGGCGCCTCGAGACGTTCGACCTGCAGGCTGAGTCCGAGCTGCTCCGCGAGATCATCGCCACCGGCAAGGGCCAGAAGAAGACCCGTGCCCTCAAGCGGCTCAAGGTGGTCACCGCCTTCCAGGCCACGACCAACAAGCCGACCGGCATGGTGCTCGACGCGGTTCCGGTCATCCCCCCGGACCTGCGCCCGATGGTCCAGCTCGACGGTGGCCGCTTCGCCACCTCCGACCTGAACGACCTGTACCGCCGCGTGATCAACCGGAACAACCGGCTCAAGCGACTGCTTGACCTCGGCGCGCCGGAGATCATCGTCAACAACGAGAAGCGGATGCTCCAGGAGGCGGTCGACAGCCTCTTCGACAACGGCCGCCGCGGCCGCCCCGTCACGGGCCCCGGCAACCGCCCGCTGAAGTCGCTGTCCGACATGCTCAAGGGCAAGCAGGGCCGGTTCCGCCAGAACCTGCTCGGCAAGCGCGTCGACTACTCCGGTCGATCGGTCATCGTCGTCGGCCCGCAGCTGAAGCTGCACCAGTGCGGCCTGCCCAAGCAGATGGCGCTCGAGCTGTTCAAGCCGTTCGTGATGAAGCGCCTGGTCGACCTCGACCACGCGCAGAACATCAAGTCGGCCAAGCGCATGGTCGAGCGTGCCCGCCCGGTCGTGTGGGACGTGCTCGAAGAGGTCATCACCGAGCACCCGGTGCTGCTGAACCGCGCACCCACGCTGCACCGTCTCGGCATCCAGGCCTTCGAGCCGCAGCTGGTCGAGGGCAAGGCCATCCAGATCCACCCGCTCGTCTGCTCCGCCTTCAACGCGGACTTCGACGGTGACCAGATGGCTGTCCACGTGCCGCTGAGCACGGAGGCGCAGGCCGAGGCCCGCATCCTCATGCTCTCGAGCAACAACATCCTCAAGCCGGCGGACGGCCGCCCGGTGACCATGCCCACCCAGGACATGATCATCGGCCTGTTCCACCTGACCACCGAGGTCGAGGACGGCAAGGGCGCCGGCCGGGCGTTCTCGTCCGTGTCCGAGGCCCGCATGGCCTTCGACGCCGGCGAGCTCGAGCTGGGCAGCCGCGTCAAGCTGCGCCTGACCGACCTGGCCCCGATCCCGGGCACCGAGCTGCCCGAGGGCCTGGAGCCCGGCGCGGACGGCCGCGTGTCGTCGCTGACGGTGGAGACCACCCTGGGCCGCGCGCTGTTCAACCAGACGCTGCCGGTGGACTACCCGTTCGTCGACGCCGTGGTGGACAAGAAGCGCCTCTCCTCGATCGTCAACGACCTGGCCGAGCGCTACAGCAAGGTCCAGGTGGCGGCGAGCCTCGACGCCCTGAAGGAGTACGGCTTCCACTGGGCGACCCGCTCGGGCATCACGGTGGCCATCTCCGATGTCGTGACGCCGCCGCGCAAGCTCGAGATCCTCGAGGGGTACGAGACCAAGGCGACCAAGGTCCAGACCCAGTACGAGCGTGGTCTGATCACCGACGACGAGCGCCGCCAGGAGCTCATCGAGATCTGGACCCAGGCGACCAACGAGGTCGCCAAGGAGATGGAAGCCAACATCCCGCGGACCAACACCATCTACCGGATGGTGTCCTCGGGTGCTCGCGGTAACTGGATGCAGCTGCGGCAGATCGCCGGTATGCGTGGTCTGGTGTCGAACCCGAAGGGTGACATCATCCCGCGCCCCATCCGCGCGAACTTCCGCGAGGGCCTGTCGGTGCTGGAGTTCTTCATCTCCACGCACGGATCCCGAAAGGGTCTGGCCGACACCGCGCTGCGTACCGCGGACTCGGGCTACCTGACCCGTCGTCTGGTCGATGTGTCCCAGGACGTCATCATCCGCGAGGACGACTGCGGCACCGACCGCGGCCTGCGGATGCCGATCGCCCAGAAGACCGCCGACGGCGCGCTGGTCGAGCACGACGACGTGGAGACCTCGGTCTACGCCCGCACCCTCGCCGAGGACGTGGAGAAGGACGGCCAGGTCCTGGCGGAGGCGGGCATCGACCTCGGCGACGTGGTCATCGACGCCCTCATCGCCGCTGGCGTCGAGGAGGTCAAGGTCCGCTCGGTCCTGACCTGTGACTCGCACGTCGGCACCTGCGCAGCCTGCTACGGCCGCTCGCTGGCCACCGGCAAGCTCGTCGACATCGGTGAGGCCGTCGGCATCATCGCGGCCCAGTCGATCGGTGAGCCCGGCACCCAGCTGACGATGCGTACCTTCCACACCGGTGGTGTGGCCGGTGACGACATCACGCAGGGTCTGCCCCGTGTCGTCGAGCTGTTCGAGGCGCGCACCCCCAAGGGTGTCGCCCCGATCGCCGAGGCGAGCGGCCGGGTCACGATCGAGGACTCGGACAAGGCGCGCAAGCTCATGCTGACCCCGGACGACGGCTCCGAGGAGCACGCCTACCCGGTCAGCAAGCGCGCCCGACTGCTGGTCGCGGACGGCGACCACGTGGAGGTCGGCCACCAGCTGACGGTCGGCTCCATCGACCCCAAGCAGGTGCTGCGCATCCTCGGCCCCCGCGCCGTGCAGATGCACCTGGTCGACGAGGTCCAGCACGTCTACCGCCAGCAGGGTGTGTCGATCCACGACAAGCACATCGAGGTCATCGTGCGGCAGATGCTGCGCCGGATCACGATCATCGAGTCCGGTGACGCCGACCTGCTCCCCGGGGAGCTGGCCGAGCGTGGCCGGTTCGAGAACGAGAACCGTCGCGTGCTGGCCGAGTCCGGCAAGCCGGCCTCGGGTCGCCCGGAGCTCATGGGCATCACCAAGGCGTCGCTGGCGACGGACTCCTGGCTCTCGGCCGCGTCCTTCCAGGAGACCACCCGCGTGCTCACCGAGGCTGCGATGAACGCCAAGTCGGACCCGCTGCTGGGTCTGAAGGAGAACGTCATCCTCGGAAAGCTCATCCCGGCCGGCACGGGTCTCCCGCGCTACCGGAACGTCAAGGTGGAGCCGACCGAGGAGGCCAAGGCCGCGGTCTACTCGATGCCCAGCTACGAGTACGAGTACCCGGTCTTCGGCCCGGGCAGCGGCGAGGCCATCCGCCTCGACGACGCGGAGCTCGGCCTGGACTGATCCCCCCGGGATCCGGCCCCACGACAAGGGCGGGTATGCCGCGCACTCACCTGCGCGGCATACCCGCCCTTTGTCGTCCCCGGGACCCCGTGCACGCCGACCGGCAGACCCCGGAGCCGGCCGGACCCGGAGCCGGCCGGACAGAAAGTGACTCCGTGAGCGGTTGCGAGGTGAGTTCTTTTCCCCAACGATGAGCGGACAGTCGCGGGCCCAGTGCAGTGCCCAGCACGGCACAGCACAGCACGGCACAGGGTCCCCACTTCCGAAGGGGGAAGCAATGGCACCAGCCCAGTCACGCCCGTCAGGCCACTCGCGGGGGCGGCGGACCAGCCGCAGCCTGGTCCCGTTCGTGGCGGTCCTTGCTGCAGGAAGCCTCGCCGCGTGCGACAAAGCGTCCTCGAGCACCGCGGACCCGAGCCGGAACGCCGAGGCCAAGAACGTCTCGCTCACCATCGCCTCGAACTCGATCGCCGGGGGCAAGAACGCAGCCGAGGCCGCCTGGTACGCGGACTACGTCATCCCGAAGTTCACCGAGATGCAGAAGGCCAAGGGCGTGACGGTCACGGTGAAGTTCCAGCCGTCCGGCGTCGACGACGAGCAGTACAAGGCGAAGATGGCCCTCGACCTGAAGTCGCGCTCCGGGGCCGACATCATCGCCCTCGACGGGATCTGGGTCGGCGAGTTCGCCGAGGCGGGCTACATCAAGCCGCTCACCGACGTGGTGGGCTCCGAGGTGACGTCGTGGGATGGCTGGTCGCAGATCCCCAAGGCCGTCCAGGCCAACGCGTCCTACCAGGACAAGGCGTACGGCGTCCCCGGCGGCACCGACGGCCGCGTCCTGTACTTCAACAAGAAGATCTTCGCCAAGGCCGGCCTGCCCGAGGACTGGCAGCCGACGAGCTGGCAGGAGATCCTCGACGCCGGCGCCAAGCTCAAGTCGGTCAGCGGGGTCACGCCGATCCAGGTCAACGCGGGCACGGCCATGGGCGAGGCCACCACCATGCAGGGGGCGCTGCCGCTGCTGGTCGGCACCGGCGCCGAGATCTACCAGGACGACAAGTGGCAGGGGGACACGCAGAACGTCCGCGACGTCCTCGGCTTCTACAAGGACCTGATGGACAAGGGCCTGATGGACAAGAACTTCCAGCTCGCCGCCAAGGGCCGGGACGAGTCCTTCGCAGCCTTCGCCGCCGGCAAGATCGGGATCCTGCTCGAGGGCGACTACTTCTGGCGCTCGGTGATCAACCCCGACAAGGGTGACGCGCCGATGAAGACCCGCGACAGCGACGTCGGCTACGCCCTCATCCCGGCCAAGACCAAGGGGTCGGGCATCAGGGGCCAGGACGTGGTCTCCATGTCCGGCGGCGGGGGCAACTTCCTCAACCCCAACACCAAGTATCCCAAGCAGGCGTGGGAGCTGCTGGCCTTCATGAACTCGCCCGACGCGATCAAGGCCATGCTGGGCGGCTCGGCCAAGATCACCGCGCGCCAGGACGTCAACACCGAGGTGCTGAGCAAGGACCCGCTCCTCGGGATGATCTCGAGCAAGCTGCTGCCGCTGACGGCCTACCGGCCGGGTCTGGCGGTCTACCCGCAGGTCTCGCAGGCGCTCCAGCAGGCGACGGCGGACGTCATCGCCGGCAAGAGCGTCGCCGACGCCTCCAAGGCCTACGGGGCGGCGGTGCAGAAGCTCGCAGGCGGAGCCGGCAAGGTCTCCACCTCGTGACGGCCGTCCGTGGTGCGTCCGACGCCGCAGGGCTCGGGCGCACCAGGGCGGTCGCCTTCATCACCCCCGGCTTCCTGCTGATCGGGGCGTTCCTGGTCTTCCCCGCGCTCTGGACGCTCTACCTCGGCATCACCGACTACCGGCTCACCGGGGTCGCCGCGGCCCAGCCGAAGGTCGTGGGCCTCCAGAACTACACCGATGCGCTGTCGGACCCGGCCTTCCGCAGCTCGCTGGTGCTCACGCTCGCGTTCGTCTTCGGGTCGGCCATCGTCGGCCAGACGGTGATGGGCTTCCTCATTGCCTGGTCGATGCGCTCGGTGCCGAAGCTGGTCAAGGGCGTCGTCGAGACCCTCGTGCTCCTCGCCTGGATCCTGCCGAGCTCGATCGTCGCCTTCCTGTGGGTCGCCTTCCTCAACCGCGACGGCGGCACGCTGAGCGCCCTTCTGCACACCCCGCAGACCGCCTGGCTGCTGGAGTACCCGATGGCCTCCATCGTGGTGTTCAACACCTGGCGGGGCACCGCGTTCTCGATGCTGCTGTTCTCGGCCGCGCTGGGAGCAGTACCGCCCTCGCAGCTCGAGACGGCACGCCTGGCCGGCGCCGGCGCGTGGGCACAGTTCCGCGACGTGGTCTTCCCGCACATCCGAGGGCACGTCCTGACCAACACGCTGCTCATCAGTTTGTGGACGTTCAACGACTTCTCGCCCTACCTGCTGACCGCGGGCGGCCCCAACCACGCGACCGAGACGCTGCCGGTGTTCATCTACCAGCGCGCCATCTACGGCGGCGAGCTCGGCTACGGCTCGGCGATCTCGCTGATCATGCTCGTCATCAACCTGGTGATCGCACTCTGCTACATCCGACTGCTGAGGGAGCGTTCCACCTCATGAGCACCCCAGGCGCCGTGGTCCGGCGGATCCTCTTCTACGCCTTCCTGACCGTCGTGGCCGCCTTCTGGGCCCTGCCGCTCATGTGGCTGGTCTTCGCCCCGTTCGACGCGCACCCGGGCCTGACCGTCAAGATCCCCGACTTCACCCTCGACAACTTCCGCCGGCTGGGCGAGAACCCCTATGCCATCTCCTCGCTGCGGAACTCGATCCTCATCTCCGGCGGCACCATGCTGTTGGTCACCGTGCTCTCGGCGCTAGCTGCCTACGCGCTGTCGCGGGTGCGCCTGCCCGGCCGCAACCTGCTGCTCTACGGCCTGCTCCTGCTGTCCTCCATCGTCACCGGCACGGCGGCCATGGTGCCGATCTTCCTGCTGATGTTCCAGGTCGGCCTGATCGACGACCGCTCCGGCGTCGCGCTGGTGCTCACGGGGGGCCTGCTGCCGGCGGCGATCTTCATCCTCAAGGACTTCATGGATGCCACGCCCCGGTCCTACGAGGAGAGTGCACGGGTCTTCGGCGCCTCGCCGCTGCAGGTGCTGCGCCACGTGGTGCTGCCGATCGCTCGCCCGGGGCTGGCGACGATCGCGGTCTGGTCGCTGGTCAATGCCTGGGGCGACTTCCTGACGGCCTACATCCTGCTGCGTGACCCGGACAAGTCGCCGGCCGGTGTCGTCATGTACACGTTCTACAACGAGGGCGGCCAAGCGAACCTGCCTCTCATCTCTGCCTTCTCACTGCTGTACGCCCTGCCCGTCGTGGCGCTGTACCTCTTCGTCAACCGCCGCTACGGCTTCCGCTTCCATGGAGGGATCAAGAGCTGATGGCCAGCATCGAACTCGTCGGACTGTCCAAGGTGTACCCCGGGGGAGTGGCAGCCGTCGACGACCTCTCGCTGACGATCGGGGACGGCGAGTTCTTCGCCCTCCTCGGCCCCTCCGGGTGTGGCAAGACCACCCTGCTGCGGACCATCGCCGGTCTGGAGGAGGCAACCGGCGGGCGCCTCCTGCTCGGGGGGAAGGACGTCACCACCCTGCCCCCCGGCAAGCGGGACGTGGCGATGGTGTTCCAGGACTACGCGCTGTTCCCGCACATGGACGTCATGGACAACATCTCCTACCCGTTGCGCATCCAGAAGGTCCCGGGCGAGCAGCGGCGCCAGAAGGCGGCTCAGACCGGTGCCGGGCTCGGGCTCTCACACCTCATGGAGCGGCGTCCCGGGCAGCTCTCCGGCGGCCAGCAGCAACGCGTTGCCCTGGCCCGGGCCATCGCCTGCCAGCCCACCGTGTTCCTCTTCGACGAGCCCCTGTCGAACCTCGACGCCCGGCTGCGGCTGGAGGCGCGCACGTTCCTCAAGCGGCTCCAGCACGAGCTGCGGGTCACGACCGTCTTCGTCACGCACGACCAGGCCGAGGCCCTGGCCATGGCCGACAAGATCGCGGTGATGGAGGCCGGCACGATCCGCCAGCTCGGTACGCCCTCGGAGATCTTCCACCGGCCGGCCAACGTGTTCGTCGCGAACTTCATCGGGTCGACCCCGATGAACCTCGTGCCCGGGTCCGCCTTCGGCGACCGCGTCGAGGGGGGAGACGACGTGCTCGTGGGCTTCCGCCCCGAGTACGCCCACCTCGGTGTCGACGGGCCCTATGCCCTGCGGGGCCAGGTGGCGATCGTCGAGAACCTCGGCGCCTCGATGCTGGTCTCGGTCCAGGTCGGCGAGCTGTCGGTCCAGGCGCTCGTCCCCGAGGGCGAGGAGCCGGACGTCGACGCCGAGGTCACGATCTCCCCGGACCCTGCGCGTGTGCTGTTCTACGGCGCCGTCGACGGTGAGCTCCTCCGGACGAGTGTCCAGGCGGTGCGGTGAGCCCATGAGCCACGGGGCGGCCCTGCTGGACCTCCGGTCGACCTGGACGCCGCAGAACCGCGCCGAGCGGCCGCTCCAGGAGCTCGAGGTCGCGGTGCCCGGGCGCGTCGAGGGCATCGAGGTGGCCCTCTCGTTCGACGGCTCTGGCGGCGGGGTGCTCGACCTCGGCCTGGAGGGGCCGGCCGGGTACGTCGGGTGGTCCGGCGCAGCCCGTGGCCGTGTCGTGGTCTCCGCGGACTGGGCCACGCCGGGGTACCTGCCGGTGCCGCAGGTCGCGGGCCGCTGGCTGGTGCTCATCGGCCTGCACCGGGTGCCCCCGCCGGGCGTGCCCTTCCACCTCCGGGTCACGGCGCTCTCACGAGCCGAGGTCGAGGCCGAGCGGCGCGCCAGCGAGGTGCCCCTGCCGCCGCCTGCCCCGGGCCCGGCCCCGCGGAAGCTGCCCCGGGTCGATGGCCTGCAGTGGCTTGCGGGGGACTTCCACGCGCACACCCTGCACTCCGACGGCAGCCTCTCCGTGGCCCAGCTCGCGGCGCTCGCGATCTCGCGTGGGCTGGACTTCCTGGCGGTCACCGACCACAACACGACCAGCCACCACCGCGAGCTCGCCCCTGTGGGCCGGCGCTACGGCATACGGCTGCTGCCGGGGCAGGAGGTCACCACCGACCGCGGCCACGCGAACGCCTACGGCGACATCGGCTTCGTCGACTTCCGCGAACCGGCGACCTCGTGGCAGACCGCCGTGGCCGATCGCGGCGGACTGCTCTCGGTCAACCACCCCTTGGCGGCGGACTGCTGCTGGCAGCTCGAGCTGGCCGAGCCCATTGCGGTGGCCGAGATCTGGCACTCGTCGTGGCTGCTGCGGACATGGGGCGGCCCGCTCGCCTGGTGGCAGGCCTGGGGCAGGTCGACCGTGCCCATCGGTGGCAGCGACTTCCACCGCGAGGGCGCGGACGCCCTCCCCGGCGCGCCGACCACGTGGGCGCTCTGCGAGGACGGCGACGTCCTCGGCGCGGTCGCGGCCGGGCGCACAGCCGTCAGCGCTGACCCGTGGGGCCCCCTGCTGCTGCGGTGTGGCGACGAGCTGGTAGCTGTCGGGGCGGAGGGCGCCCTGCTCACCGGGCCGGACCGCGGGCGACGCGTCGTGCCCAGCGACCGCGCCCGCTTCCCCGCCGCGCCAGGCCCGTGGTGGCTCGAGGACCACCAGACCCAGGTGCTGGCGCTCTGCCCGTGAGCGCCCCGCTCAGCGCTGGAACTGCACCGTCGCGATCTCCCAAGGGCCCAGCGGGATGCGCACGCGGCCGTCGAGCACCTCGAGCTCCTCGCCGGGGCGGCCCAGCAGGTCGCAGCGCCGGGCGCGTCGGAGGCCGTCGCCCAGACCGATGACGGCGTTGGTGTGCCGCGTGGTCTCGGCCAGCACCCGCAGCTCCAGCCATTCCGCCCTGCGGCGCAGCGCCGTCATGACGACCCCCTCACCGTCCACGCGCAGGCCGGCCGGGGCCTGGGGAACGGCAGGAGACCGTGCCGTGCCGGCCGCCCACATGACCGGGTGGAGGTAGCGCTCGGCCGCGGCGACGAGGCCGGCATCCTCCCAGGCGCCGGCGTGCGGGAGGACCGCCAGCTCGGCGGTGGCCGGACCCAGGCACTGGGCCTGCGGCGTGGGCAGCTGCGGCCCAGCGGGCTCGTCACGGTGCGGGTGCACGTTGCGGCTGAGGTAGCCGATCGAGCGAAGCAGCGTCAGGGCCAGCGCCTGGCCGTGGGGACGTTCGACGACCTCGTGCTCCATGGTGCGTCGCAGCAGGACCGCCGCGCCCCCCGCGTCGACGAAGCGCTCAGCCGGGTAGGTCGGCAGGGGGAACTCGCCCCCCGCGCCGCCCTCGGCGGTGAGGGGGCGGCGCACCACGGCCAGCTGGCCGTCGGCGTCAACGGTGGAGGTGCTCCGCGCGAGGGGGACCATGAGGCGCAGGCGGTGGTCGGCCGACCGGTTCTCCCAGGCGAGCGCCAGCCGGACGAAGGGCTCGCCCGCGCGGAGCTCGACCCTCGTGGTCACCGCGACCGGCTCGGTGGTGCTCGACCGGGACCCGTCGGCGTCCAGGCGCGACGGCAGGCGGTACTCGCGGACCACCTCGACGGCGGCACGCAGGGGGCCACGCTCGAGCACCCGGGTCTGAACGCGCTCGGGAGTGTCCACGACGCGGTCCTGGCGCGGGGG
>DASULG010000235.1:0-3978 GCA_036278335.1 Pedococcus sp.
GTGGCGGTGGTGCCGGCCACCGTGGCCCTGACCGAGTCACCCACGCGCGTGCCGTCAGACCTGGCCCGCTCGTCGGAGATGACCACCGTGCCGGCCTTGAGGTCGGCGAGGCGGCCCTGCTCCATGTCGACCGGGTACGCCTACGGGAAACGCTAGGGAGACAGCCCGCCCCGCACCCTCAGGTTCACCCCCCACCTGACCCTGAGCGGACCCTGAGTCCCTCGGGGGTGAGACCAGGTGCACGCCACAGCGCAGCGGGGGCCCCTACTGGAGGACGACCCGGGCGACCTGACGCAGCTCGGGCTCGTCGTAGGCCTCGCCCTCGACCACACCGGCGTCCCACCGGAGCACCAGCCCCCGGCCCCGGACCTGGAGGGTGGCCAGGTTGTTGTCGAACCAGGGGCCCTGCGTCACCCGCCAGTTGTAGGGCGCGCTGGGGACCTTCGTGCTGCGGGCCACGAGGAACTGCAGGGGCCGGTTCAGCCCGCGGGCGAGCAGCGACTGAGCGACCCGGACCCCGCGCGGCAGCGGGTTGCGGATCGGGGAGCACACCGCCTGCACGATGCGGCTGGCGCCGGGCGCGAGCTCCTGGCGGTCGATCTCGGTGACGTACGAGTTGTGCACGTCGCCGGAGAGGAACGTGATGGTGCCAGGGGGCCGCCCCCGCTTGCCCTCGGCGACCTCGACCACCATGTCGAGGACCTTCGCGAAGCCCTCCTGGAACGCCGCCCAGTGCTCGAGGTCGAGAGCCCGGCGCATCCGCTCCCCGAGTCGGGCCACCCGCGGACCCCACGCCCCGGTCGCCATCGCCTCGTTGATGGCCTCGAGGTCGTGGATGCCCTGGGCCATCAGGAACGGCAGCGACGTGCCGATGAACAGGTGGTCCACGTCCCCGCGCAGCTGGCTGTCGAGCCATTCCATCTCGTCGTCGTCGAGAATCGAGCGCCGGCTGGGCTGGAGCACCCGCGCGGCCCGGGAGTCCACCACGACCAGGCGGGACTCGCCGAGGTCGCGGGCATAGCTCCACCGGTAGCTGTCCGGATCCTTGTCGACACGCTCGGCGAAGGCGTCGAGCGTGTCCGTCAGGTCGAGCTCGTCCTCCCGCCCGGCGGCGGCGTGGTCGGCGATCAGCTGCCAGATCTCGTCGGTGGCGAGGTCGTCGGGCGAGAGGTTGCCCGCGTGCTGGTAGACCCAGTACGACGCCAGCCCGCCCACGATGCGGTCGTGCCACCAGGGCTTGGCGTTCATCTCCCGGTGCCACTGCTGGGAGGTGTTCCAGTCGTCGCGGATGTCGTGGTCGTCGAAGATCATCGTGCTCGGCAGCGTCGACAGCAGCCAGCGGTTGAGCGGGTCGGTCCAAGCCAGGCGGTAGAGGTGGGCGTACTCCTCGTAGTTCTTCAGCTCCTCGCCCGGCGGCTCGTCCAGGCTGCGCCGTGAGGCGATGAACTCGCGCATCTCCTCGGAGGTCTCGTCCGCATAGACCTGGTCGCCGAGGAACGCCACCAGGTGCGGCCATTCCGCGGGCTCGGTGCGGCTCAGGTGCCGGGCGTAGGCGCGCAGGGCGTCGACGCCGTTGCTGGCGTTGCCCTCGGCGTCGTGCGGCACGCTGGTACGGCAGGAGCCGAACGCGAGGCGGGTGGGCTCGTGCGGGTCCAGCGTCGAGATCCTGCTCGGCGGCAGCGTGGCGTAGGCAGGGTCCGTCGGCGGCCACACCCGCTCGCCGTCGATGGCCACGGTGTACTCGCTGCTCGTCCCCGGCTCGAGGCCGTCGACGACCACGAGGGCGTAGTGGTGTCCGTGGGCGCCGAAGGTCGGCGCCGACCACGTCCGGCCGAAGGCCCCCACCTCCACGCGGGAGTGGGCACGGGTCTGGACCCACACCGTGGCCGCGGTCTCGCCGGCATACCGCAGCAGTGGTCCAAGGACGAGGGGTCCGGAGTCGTCAGGCACCTGACAGTTCTACACGGCATCCCCGCTTTGCGGTGCGCCAACCCCGAAGGGCGGCTCCCCTCTCGGGGAACCGCCCTCCGGTGTATGCCGTGTTGCTGGGTTTCGAGGCGAACCTCAGAAGCCCATGCCGCCCATCTCGTCGCCACCCGGGGCCATCGGGGAAGCCTTCTCAGGCTTGTCCGCGATGACGGCCTCGGTGGTGAGGAACAGCGCGGCGATCGACGCGGCGTTCTGCAGCGCCGAGCGGGTGACCTTGGCGGGGTCGATGATGCCCGCGGCGATGAGGTCGACGTACTCGCCGGTCGCGGCGTTCAGGCCCCAGCCAGACGGGAGCGTGCTGACCTTCTCCGCCACGACGCCGCCCTCGAGGCCGGCGTTGATGGCGATCTGCTTCAGCGGGGCCGACGAGGCGACGCGGACGATGTTGGCGCCAGTGGCCTCGTCACCCTCGAGCTCGAGCTTCTCGAACGCAGCCTTGGTGGCCTGCAGCAGGGCCACGCCACCACCGGCGACGATGCCCTCCTCGACGGCAGCCTTGGCGTTGCGCACAGCGTCCTCGATGCGGTGCTTGCGCTCCTTGAGCTCGACCTCGGTGGCAGCGCCGGCCTTGATGACCGCAACACCGCCGGCCAGCTTGGCCAGGCGCTCCTGCAGCTTCTCGCGGTCGTAGTCGCTGTCCGACTTCTCGATCTCGGCGCGGATCTGGTTGACCCGACCCTGGATCTGGTCCTGGTCGCCAGCGCCCTCGACGATGGTCGTCTCGTCCTTGGTGACGACGACCTTGCGCGCACGGCCGAGCAGGTCGAGCTCGGCGGTGTCGAGCTTGAGGCCGACCTCCTCGGAGATGACCTGGCCACCGGTGAGGATGGCGATGTCGCCGAGCATGGCCTTGCGACGGTCACCGAAGCCCGGAGCCTTGACGGCGACGGACTTGAAGGTGCCGCGGATCTTGTTGACCACCAAGGTCGACAGGGCCTCGCCCTCGACGTCCTCGGAGATGATCAGCAGCGGCTTGCCGGACTGCATGACCTTCTCGAGCAGCGGGAGCAGGTCCTTGATGCCGGAGATCTTCGAGTTGACCACGAGGACGTAGGGGTCCTCGAGGACGGCCTCCATGCGCTCGGTGTCGGTGACGAAGTAGTGGCTGATGTAGCCCTTGTCGAAGCGCATGCCCTCGGTGAGCTCAAGCTCGAGGCCGAAGGTGTTGGACTCCTCGACGGTGATGACGCCTTCCTTGCCGACCTTGTCCATGGCCTCGGCGATCATCTCGCCGATCTGGGGGTCAGCGGCGGAGATCGAGGCGGTGGAGGCGATCTGCTCCTTGGTCTCGACGTCCTTGGCCATCTCGAGCAGCTGGCTGGAGACGGCCTCGGTGGCCTTCTCGATGCCGCGCTTGAGGGCCATCGGGTTGGCGCCGGCAGCGACGTTGCGCAGGCCCTCCTTGACGAGGGCCTGGGCGATCACGGTGGCGGTGGTGGTGCCGTCGCCAGCGACGTCGTCGGTCTTCTTGGCGACCTCCTTGACGAGCTCGGCGCCGATCTTCTCGTACGGCTCCTCGAGCTCGATCTCCTTGGCGATGGAGACACCATCGTTGGTGATCGTGGGGGCGCCCCACTTCTTCTCGAGAACGACGTTGCGGCCCTTCGGACCGAGGGTGACCTTGACGGCATCGGCGAGGATGTTCATGCCTCGCTCGAGGCCGCGGCGAGCCTCTTCATCAAAAGCGATGATCTTGGCCATTCGGGTGGTTCCTCCCACGCGAATCGTGTGCGGCGGCCTCGCCGTGCCCGCGACGGACGGCCCGGCTCCCGCGGCTCACGTCGCGCGCGTTCCCCGGACCTCACTTTGAGGCCATGATTGTCACTCTCAGGTCGAGAGTGCTAACGCCCATTATTGGCACTCTCCCCGGGCGAGTGCAAACGACCCGGTATGCCGCACGGGCACCGGTGCGTGCCACGTGGCATCGCCGTCACGGTGCAGGCGGCAGGTGCAGGGTCGTCTGGTCGGTCGCCCGTTGGGTGGTTCGAG
>DASULG010000236.1:0-2201 GCA_036278335.1 Pedococcus sp.
CCCGGAGGGTCTCGCCGGGTGTTGCCCCGCTGTCGAGCAGCAGCGCCCGACGGTGACCGAGGAGGAGCAGGATGAACGGCGCCTCGAAGGTGAGGTCCTTGCTCTGGCGGATCAGGACGGTGTCAGGTGCGAGCGCGTGGACCTGGAGGGGCGGGTCAGCGAGGTGGCGCCTCGAGCGCGAACCGTGGATCCACTGCACATCGACGTCGAGCGGCGTCCTGTCCGGGGCGGCCATGACCTCATTGTCTGCACATGGTGCACGGGAGCCGCCGGCAGGAGTCTGTAACGCGCACGAGGGGGCGTGCCGCTAGTCATCCATGTGGCACGCCACCTCGCCACGTCCTACGCGACGAGGAGTCACATTCCGGGGACGGCCTGCGCCTCGTGGACCTCGATGGTGCAGCCACCGGGCATGTTCAGGTGCGGGTGGCCCTCGGCGAGGGCGAGGGCGTCATCCCTGTCCGTGGCCTCGATGATGCTGTACCCCACGACGTCCTGGGTGCTCGGGGAGGTGCTCTCGGGGGTGACGCGGACGCCGCCAGCGAGCGGGGCTTGCTCATGGCTGGGTCTCCTTTGGCGGTGCGGATACTCGTCGGACGGTCGTCAGGCCGGGATGGCGGTGCGACCCGCGTAGGCGGCGAACCGGTGGAGCGCGTCGGCGTCCGCCGCGGGCGTGCTCTCGTCGGCGAACGAGCTGCCCCGCCCCTGCGTGATGACGCCGCGGGTGAGCTCGTGGACGTAGGAGACGACCTCATCGGACACGTCCAGCTGCTGGCCGGAGGCTTGGGCCAGGTCCCAGCCGTGCAGGAGCAGCTCGAGTGGCAAGATGCTGGCGAGGAACATGGCGGGCACCTGCGAGTCGCGGGGCCCGGGCACCGTGCCGTCGAGGTCCACCGAGCGCCACGCGTCGATCGCCTGGCCAGCGAGCACCGAGACCTTGTCCTCAAGCGATCCGTCGGCAGGGACGGTGAGTGTGGCCCCGGCCATGCCGCCGAGCTGGACCAACGAGCCGAGCAGGTGCTCGGCGAGCTCGTGGGCGGTGAAGTCGGCGCACGGCGTGGGCTTGACCTTGTCCTCCTGGGTGAGGCCGCGCAGGACGGGCTGGATGACGGCGAGCGCGGCCTCGGCCGCCACCAGCGGTGTGAGGTTCTCCGGGGCCCACGCCCACTCGTCCGGGCCGGCGTCGCCGCTCGTGGCGAGCCGCTCGAGCCGCTCGAGGAAGTGGTTCCACCCCTCGGCGTGCATCGCGGCCTGGGTCTCGGTGAGTCCCTCGTGCACGAGGGTCAGCTTGGAGCCCTCGGCCACCGGCTCGACCGTGATGGTCACGGTGGAGCCGTCCTTGGGCAGGTCGTTGCTGCCCTCCCAGCCCCAGCCGAACACGACCCGCCGGCCGGGCTCGACCTCACGGTAGGTGCCCTCGGCGACATGGCCGGGCGTGACGGTCCAGCGGTACGAGCCACCGGCGCGCAGGTCGACGGTCGCGGTGACGGTCTGCCAGCGACGCAGCCGCTCGGGGTCGGTGATCAGGGCGAATGCCTCGTCGGGTGAGACGGGGAGGACAACGGTCTTGGTGAAGCTCATGGGTTTCCCTTCAGGCGGTGCGCGTCTGCGACGAGCAGGTCGAGTTCGGACGTCCAGAACCGGTCGATCTCGGCCTGCAACCGCTGCAGCCCGCTCGGCACGACCCGGTAGATCCGTGTGCGCCCGACCTTCTCCGCCTCCACGAGTCCAGCCTCGGCGAGCACCAGCAGGTGCTGGCTGATCGCCGACCTGGTCACCGTGAACTCGCCGGCGAGGTCCGTGACGCCCCGGGGCCCGCGGGCCAGTAGCTGCAGGATCCGGCGACGGGTCGGCTCGGCGGCGGCGGAGAGTGGGTCAGTCACAACGAGCAATACGTTAGTCGTCACTAACGCATCTGTCCAGCAGTCCACGGACAAGTGACCGGCGGCAGCGCCACCGCTGACGGAGGCGAAGGGGGTGGTGGGGCATGCCGCGTGGTCACCCCGCGGCATACCCCAGGGCCTGCACCAAGTGAGCGGTGAGCAGGTCGTATGTAGGAGCAGCACTAGGCTCGGGTGGGACGCGGGTGCCATCAGTACCCGCCTGACCGTGGCCTACGGCCGCACCAGGGAGCCCCCGTGACTGACCAGTGGAGCCTCGTCGCCGCCGAGCGCGGCGCCATCGCCGACGATGTCGCCGAG
>DASULG010000237.1:0-3573 GCA_036278335.1 Pedococcus sp.
GATCCTCGCGGGGTGACCACGACACTCGCAGGTTGTGAAACGGAGCGTCTCCATGGCCGAGCCGATGTACGAGATCCGCGTTGCGGGCACCGTACCCGAGGAGGACCTCAAGGACATGGGGGCCGTCACGTACGCGCGTGACCAGGTCCAGACGATCCTCTACGGCGTCTCGGACCAGACAGCGCTCTACGGACTGCTGGAGCGCCTTCGGTCACTCGGTCTCGACGTCGTCGAGGTCCGCCGGGTGTCCGATCTCGACCTGGATGCCGACGGCTCGGGAGCGGCCTGACTCGGAGGACAGACCATGAGTGCCCGTATACATCAGCGCGGTTTCTCGTACCAGGTCGCCCTGCCCGGTGAGTTCCGGCCGGCGTATCTCGTCGCCTTCGCCGGCATGGGGGTGCGGCACGCCGTGTCCTCCAGTGTCTTTCTGCTGCCGGTACAGAGCGGGAAGGGGATCCCGGAGATCGCGGCCATGCTGCAGGAACGTGGCCTGGTGATCCTCGACATCCGGCGGGTGGCCGGCCCCGGGACCACGCAAGGCACAGCCCTCGAGGGCGCGCCGCGGCGGCTGCCAGGGGCGCCGCTCGTCAGCCGCCGTGCTGGGCACTGAGACCTGCCCCCTTCAGACCTGCCCCGTTTCACCAGCCTCGGGCCTCCGGCCCACGCTGGGCGCTTCCTGCCGGACCCCTCCTCAGCTCAGGGCCGGGGACACCGAGGGCGAGAAGGGGGCCATGTCCTCGTGGCCGCCGCGGACGGTGAGGCAGGTGGCCTCGGGCACCTCGCGCCACGCTCCTACCAGGTCGCCCAAGGGCTCTGACACGACGAGCCGGGCATCCTCGGACAGGTTCTGGAGCAGTGGGTTGTCCGGGTACTGCTGCCTGAGGGTGGAGACATCGGTGCTGTGGAAGAGGGAGCGGGAGCGACCCACGCTGGAGTAGCGGAACGCCCAGGTGGTCTCACCATCGGTCGTGGCGACCGTCATCTGCATCGGATCCTCGACGCCGCGCTGGCGCGCCGTCTCCTCCACGAGGTGGACCGCACGAGCCACGGCGGTGGGCGGATCGTCAGCCAAACCGAACGTCAGTGCCAGGAAGAACAGCAGCTCCGAGTCGGTCGATCCCTCGATGTCGGGATAGAGCTCCGGGTCGACGGCCAGGACCAGGTCGCGCTTGAGTGCGCGGAAGCCGGCGATGGACCCGTTGTGCATCCACAGCCATCGCCCGTTCCGGAATGGGTGACAGTTGGTCTGCTGCACGGGGGAACCGGTTGATGCGCGGATGTGGGCGAAGACGCGACCTGACCGCGCGTGGGCCGAGAGCTCACGTAGGTTGCGGTCGTTCCAGGCGGGTTCGGTGCTTCGGAAGACACCCGGCGTCTCAAGGGTGCCGTACCACCCGACGCCGAACCCATCTCCGTTGGTCGTCTCCGCGCCCAGCCGCGAGTGCTTGCTCTGCACCACGAGCGAGTTCTGGGGCTTGAAGAGCAGGTCCTCCAGAGCGACCGGCGACCCCGAATACGCCAGCCAGCGACACATGCCAACCTCCTTCTCCGCTCGAGGAGTACGTGCACCCGCACCCACGCCTCCTCGTAACCACACCTGCCTAGAACGAGTGGCTTGGCCGTCAGCCTCAGACGAGCGCCTTGGCCTTCAGCGTGTCGTACTCAGCCTGCGTGATGGCGCCGGAATCGAGCATGGCCTGGGCTTTGGCGATCTCGTCGACCGGGCTCGCCTTGCCTGCGGCCTGCCTGATGTAGGCGTCCTGCTGCCGCTTCATCGCCTCTGCGCTCTTCATCGACCGTTCCGTCATGCCCCTGCCCCGGGCGATCAGGTAGACCAGTGAGGTCAGCAGCGGCAGGAAGATCAGCGCAATGACCCACACAGCCTTCGCCCAGCCCGACGTATCCGGGTCTCGGAACAGGTCCGTGAGGATCGAGAACATCACCATCAGGTAGGCCACGAAGGCGAAGCTGATGAAGATGAACCACACAACGTCCCAGAACGACATGTCCAGGCTCCTTCCATCCCCATGAGGTTCCCTCGAGTCTGAGTCTGAGTCCCAGCGAACAACGGGCGCCTCACCCTGACGGGGTGATGTCCCTGTCACCACGTCGGGGGACGGTGGACGTACTGCACCGGTGGAAAGTGCTGCGCCATTGGACCAGCCGAGGAGTGGCGAGATGAACGACGCGAACGAGGTTGAGCGCCTGCGCGCGCGGGTGGCCGAGCTCGAGGGCGAGCTGGCGGCCGCCGGAGGTCCACCGCCTCCCCGGACGACACCGGCAAGGCGGTCGATCTGGTGGGCGATCTCATCGGCCGTGCTCATCACCCTGGCGTGTGTGCTGGCCCCGCTCTCGGTGACCTCGGTCTGGGCCAGCACGCAGGTGTCCGACACCGAGCAGTACGTCCAGACCGTGGCCCCGCTGGCGAAGGACCCGGCGGTGCAGAGTGCCATCACGGAGAAGGTCACCGGTGCAGTCCTCGAGTACATCGACGTCGAGTCGCTCACGACCGATCTGCTCCAGACCCTGGCGCAGGGGAACAACATGCCGCCGAGGATCGCGACAGCACTGCCCGCGCTGGCGGCACCGATCAGCAACGGCGTCGAGAGCTTCACCCGAACCCAGGTGAGCAAGATCGTGGCAAGCCCGCAGTTCGCGGTCGTGTGGGCCCAGGTCAACCGGTTGGCTCACGAGCAGGTCGTCACCCTGCTCGAGGGCAACCAGGGGGGCGCGGTCAGCGCCCAGGGCGACACCATCACCCTCAACCTCGGCCCCGTGATCCAGCAGGTGAAGGAGCGGCTGGTCGCTCAGGGCTTCACCCTCGCCGAAAGGATCCCGACCGTCGACCGGTCCTTCGTCCTGGCCCAGTCGGAGGGCATCACCAAGGCGCAGGGTTTCTATCGTCTGCTGACCACGCTGGGGACGTGGCTTCCGTTCGTCGCCATCGCCCTGCTGGCTGGCGGCGTCTTCCTCGCCAGAGACCGTCGGCGGGCGCTGCTCAGGGGATCGCTGGGCGTCGTCGCCGCAATGGTCGTCCTCGGGCTGGCGCTGGCCGTGGGGCGCGTGATGTACCTCAGTGCGGTTCCTCCGGACGTGCTCTCCCAACCCGCCGCCGCAACCGTGTTCGACACGTTCGTGCGCTTCCTTCGCACCGGACTGCGCGCCACCGCGGTCCTGGGTCTTCTCGTGGCCATTGCCGCGTTCGTGACGGGGCCAGCGCCAGCGGCCGTACGGACCCGGGGGTTCCTCGAGCACGGCGTCGGCTCGTTGCGGGGAGGAGCCGAGGCCGCGGGGTGGAAGACGGGACCTGTCGGCGCGTGGACATACACCCACAAGCGGGGTCTTCGGGTCGCGAGCCTCATCGCCGCGGGGCTGGTCCTGGTCTTCTGGACGAGGCCAACGGCCGGGGTCGTCCTGCTCACGGCTCTCCTGTGCCTGCTCGCCTTGGGTGTCATCGAGTTCCTCGCCCGCCCCCCTGCGCCAGGGACATCGGAGGCGACCGGACTGCAGCTGGCCCACAGGGGGTCACCCCCAGGCGGCCGCCCCGCCGCACAGGGCTGAGGGTGGGAT
>DASULG010000238.1:0-3395 GCA_036278335.1 Pedococcus sp.
ACGTCCGCGCCGCGGGCGGGAGCGCTGTGCTGTGCCGGGGTGGGCGGACCGACGTGCACCTCGTGGAGGTCGAGCCGGCGGAGCGGGCCCCGATCCTGCGCCAGTACCTCGCGGTGGCCCCCGGCGCGCGAGCGCACTTCCCGGTGAGCCGCCACGCGCCTCTGGCCGACTTCGAGCCCATTGCCGACCAGTACCCGGTCTTTCGGATCACCACGCCCACCGCGCCATGAGCGGGGCGCAGCCGCGGCGGCTCAGGCCTGCGTGACCACGCCGTCGGCGATCAGCTGGTCGACATCCTCGACGCCCCACGCCTGCAGGGCCTCGCGGGAGTGCTGTCCGGCCAGGCTCGGCGGGCTCCCCAGCGCGGCCGGGGTGCGCGAGAAGCGCGGCGCCGGCGCGGGCTGCACCACCCCCCCGCGGTCCACATACGTATGCCGTGCGGCGAGGTGGGGGTGGCGCGCGGCCTCCGTGAGCGGCAGGACCGGCGACACGCACGCGTCGGTTCCCTCGAAGGCGCCGGTCCACTCCTGCTGGGTCCGCTCGCGGAAGCGGGCAGCGAGCGCCTCGCGCAGGGCCGGCCAGTTCCTCGGATCACTGCGGTCGAGAGCGGTCTCGACCAGGCCGAGGCCCTCGAGCAGCTCGGCGTAGAACTGCGGCTCGATCGCGCCGACGGCCATGTGCCGCCCGTCTGCGGTCTCGTAGACGTCGTAGAAGGGCGCCCCGGAGTCGAGCAGGTTCGTGCCCCGCTCCTCGCGCCAGGCGCCGCCCGCGATGAGGCCGGCCAGCATGGCGTTCAGGTGCGCGGTGCCGTCGACGATGGCGGCGTCCACCACCTGGCCCTGGCCGCTGGTGCGGGCCTCGAGCAGCGCCGCGAGCACCCCGATGACGAGGTAGGCCGAGCCGCCGGCGAAGTCGCCGAGGAGGTTCTGCGGGAACTGGGGCGGGCCTCCCGCGCGGCCGAGGCCGTGGAGGGAGCCCGAGACGGCGATGTAGTCGATGTCGTGTCCGGCGCGCGGCGCGAGCGGGCCCTCCTGCCCCCAGCCCGTCATCCGTCCGTAGACCAGCCGGGGGTTGCGGGCCAGGCACTCGGCGGGCCCCACGCCCAGCCGCTCGGCCACCCCTGGGCGCATCCCCTCGACGAGCACGTCCGCGGTGGCCACGAGGTCGAGGACGACGCTGGCCGCCCGGGGGTCCTTCAGGTCCATCGCCACGCTGGGCCGCCCCCGGGTCAGCACGTCCTTGTCGCGGGCGACGGCGGACAGCGTGCCGCCGGGACGCTCGACCCGGACCACGTCGGCCCCGAGGTCGGCGAGCGTCATCGCGGCGTGCGGACCGGGACCGATCGAGGCCAGCTCGACCACCCGCACCCCCCGCAGGGGACCCCCGTGTGCCGTCATCCCGCCCGCCCTGCCCGGGTGCGCCGTTCGTGGGTCTCCAGCAGCGCCGCGTGCTCGACGTCGTTGAGGCACCGCGCAGCCAGGACCCGCTCCGCGGCGTCGAGGTCGCCGGTGAAGGCCCGGAAGACGAGTCGGACGCCGATGCCGTGGTCGGGACGCGACACCACCTCGATCGGGTCGCCCCGCCGCACCGTCCCAAGCGAGACGATGGCGAGGTAGGCGCCGGTGTTGCCGACCTCGGTGAACCGCCGCACCCAGCCCCTCTCCCCCATCCTGGAGGCGAAGGTGCTGCACGGGATCCGGGGCCCGGCCACCTCGAGCACCACGTCGTTCCCGACCCGCCAGCGCTCGCCCACCAGCGCGCCGTCCACGTCCAGCCCCACCGTCGTCAGGTTCTCGCCGAAGAGGCCATCACCGAGCGCGCGGCCCAGCCGCCCCTGCCACGCGTCGAGCTCCTCGCGGGCATAGGCGTAGACGGCCTGGTAGTCCCCGCCGTGGTGCCGCTCGTCCCCCACGAAGTCGCCGACCACCCCGCTGCCGAGGCCGCCCTGCTTTGGGCCCGGGCTGCGCAGCTCGGCCTGCTCCACGGGCTTCTTGCCGATGCCGGTGGGGCGTGAGGCCTTGACCGGGTTGGGCTCTGAGCGGCCGATGTTGAGCGAGTGCAGATGTGCCATTCGGAGAGGTTATTGGGTCCCCCGCCTCAGGGCTGTGGGGTACGTTCCCTCAGGTGAGCACAGACGCTGCGCAGACCGCGCGCCCCACGACCGATGTTGACCGCATTGCCGATGGCTTCCTCGACGCCTTCATCGCCCTGAGCCCGATCACGGCGACGTACCTCGGCATTCCCGGCCACGACCAGGAGCTCGACGACTTCTCCCCCGCCGGCCTGGAAGCCCACGCGGAGCTGCGCGCCCGCACCCTGGCCGCGCTCGAGAGCGCGACCCCTGCCGACGACATCGACAAGGTCACCATCGCGGCGATGAAGGAGCGCCTCGGTCTCGCCGAGGAGACCCACCGCGCCGGGCTCGACGAGATGGCCCTGAACGTGATCGCCTCACCGCTCCAGGAGATCCGCGGCACGTTCGACCTCATGGCGACCGCGACGAACGAGGACTGGGGGGTCATCGCCCGCCGCATGACCAAGGTCCCCGCGGCCCTCGACAGCTGGATGGTCAGCCTGAGCTCGGCCGCGGAGAAGGGCAACGTGGCCCCCCGCCGCCAGGTCGAGGCCTGCATCAAGCAGTGCGCCGACCTGACCGCAGACGACGGCTACTTCTCCACGCTGCTCTCGGGTGCCAAGGCCGGCGACGCCGACCTCACCGACTCGGTGCGCAGCGACCTCGAGGAGAGCGTCGGTGCCGCGCGGGAGGCCTACCGCCGGCTCGGCGAGCGCCTGCGCGACGAGGTGCTCGACCGCGCCCCCAAGGCCGACGCCTGCGGCCGCGAGCGCTACCAGCTGCTCTCGCGGGCCTTCCTCGGCGCCACGGTCGACCTCGAGGAGACGTACGCCTGGGGCCAGGAGGAGCTGGCCCGCATCACCGCGGAGATGCAGCAGGTCGCCGAGCAGATCAAGCCCGGCGCGACCGTCAAGGAGGCGATCGCCGCCCTCGACGCCGACCCGGCATACCAGCTCCATGGCACCGACGAGCTCAAGGCGTGGATGCAGACCAAGGCCGACGAGGTCATCGCCAACCTCGCCGGGACGAACTTCGACATCCCCGACCCCGTGCGCACCATCGAATGCCTCATCGCCCCCACCCAGACGGGCGGCATCTACTACACCGGGCCCAGCGAGGACTTCTCCCGCCCGGGCCGCATGTGGTGGTCGGTGCCCAAGGGCGTCACCGAGTTCGGCACCTGGCGCGAGCTGACGACCGTCTACCACGAGGGCGTCCCGGGCCACCACCTCCAGGTCGCCCAGACGGTCTTCCGCTCCGAGCTGCTCAACCGCTGGCGGCGGATGTTCGCCTGGACGTCGGGCCACGGCGAGGGCTGGGC
>DASULG010000239.1:0-8258 GCA_036278335.1 Pedococcus sp.
GAAGCGCCGCACCGCGAACGTGTTGACCTGGCTGCCCGGGACCACGCACCGGTCGGCGGCCTGCCGCCAGGCGGCGAAGTGCGGGGCGGCCCGGTGGGCCGCGACGGCGTCCTCGTCGGCGTAGATCTCGTAGAAGACGAAGTGGTGGTCGTCGGTGGTGTCCTGGCAGACGTCGAAGTACACGCAGCCGGGCTCGTCGGTGAACGAGCGCTCCGCGTTCTCGCGGATGGCTGCGGTGAACTCCCCGAGCCTGCCGGGCACGACGTGGAGCGAGACGACAAGGGCGATCACGGGGCTTCCTCCGGTGGAGTGGTGGGAGACGCGGTGGTGGGAGACGCGGTGGTAGACGATCCGGTGGGCGGGAGCGGGGTGCCGGTCTCGCCCCCGAGGACGGCGAGGCTGGCCCAGGTGGCAGGGGCGAGGGGTATGCCCTCGACGGCCAGCCGCTCGCGGCTGCGGTCCTCGAGCTGGCCGGGAACGAGGATCTCGTCGGCCCAGGCGGCGAGCGGGCCTCCCTGTGTCTGGTCGACGAGGTCCTCGACGCGCGCCGCGAACTCGGTCGGCTCACACAGCGACGCGACGTCGACGGTGATGAGGAGGTGACCTGCTCCGCTGCGCCGGTCGGGCTCGTACGGCCCGGCCACCGCGTCGCCGAAGGCACTGCCGGTGAGCGCCCCGGCAAGCACGTCCATCATGAAGGCGATGACGTAGCCCTTGGGCCCGGCCATCGGCAGGATCAACCCCTCGACGGCCTCGCGCGGGTCGGTCGTCGGCGTGCCGTCCCCGGTCGCCGCCCAGTCCGGCGGGATGGCCTCGCCCCGCTCGGCGGCGAGGTAGACCTTGCCGCGCGCCACGGCAGTGTTGGCGAGATCCATGACCACCACGCCGTGCCGGCCGGCGGGGGCCGCGATGGACCAGGGGTTGGTCCCGATGCTCTTGGCCCTGCCACCCCAGGGGGCCATCGCCGGGCTCGCGTTGGTCGCGAGGAAGGCGATGCAGCCGGCCTCGGCGGCCCGGCGGGTGAAGTAGGCGGCCGTCCCGAAGTGGCCCGAGTTGCGCACCGCGACGCCGCTGATGCCGTGCCTGCGGGCTCTCTCGATGCCGATCTCGACGGCGCGCGCGGTGACCACCTGGCCGATCCCGTGACGCCCGTCGAGAACGGCGACGGCCCCCTGGTCGCGAACCACCTGGGTCCTGGTGACCCGCTCGGTCGCGCCGGAGCGCAGCCGCGCGACGTACCAGGGCAGCCGCAGCATGCCGTGGGAGGCGTGCCCCCAGAGCTCGGCGGTGACGAGGCTGTCGGCGAGCAGAAGCGCGTCCGCAGGCGGCACCGCCTCGGCCTCGAGCACGGCGGTCCCGAACGCGGCCAGCGCAGCAGCATCCACCCGGATCTGGGTCCCCTCAGCGCACGGGGCCTGGGTCGCCATTGGGTCCTCCTCAACGATGATCTGTGCAAGACTGGAATAGAGAAGCATACTTGTATACAAGTATGCAAGGAGGGTCACCATGATGGAACAGCAGCGTCGGGCGTCCGGCGGCCAGCTCGTCTACACCGAGCTCCGTCGCCGCATCCTCGACCTCGAGCTGCAGCCCGGGCAGCGGCTCTACGAGCCGCAGCTCTCCGCCGAGCTCCAGGTCAGCCGCACGCCGCTGCGTGAGGCTTTGCGCCTGCTGCTGGCGGAGGACCTGCTGGACCAGCTGCCCACGGGCGGCATGGTGGTGCGGCCGCTGTCGGCCACCGAGATCGAGGAGCTCTACTCGGTGCGGGCCGCGCTCGAGGGGCTCATGGCGGGCGAGGCAGCCGCGCGCCTCGACGCCCCGGGCGAGCAGCGGCTGCGCGCGCTGGTCGCCCGGAACGAGCGGCTCGTCGAGCTGCCGGACGACGCG
Organism: Pedococcus sp.; assembly: GCA_036278335.1. Taxonomy (GTDB): domain Bacteria; phylum Actinomycetota; class Actinomycetes; order Actinomycetales; family Dermatophilaceae; genus Pedococcus_A. The sequence goes on from DASULG010000239.1 coordinate 1,888, forward strand.
ATGAACGCCGGCCACGACTTCCACCTCGCCATCGCGCAGGTCGCCGGGCACTCCTGGGCCAGCCGACTCCATGGACAGGTCGACGGGCAGATGGCCCGGTACCGCGCCTTCACGAACCAGTCCCAGGCACGGCGCTCGGCCGCCCTCGCCGAGCACCAGGGCATCCTGGAGGCGCTGGTGGCCCGTGACGCGGACCGCGCCCGCGCACTGGCGGAGCAGCACGTCCTCGCCGCCCGCGACACCGCCCTGGCTGCCATCGGCGAACGCCTGACCTCGGCCTGACACTGGCCCCGCGGCGACGGTTCAGCACCGGGCGCCGCCCGCCTCAGCGCCGGGGCTGCCGCCGTCTCTCAGCGCAGGCGGTACCGGCGCTCGGGGCGTCCGGCCGCGCCGTACCGGGGCCGCATCTCCGCGGTCCCGATCGACACCAGGTGCTCGAGGTAGCGGCGGGTGCTGCTGCGGGAGAGCCCGGTCGACTCGGCACACTCGGTTGCGGACAGCCCCTCCTCGTCGGCGTCCTCGAGGGCCTTCAGGACGAGGTCGGTCGTCTCCTGGCTGATCCCCTTGGGCAGGGACGGCCCACTTCGGGCGGCATGGGCGCGGAAGACGCGGTCCACGTCGTCCTGGCGCACCTCGGTGAGCTCGGCGAGGTCGGCGCGGTGGGCGGCATACTCAGCGAGGCGCTGGCGCAGCGACTCGATCTCGAACGGTTTGACGAGGTACTGGAAGACCCCGCCGTGCAGCGCCCGGCGCAGGGTGTCGAGGTCGCGGGCCGCGCTGATGACGATGACGTCCACGGCACTCCCCGCGCTCTCGCGCAGCCGCTTCAGCACCTCCAGCCCGGTCATGTCGGGCAGGTAGATGTCCAGCAGGACGAGGTCCGGCTGGCTCGCCCGCACGGCCTCGAGGGCCTGGGCCCCGGTGCTCGCGACGGCGGCCACCTGGAAACCCGGCTGGCCGGCGACGACGCTGCAGTGCAGGCGCGCCACCATGAAGTCGTCGTCGACGACGAGGACCCGGATCACGGGGCGCCCACGCTGGTCTTCACGGGCAGCGTTGCGACGAACACCGCGCCCCCGTCGTTGCGAACCGTGACCTCGCCACCGCGCTTGCGGCACACCAGCCGGACGAGCGCGAGCCCGATACCGCGCTCATCGCCGGGCCCGGTGGCCTTCGTCGAGAAGCCGTGGGTGAACACCCGCTCGCCGATGCCCGAGCGCACGCCGGGGCCCGAGTCGCGCACCGTCACCGTCACCACCCCGTCGCCCTCCACGATCTCGACGGCGACGTAGGGGTCCTCCGAGCCGGCCGCCGCGTCGAGGGCGTTGTCCACCAGGTTGCCCAGGACTGTGTTGACGTCGGTGGCCAGCCGCTCCTCGAGCCGCGGCAGCTTGGTGTCCGCCTCGATGATGAGGTCGACCCCGCGCTCAGTCGCCTGGCTCGACTTCGCGATGAGCAGGGCCGCCACGGCTGGGTCGTCGATGTGGGAGGTGACGCTGCTGGACAGCTCGGTCTGGTCGGCTGCGATCTGCTGCACGTAGGCGCGGACGTCGTCGTACTCACCGAGCTCGATGAGGCCGCTGACGACGTGCATCCGGTTGCTGAACTCATGGGCCTGGGCCCGCAGCGTGTCCGTGGTGCTGCGGGTGAGGTCGAGCTCGCGGTGCAGCTCCAGCATCTCGGTGCGGTCGCGCAGGGTCGCCACCCAGCCGATGTGGCGGCCATGGCTGAAGACCGGCATCCGGTTGACCGTCACGAGCCGCCCCTGGAAGGGGACGACCCGGTCGGTGACCTGCTCGGTCCCCTCGAAGATCCCGGCGAGCCGGCCGGCCTCGTCGACGTCGCTGACCAGCCGGCCCGTGGAGATCTGGGGGATGTCGAGAAGGTGCGCGGCCTCGTCGTTGACCATGGTGATCCGCCGGTCGAGGTCGATCGCGAGCAGCCCCTCCTTGATGCCGTGCAGCAGGGCCTCCCGCTGCTCGACGAGCCCGGTGATCTCGCGCGGCTCGAGACCCAGGGTCTGCCGCTTGACCCGGCGTGCGAGGAGGAGGGAGCCGAGGACCCCGAGCAGGCTGGCGATGCCCAGGTAGGTCAGGAGGTTCGGCAGGGCGGCCGCGAGGTTGTCCAGGACGGACGGGTACTGCCGGGCAACGGCGACGACGCCGTCGGTCTCGCGGGTGCGGACGTTGATGATCGGCGCCATGGCCATCGCGGCACCGGTGCCCTTCTCCTGCCCCACCCAGGACCGGCCCGCGAAGCCGGGAGTCGCCTGCAGGTAGACCGCGCCCTCCTTGGGCAGCGGGTCGGTCGAGGCGATGACTCGGCGGTTCTCCAGCGCGATGAGGACCGTCGTCGAGCCCGAGAAGGTCCGGCCGGACTCGACGACGGACTGGGCCTGGCCGAGGAATGCCTCACCGCCGGAGGCGGCTGCCTCACGAACGCCGGGCGTCACGGCGAGCCGCTCCGCCACCGCCAGCGCACGGCGCCCCTCCGTGTCGCGGAACCTCGCGTCCGACTGGGCCAGCGAGACGGCGGCCACGCCGACGAGGACCACGCAGACGATGGCCAGCTGCATCGCGAGCATGCGACCGGCCAGGGTCCACCTCCGCAGGAGGATGCCCCGACCGAGCCAGGACCGCCACGGTGCTCTCACCGGACGATTGTGTCTGCCGCCCGCGGGTGGGGCCAGCACGGCGTGAGCAAAATGAGCACAACAGAGTTTGCGCGGCTAACCGTGACAGCGGCCGCAAGCACGGGGCACCGTGTGCGACGAACCTCTCACACCAGACAAAGGAGCCCCCTGTGCGCGCACAGTCCTCACTCAAAGTCGCCTCGGCCGTCCTGGTCGGCGGCCTGGCACTGTCGGCCTGCGGCGTCAGCGCCGACAACAGCTCGTCGAGCGACAACACCGCGTCCGGCCCCGTCAAGGGCCTGCGCATCCTCGTCCCGAACTCCCCCGGCAGCGGCTACGACACCACCGCGCGCGCCGCAGCCAAGGCCATGCAGGACGCCAAGCTCACCGAGACCGTGGAGGTCTTCAACTCGGCCGGCGCCGGTGGCACGGTCGGCCTGCAGCGACTCGTGAACGAGAAGGGCCAGGACGACATCCTCATGCAGATGGGGCTCGGTGTCGTCGGTGCCGTCTACACGAACAAGTCCAAGGCCACCCTCAACGACACCGTCCCGATCGCCAAGCTCATCGAGGAGTCCGAGGCGATCGTCGTCCCGAAGGGCTCGCCGTACCAGACGCTCGACCAGCTCGTCGCGGCGTGGAAGGCCAACCCCGGCAAGGTCCCGGTGGGTGGCGCCTCGAACGCGGGCGGTCCGGACCACCTGACCCCGATGCTGCTGGCCAAGGCCGTCGGCGTCACCCCCAAGGACGTCAACTACGTCGCGTACGACGGTGGCGGCGAGCTCCTGACCGGCGTCCTCGGCAAGAAGGTCGCCTTCGCCGCGACCGGTGTCGGGGAGGTCGCCGAACAGGCCAAGGCCGGCGACGTGAAGATCCTGGCGGTCACGAGCGCCGACCCGGTCGAAGGCATCGACGCCCCGACCCTGAAGAGCCTCGGTGTCGACATGGAGTTCACCAACTGGCGCGGCATCGTCGCCCCGCCCGGGCTCTCCGACGCCAAGAAGAAGGAGTACATCGACCTCCTGACCAAGATGCACAGCTCGGAGCAGTGGAAGAAGACGCTCGCCGACCAGGGCTGGACCGACGCGTTCCAGGCCGGCGACGAGTTCACGACCTTCCTGACCGAGCAGAACGACAGCGTCGCGGGCGTTCTCAAGGAACTGGGCCTGGCCTGATGTCAAGCACGACCAGCAGCCTTGAGGCACCGAAGGCAGCCAAGGCAGCGAAGGGGGGCCGCTCCGAGTACGGGGTGGCCCTCCTGCTCCTCGGCCTCGGCGCGTGGGCCATCACCGACGCGCTCAGCCTGACCGACACCGCGTCGCGCGGCCCGGTCGACGCCCGCACCGTCCCCATCGTCGTCGGGCTGCTGCTCGTGCTCATGGGCGTCCTGCTCACCGTCGACCTGCTGCGCGGGGGCAGGGGGGAGCAGGAGGGCGGCGAGGACGTCGACCTCTCGCACGGCAGCGACTGGCGCACCATCGGCCTGCTCATCGCCTCGTTCGCCGCCAACGCCCTGCTCATCGACCGAGTCGGGTGGCCGGTCTCTGGCGCCGTCCTCTTCTTCGGGACGACCTACGCCCTCGGCAGCCGGCACTACGTGCGCAACGTCATCATCTCGATCGCCATGTCGGTGGGGTCCTGGTACCTGTTCTTCGCGGTACTCGGCATCAAGCTCCCGGCTGGCCTGCTCAAGGGAATCCTCTGATGGACGGCATCAACGCGCTCCTCGACGGGTTCAGCACCGCGCTGACCCCGATCAACCTCCTGTACGCCCTCATCGGCGTTGTGCTCGGCACCGCGATCGGCGTGCTCCCCGGCATCGGACCGGCGATGACCATCGCGCTGCTGCTCCCCCTGACCTACAGCCTCGAGGCCACCCAGGCCTTCATCATGTTCGCCGGCATCTACTACGGCGGCATGTACGGCGGCTCCACGACGTCGATCCTGCTCAACACTCCCGGCGAGAGCGCCTCGGTCATCACCGCGATCGAGGGCAACCTCATGGCCAAACGCGGACGAGGGGCCGCGGCGCTCGCCACGGCCGCGATCGGCTCCTTCATCGCCGGCACGATCGGCACCCTCGCCCTGGCCCTCGTCGCCCCCCAGATCGTCAAGCTCGCGATCCAGCTCGGCTCCCCCGACTACTTCGCCATCATGATGCTGGCGTTCATCGCGGTCACGACCGTCCTGGGCTCCTCCAAGATCCGCGGCCTGGCCGCGCTCGGCATCGGGCTGCTCATCGGGACGGTCGGCATCGACCCGACCTCGGGGCAGCAACGGCTCACGCTGGGAATCCCCGAGCTCGCGGACGGCATCGATGTCGTCGTCGTCGCGGTGGGCCTGTTCGCGGTCGGCGAGGCCCTCTGGGTCGCAGCCCACCTGCGGCGCCAGCCCGCCGAGATCATTCACGTCGACGGCGCCCGCATGAACCGCGAGGACTGGAAGCGCTCCTGGAAGCCCTGGCTGCGGGGCACGCTGATCGGCTTCCCCTTCGGGGCCATTCCCGCCGGTGGCGCGGAGATCCCGACGTTCCTCTCCTACGTCACCGAGAAGCGGCTGTCGAAGAAGCCCGAGGAGTTCGGGCACGGTGCCATCGAGGGCGTGGCCGGCCCGGAGGCGGCGAACAACGCGTCGGCCGCCGGCACGCTCGTCCCGATGCTGTCGCTGGGGCTGCCCACCAACGCGACGGCAGCGGTGATGCTGGCTGCGTTCACGCAGTTCGGCATCCAGCCCGGACCGCTGCTCTTCGAGCGCGAGCCCCAGCTGGTGTGGGCACTGATCGCCTCGCTGTTCATCGGCAACCTGCTGCTGCTGCTGATCAACCTGCCGCTCGCACCCGCGTGGGCCAAGCTGCTGCAGATCCCGCGGCCGTACCTCTACGCCGGCATCGTGTTCTTCGCGACGCTCGGCGCCTACTCGGTGAACCTCCAGGCGTTCGACCTCGGCATCCTGCTGGTGCTCGGACTGCTCGGGTTCATGATGCGGCGCTACGGCCTGCCGGTCCTGCCGCTGATCCTCGGCGTGATCCTCGGCCCCCGGCTCGAGAAGCAGCTGCGGACGTCGCTGCAGCTGTCGGACGGCCAGGTCTCGGGCCTGTTCACGGAGCCGGTCGCGATCGTGGTCTACGTGATCGTGGCGCTGGTGCTGCTGTGGCCGCTGGCCCGCCGGGTGCTCCGGCGGTCGGCCCCGGCCGAGGTCGCCGCGGTCGAGGAGCGGGAGAAGGTGGAGGTCCGATGAGCGTCGTGGTGGGCTACGTCCCGACCCGCGAGGGCGAGACCGCCCTCGACCACGCGGTCCGCGAGGCCCGCTCGCGGGAGGCCAGGCTGGTCGTCGTGAACACGTCGCGCGGTGACGCCCTGGTCGACGAGAGGTACGCCGACGACGACCAGCTCGCCACCCTCCGGGCACGGCTCGCCGGCACCGGTGTCGACCACGAGGTGGTGCACACCATCCGCGGCCGGGACGCGTCGGAGGAGATCCTGACCGTCGCCGAGGAGCGCCGGGCCGACCTGATCGTCATCGGCCTGCGTCGCCGCTCGCCCGTGGGCAAGCTGCTGCTCGGGTCCACGGCGCAGCGCGTCCTGCTCGACGCCCCCTGCCCGGTGCTCGCCGTGAAGGTCTGACCCCGGCAGATTCCCAGGGGCCCCTGGGAAACTGGCACTGCCCCGACGTCGCAACGTCGGGGCAGTGCCAGTTTCGTCGGGGGGTGTACGCCGACCGTCGGCGCTTGCGGCTACCG
>DASULG010000240.1:0-5884 GCA_036278335.1 Pedococcus sp.
CGGCGCCCGAGCTCGACACCAGCTTCCACGGGCCGCCCCAGTCGACCCGGTAGTCGGCGCCGCGCGTCTGCACCAACGATGCGGCGATGGCCTGGCCGACGAGGTGGGTAGCTGCGGCGCTGCACTGGTCGGCAGTCGCGCCATCCCCGACCAGCGGAGCCACCAGCGCGTGCGCGCGCCCCGCCCTGAGGGCCTCGACGACGGCACCGAGCGTCGCGCGCTCCACCGCTCCCGCCTCGGCAGCCGAGGTGAGGGTCGACGCAGCCTCGGCTGACGTCGCCGCTCCCGACTCGGAGACCAGCCTGTCCCAGCTGACGCCGGTGAGGGCGGACTCCTCGAACATCCAGCGCTCGAGGTCGGCCATCGCGGCACCCGGGCTCTCCAGCAGCTCGAGCGCCGGGCCTGAGTGGTCCGACCTGCCGTCGTCGGGCAGCGCCTCGAAGACCCGGATCCGCTCCGCCGTGCTCGGGTGCGTGTCGTAGACCGACCGCGACTCGTCGGGTTCGCTCGCCCGGACCTGGGCGAGCTGGCCCTGCCGCTCGGGGTGGCTGTACAGCTGCTCGAACCCGGCCAGCATCGCCTCCGGACGCTGGCCCCGCACCTGGCCCAGCGACGCGTAGGCCTCGATGAAGAACGCCCACGCCTGGGCGATGACGGGGAGCTCGCGCATGGCTGCGATCGCGCTCTGCCGGCCGGCGACCTCGGCGCTGAAGCGGTCGGCCTCGAGCTCCTGGCGCCGGTTCACCGAGTGCGACACCGCGAGGTAGAGGCGGCCGTAGAGGCGGAACAGCCTGCCCACCCAGCTGTCGGGGCCGAGGTTGGCGATCATCCGCCGGATCGCCTCCAGCCCGCGGTAGCTGACTCCGGCCAGGGCGGTGTGCCGCCCGCTGTAGTGGCCGAGCTCGTGGGCCAGCACCGAGCGCATCTGGTCGACGCTGAGGCCGATCAGGAGGGGCGCCCCGATGTACATCGTTCGCCGGCCCTGCGTGAGACCGAGCCACCGGCTCTGCTCGCTGACGGCGGCGTTGACCTCGGGCAGGAGGCGGATCTCGTCCGGGGCGCGCACGCCGACCTGGCCGGCCAGCGCTCGCACCTCGGACCACAGCCGGGGCTGGGCCTCGGGGGTGAGCGCGACGCCGTGCTCCTCCTGCGGCGGTGTGCGCAGGCTGGAGACGACCCCCTTGCCGAGGGCCACCGCGACCAGGACGGCGATGATCCCGAACTTGACCGCGGCAGCGCCGCTGCCGGCAGTGGCGACCAGGTAGACCAGACCACCCATCGCCGCGACGACCACCCCGGCGAGGACGTAGACGCCCAGGAGCAGCCCGACAGCGAGCAGGGCTCGGACAGTGTGTTTCACGTGTGGCTCCCCCCACGGTGACCAGAACCCGGCCCATGGTGCCGAACCGACGGCGTGCAGGTGGTGAAAACCGGAGTTTTCGCGCAGGGAGCATCCGGGAGCGCTCAGGTGGGTATCGTCCGGGCTTGGCTGTGACAGGCGACGTGGGGGGTTGCATGGAGGACCTGGCGGGGACTGCAGGCGCGCTGCTGACGCGGTGGGGGTGGGTGCTCGGCCTGGTCGTGCTCTTCGCGCTGGTGTACCGCTTCGGTACGGGCAGGGGGGCGGGGGCGCCGGCGCCGGCGGGGTACGGCTGTCTGGTGTCGGTGGTCGTGACGCTGCTGTTCTTCCTCGTCGTCGTGTTCTGACCTGCGTCAGTCGGTCTCCGCCCTCGGTGGCCGAGGTGCTCAGCGAGGCCAGCGGTGTGGCCACCGTCACCTGCGCGTCGGCGCCCGGCGTGATGCAGCGCACCCTGTCGGCGTCGCGTGTTGAGCGTCACGCGAGCACGACATGTCGAAACGCCAGCGCCCCTGTAAGGATGGTCGGCGACCCAGCACCACCATCCGTTCATCCACCACATGGAAGAGGACGATCACGCATGAACATCGTCGTCTGCGTCAAGTACGTGCCGGACGCACAGTCCGACCGCACGTTCAACGATTCCGACAACACCACCGACCGCGTGGGTGTTGACGGACTGCTGTCCGAGCTCGACGAGTACGCCGTCGAAGAGGCCCTCAAGCTGGTCGAGGCAGGGGAGGGCGAGGTCACTGTCCTCACCGTCGGTCCCGACCAGGCCGCTGACGCCGTCAAGAAGGCCCTTCAGATGGGCGCCGACAAGGGCGTCCACGTCAACGACGCGGCCATCCACGGCTCCGACGCCGTGGCCACGTCACTCGTGCTGGCCGAGGCGATCAAGAAGATCGGCAGCGCCGACCTGGTGCTCACCGGCATGGCGTCCACCGACGGCACGATGAGCGTTGTCCCGGCCATGCTCGCCGAGCGCCTCGGGCTGCCGCAGGTGACCCTCGCCTCTGAGCTGTCTGTGGAGGGCCAGGAGGTCACCATCCGGCGCGACGGCGACACCGCCTCCGAGACCATCGTCGCCTCGCTGCCGGCCCTGGTGTCCGTCACGGACCAGATCAACGAGCCGCGCTACCCCTCGTTCAAGGGGATCATGGCGGCGAAGAAGAAGCCGGTCGAGACCTGGAGCCTGGCCGACCTCGGTGTCGACCCCTCCCAGGTCGGCCTCGGCGCCGCGTGGACGAAGGTCGAGTCCTTCACCAGGCGCCCGCCGCGCGCGCAGGGCCAGATCGTCACCGATGAGGGCGACGGCGGCACCAAGCTCGCGGAGTTCCTGTCCGCGCAGAAGTTCGTCTGAGCCGGCTAGAGAGAGAAAGAGGTATCTGTCATGGCTGAAGTTCTCGTTCTGGTCGACCACGCCAATGGGACTGTCCGCAAGACCACTGCCGAGCTGCTGACCATCGCCCGGCGCCTCGGCGAGCCCTCGGCGGTCTTCGTCGGCGAAGGCTTCGAGGCCGCCAGGGAGGCGCTGGCCAAGTACGGCGCCGCGAAGGTCTACCGCGTCGAGTCCGCCGACGTCACCGACTACCTGGTGGCACCGCAGGCCGAGATGCTGGCCCAGCTGGTGGAGAAGACCTCCCCGGCGGCCGTGCTCATCCCGAGCAACGCCGCGGGCAAGGAGATCGCCGGCCGCCTGGCCATCAAGACCGACTCCGGTCTGATCACCGACGCCGTCGACGTGCAGGCGGCGGAGGGCGGCGGGGTCTCCACGACGCAGTCCGTGTTCGCCGGCTCCTACTCGGTCACGGCGACCATCACCAAGGGCACCCCCATCGTGACGGTCAAGCCGAACTCGGCCGCCCCGGAGGAGGCTGCTGGCGCGGCTGCCGACGAGGTGTTCGAGGTGACCGTCTCGGACGCCGCCAAGACCGCCCGCATCACCGAGTCCAAGCCCAAGGAGGCCACCGGCCGCCCCGAGCTCACCGAGGCCGCCATCGTGGTCTCGGGTGGCCGAGGCACAGGAGGGGACTTCTCCAAGGTCGAGGAGTTCGCCGACAGCCTCGGCGCTGCCGTGGGTGCCTCGCGCGCCGCGGTCGACGCCGGCTGGTACCCGCACACCTCCCAGGTGGGCCAGACCGGCAAGCAGGTCTCGCCGCAGCTGTACGTCGCGTGTGGCATCTCCGGTGCCATCCAGCACCGCGCCGGCATGCAGACGTCCAAGACGATCGTCGCGATCAACAAGGACGAGGAGGCCCCGATCTTCGAGCTCGTCGACTTCGGGGTCGTCGGTGACCTGTTCACCGTCCTGCCGCAGGCGACCGAGGCGGTCAAGGCAGCCAAGGGCTAGCGCCTGGCTCCCACCCCCGTTCCCTGACCAGCCCCCGTATGCCGCGCCCGCGGCATACGGGGGCTCGCGCCTTCTGGGGCTTGTCCCCGTCTAGAGGAGCAGCAGGTCGATGATCGGGGCGTTGACCAGCGCCGCGATGGCCAGGACGAGGACCGGGTAGGCCGCCACGGGGAGCCGGATCCGCAGGTGGCGCGCAAGGATCGCGACGAGGCCCGCGGCCAGGGCGAGCGGGCCGATGCAGGTCAGCGCGGCATACGGCGTCTGCAGCGCCACGAGGAAGACTGCGGTCACCACCCACAGCACTCCCGCGCTGACCAGCGAGAGGCGCCATGCGTTGGCGTTGGGGCGAGAGCCTGCTGAGGCCGGCTGGAGTGCCATGAGGTTCCCCCTTGGTGACGACGTACGCCGTCTCGAGAGTACGCGCGGCCAGGCAGGCACGGTGCGTTGGAGGGCGAGACACGCGGGCGGCCCCGGACGAGGTGTCCGGGGCCGCCGCCTGGCCGGTGCGCTGGCGCTCAGCGGTGCTTGCCCTTGCGTGCGGCTGTGGCGCTCGTGCCGCGGACGGCGGTCGCGGCCGCCACGACGTCGACCAGCCCGTGGCCCTTGTCGAAGGACGTCGTGCCGTTCGGGTCGCCGCCCTGGTAGGCCGCTCCGTCGGTGTACTTGTAGGCGGTCGACTCGATGGACCCCTCGATCTGGGCCGGCGTCGCAGCCGGGTTGGCCTGGAAGAGCTGGGCCACGATGCCCGAGATGTGCGGTGTCGCCATCGAGGTCCCGCTGATCGTGTTGTAGTCGCCACCCTCCTGCGGGTCGAGGCCGGTGGAGCAGATCGGCAGGTAGGCGCGGCACGAGGAGGTGATGTCCTCGCCGGGCGCCGAGATGTCCGGGTACGTCGAGAGGTCGCCGGCCTTGCCGCGGCTGGAGAAGTCCGACACGACGCCGTCCCGGGTGCCGGTGTTCTGGTCGAAGTACGACGCCACGGACAGGATGCCGGGGGTCGGGTCCATGCCGGGCGGGTTGGACAGTGACACGGAGCCGTCGCCGCCGTCGTTGCCGTTGGCCCAGACGGTGACGACGCCGTCCTTGACGAGCTCGCGCTGGAGCTTGACGGTCGCCGAGCTCGGGTCGAAGGCGCCGCCGCCAGTCGGGCCGTAGGAGTTCGAGGTCACCTTGATCGGCGGGCAGGTGCTCGCGGGCACGCCGGCGCCACAGGGGGCCGCGTGGTTCTCGAGCACCCAGTTCAGGGCGGCGTCCGCGCCGATGATGAACAGCACTGCGCCGGTGCTGATGCTCACCAGGCTCGCGCCCGGTGCGGCGCCGTGCATCCTGGTGCCGTCCGAGAGGGTGACGTCGCGGCCGGCGACGATGCCGTTGACGTGCAGCCCGTGCCCGCCGCCGGAGACGAGGTCGGTGTCGGCCGAGCCGGCGTCGACCGGCGCGCAGGTGCTCTCCGTCAGCGGCTCGCACACCATCTTGAGGTTCTTCACCACCGCGGAGGTGCCGTCCGCGTTCTGCAGGAACGGGTGGGTCGGGTCCACGCCGGAGTCGATGACCGCGACGGAGACGCCCTTGCCGTCCAGGCTGGTCCCGTCGGCCCCGGTCAGGGTCGTGCGTGCCTCACTGCCGCGGGTGGCGGTGTTGGATGTCGAGAGCAGCATCCTGATGGGCTGGTTGCCCTCGACATAGGTGACGCCGCTGCTGGCCCGGACTGCCTCGATCTGCGCGGGGAGGCCGCTGGCCACGACGACGCCGATCCTGTCGAACGTCGTCACCCGCCGCAGCCCGGCAGCGGAGACGGCGTCCTCGGCCGCGGCCAGGTCGGTGCCGTGCACGAGCACCGTGGTGGGCGTGGCCGCGTCGAGGCCGGCGAGCTGCTGGCTCAGCCAGGGCTGGACCGGCGCGAGGGCGCCACCGCTGGGCAGCAGACCCGCCGACGCTGGGGCTGCGAGGGCGACGGTGGCCAGGGCGGCGGCGGCGATGACCGCCCGGGTTCTCTTCACGGTGGGCATGGACTCCCTTTCGAGGACTGACCAGCATCGGTGGTGGCCTGTATGCCGGGTCCAACGAGAGGCGCGGAGTGCGGTTACGCGCAGCCATGGCAAGGAATGGCAAAGGAATGGCAACGGGCGGCCACCCGGTGAGGCTGGTCCGGTGCCGCGACAGGCGTCGCGACC
>DASULG010000241.1:0-6336 GCA_036278335.1 Pedococcus sp.
CGGCACCGTGCTGGTCCCCGACTCCCCCGCGCAGGGGACCCAGCTGGTCGACGTGCGCGACCTGGCCGCCTGGCTGGTGGACGCGGTGGAACACCAGACCAGCGGTGTCTTCAACGCCGCCAGCGCGGTCCTGCCCCTGGCGGAGCACCTGGCCACCGCCCGCGCCGTGGCCGGTCACCAGGGCCCGCTCCAGCTGGTGTCCCCGCAGTGGCTGACCGACCATGAAGTTCAGGAGTGGGCCGGCGAGCGCTCGCTGCCGCTCTGGCTGAACACGCCCGGGTGGGAGGGCTTCGGGGCGCGCGACACCTCGGCGGCCAGGGCAGCCGGCCTGCGCATCCGCCCCCTTGCCGACACCCTGGCCGACATCCTGGCGTGGGAGCTCCAGGAGGGCCCTGACCGCCCGCGCCGGGCCGGGCTTTCCGCCTCCGACGAGCGCGCGCTCGTGGACGCGGCACGGCCGTCAGCAGTGCCCTGAGGCCCGCCCACACAGGTCCGTGGGAGGTTGTGGTGCGCCGGGCCATACCGGCCCTCCTCGCCCTCCCGTAGCGTCACGAGCGCGCCTGCGGGGCGCTACCGCCCACAGCTCACAGGGGGTCCCAGCCATGCAGGAGGCAGCGCCCACCGTGCAGGTGCCGGTAGCGGGGGGAACGCTGACGGTCCACGTCCTCAACGACGCGCCGGCAGCAGCCCCCACCCTCATCGCCCTGCACAGCATCTCCTCCAACGGACTGTCCTGGCAGCCCGTGGCCGACCTCCTCGGCGGCGAGGTGCGCGTGGTCGCTCCCGACATGCGCGGCCGGGCGGAGAGCGCGGCCCTGCGCTCGACGGGACTGGCCGACCACGCCGCCGACGTCGTGGCCATCGCGGACCACCTCCGCCTGGAGCGACCGCTGTTCGCCGGTCACTCCATGGGCGCCTTTGCCGCTGTCCTGGCCGCCGCCTCCTACCCCGAGCGGGCAGCCGGGGTGGTGCTCCTCGACGGTGGCTTGGCCTTCCCGAGCCCGGAGTCGAGCGACATCGACGCGGTCCTGCGCACCCACATCGGCCCCGCCATGACCCGGCTGGGGATGAGCTTCGCCGACGAGGACTCCTACCTCGCCTACTGGCGCTCCCACGCGGGGCTGCGGCCATTCCTGGACACGCCGGAAGGCCACTACGTCCGGGCCTTCCTCAGGCACGACCTGGGCGGCCCACGCGGCGCCATGCGCAGCACGACGTCCCTGGAGTGCGTCCGGGCTGACTGGGGCGACATGCTGGCTGACCCGGCCACCCTCAGCGCCATCCACACCCTCCAGTGCCCGGCGCACCTGCTCTGGGCCCGCCGGGGCCTGCTCGACGAGCCCGAAGGGCTGTACACGCGCGAGCGGGTCAGCGCCGCCCTGCTGCCGGCAGACGTCGCGGTCACCGAGCTCGCGAGCAATCACTACGGGGCGCTGTTCGACCCCGTGGCCGTCAAGACGGTCACCGAGGCCGTGCGCGAGCTGGCCTGCCTCGCGGACTAGCCCCGACTAGCCCCTGGGACCCTCATCCGTGCGCGGGAGCTGGGTCTGCGGGTTGGTCGCCGCGTCCCGGGGCGTCTCGCCGGTCAGCGTGTCGTGGTGGCCCGGGGCCGTCTCGTCCACGGTGGGCGCGTCCCGGGTGGGGTCCTCGCTGTTCAGCAGGGCGGTGAGCAGCGTGCCCCCGATGCGCCGGAACGTGCGACGGGGCCGCTCCCGGTCGAGGACCGCGACCTCGAGCTGGGCCGGCGTGAGCGACCGGTTGGCACCGCCGGCCGGGTCCTTGCCCAGGAGCTCGACTGCCAGGGACAGCGCGTCGGCCAGGCTCATCCCCGGGCGCCAGCGCTCCTTGAGGGCGCTCTCGATCTGCTCCCCGGCGCCACCCATGGCGACGAAGCCCTGCTCGTCGGCCACCGAGCCGTCATAGGTGAGGCGGTAGATCTGGTCGTCGTCGGGGCCGGCGCCGACCTCGGCGACGACGATCTCCACCTCGTAGGGCTTGGACTCCTGGGTGAAGACCGCGCCAAGCGTCTGGGCGTAGGCATTGGCCAGGCCCCGGGCGGTCACGTCGATGCGGTCGTAGGAGTACCCGCGAAGGTCGGCGTACCGCACACCCGCGACGCGCAGGTTCTCGAACTCGTTGTACTTGCCCACCGCGGCGAACGCGATGCGGTCGTAGATCTCGGAGACCTTGTGCAGGGCCCTCGAGGGGTTCTCAGCGACGAAGGCGATGCCGCGGTCGTAGCCGAGGACGACGACCGACCGCCCGCGGGCAATCCCCTTTCGGGCGTAGTCGGCCCGGTCCTTCATCAGCTGCTCGGGCGAGACGTAGAACGGCATGCTGGTCATCGCGCACCTCCCGGGTTCCCCTGCCGGCCTTCGATGACCTGCTCGACCACCGCTCTGAGCTCGTCGTCCGGGAGGAAGCGCACGCCGGCATCGTCGACGACGGCGACACTGGGCCAGATGCGGCGGCCGACATCCGGGCCACCGGTCGCGGAGTCGTCGTCCGCGGCGTCGTAGATCGCCTCGACGGCCACGCTGACGGCCTGCTCGACCGGCAGGCCCGGGCGCCACATCTTCTTCAGCGCCCCGCGCGCGAACAGCGAGCCGGAGCCGACGCTGTGGTGGTCACGCTCCTCGTAGCAGCCGCCCGTGACGTCGTAGGAGAAGATCCGGCCCGCGCTGCGGTCGAGGTCGTACCCGGCGAAGAGCGGGACCACGGACAGGCCCTGCATGGCCATGCCCAGGTTGGCCCGGATCATCGAGGCCAGCCGGTTCGCCTTGCCCTCCAGCGACAGCAGCGCCCCCTCGATCTTCTCGTAGTGCTCGAGCTCGACCTGGAAGAGCTTGACCAGCTCGATCGCGATGCCGGCGGTGCCGGCGATCCCGACGGCGGAGTACTCGTCGGCCGCGAAGACCTTCTCCATGTCGCGGTTGGCGATGATGTTGCCCATCGTGGCCCGGCGGTCGCCGGCCATCACCACCCCGCCGTCGAAGGTGGCCGAGACGATCGTCGTGCCGTGCGGGGCCTCGAACGCGCCGCCGGCGGGCAGCGGACGGCGCGAGGGCAGCAGGTCGGGGGCGTGCGATCCGATGAAGTCGGTGAAGGAGGAAGAACCGGCCGAGAGGTATGCCGCGGGCAGCCTCCCAGCATCATGACCGAGGCTCACTGGCCGCCCTTCTGGACGAACCCGCGCACGAACTCCTCCGCGTTGGACTCGAGCACACCATCGATCTCGTCCAGCACGGTGTCGATGTCGCTGTCGAGGTTCTCCTTGCGCGCACTCGCCTCCGGCGACGCCGGGGTGGGCTCGGGCGTCTCGTCGGGCGCGTCCTCGCGCCGCTGCGGTCGGCTCTGCTCCTGGCCTGCCATGTCGTGACCTCCGCTGTCGGCACCCCGCCCGCCCTCACGTGCGGGGTGCGTGTGTGTCGCTGCTGACGACCCTGCTGTTGATCAACCTAGTCGGACCCTAGCCCGATGCCGATGCCAACTCCCGAAGAAGCGCAGCCGCGTCCACACTCCGGTCAAGGAGGGGACCCACGCTCTCCCGGGTCCCGCGCAGGGGCTCGAGCATGGGAACGCGCTGCAGCGAGGAGTGCCCGGGCACGTCGAAGATCACCGAGTCCCACGACGCGGCCGCGATCTGGTCGGGGTACTTCGCCAGGCACTTGCCCCGGAAGTAGGCCCGGGTGTCGGTGGGCGGCTCGTGCACGGCGTCGTAGGCCTCGGCGTCGGTGACGAGCTCCTCGACCCGGCCGGCGGCACGGAGGCGGTGGAAGATGCCCTTGTCAGGCCGCACGTCCGACCACTGGATGTCGATCGCCTTCAGGCGGTGGTCGGACCACTCGAGGCCGTCGCGGTCGATGTAGCCCTGCAGGACCTTGAGCTTGGCCACCCAGTCGACCTCGCGCGACGCGGCCATGGGGTCGCGCTCCAGTGTGTCCAGCACGAGGGCCCACCACCGCATGACCTCCTCGGTGTCCGCGTCGAGCTCCCCGGCATACCGGTCCTTGAGGTAGCCCTCGGCCAGCTCGTGGTATCGCCACAGCAGCTGGACCGCGGTCAGCCGGGTGCCGTCGCGCAGCTCGATGATCTGCTGGCAGGTGGGGTCGTGGCTGACCTGGTGCAGCGTGTGCACGGGCCGGTTGACGGTGAGGTCCACGTCGATCGCACGGTCCTCGATCATCGCCAGGACCAGGGAGGTGGTGCCGAGCTTGAGCAGGTTCGCCACGTCGCAGTGGTTGGCGTCGCCGATGATGACGTGCAGTCGGCGGTAGAGGTCGGCGACCGCGTGCGGCTCGTCGCGGGTGTTGACTATGGGCCGCTTCAGGGTGGTCTCGAGCCCGACCTCCACCTCGAAGAAGTCGCTGCGCTGGCTGACCTGGAAGCCCGCGGTGCGCGAGTCCTGGCCGATCCCGACTCTGCCCGAGCCGGTCATGACCTGGCGCGCGACGAAGAACGGGATGAGGTGGCGCACGATGTCGCTGAACGGGGTCTCCCGGCTCATCAGGTAGTTCTCGTGGGTCCCGTAGGAGGCGCCCTTGCCGTCGGTGTTGTTCTTGTAGAGGTTGACCCCAGGGGGCACCTGCGAGAGCCGGCGCACCGACTCCCGCATGATCATCTCGCCGGCCCGGTCCCAGATCACGGCGGCGCGGGGCGAGGTCACCTCGGGTGAGCTGTACTCCGGGTGGGCGTGGTCCACGTAGAGCCGGGACCCGTTCGTCAGGACGACGTTGGCCAGGGAGGGGTCGTCCTCGTCGGTGAGCTGGCTGGCGTCGGCCGCCCCGCGGCCCATCTCGAACCCCCGGGCATCGCGCAGCGGTGCCTCGTCGGCGTAGTCCCAGGACGCGTGGGCGGCGCGGATGCCCTGCGCCGAGGCGTAGGCGTGCACGACCTGCCCCGAGAGCAGCATCGGGTTGGCGGCGGGGTCCCCCGGCACGGAGATGCCGTACTCGGTCTCGATCCCCATCACGCGGCGCACGGTCATGGAAGCACCCTAAGCGCGGGGAGCGCCACGGGCGGCGGCGGGACCGGGACGAGATCACATCGCTGATGGCACCCGCTGCCGCGATGATGGGGCGATGCGCCACTCCCCCCTCGCGATGTCGCCCCTCACTGCGGGCCTGACCGCCCTTGTCGACGGCGTGCTCAGCAAGCCCATCGAAGGTCTGGACCTCGCCGAGATCCAGGCTGGCCGGGGCCGCGTCTTCCCCGACCGTCCGCCCGTCTCGTGGATCACGGGTGGCGGCGACCGCGCCGTCGGCACCACCTACGGGACCGCGCAGGCGCGCGACGGGTACGAGATCCCGCTGCGCATCTACCGCCCACGCGCGGTGCGGGACACCGAGACCGACGTGCCGGTCATCGTCTTCTTCCACGGCGGCGGCTGGGTGCAGGGCAACGTCGTGATGTACGACCCCCTGTGCACCCACCTGGCCCGCCGGGTACGGGCGGTGGTGGTCAGCGTCGACTACCGCAAGGCCCCCGAGCACAAGGCGCCCACGGCGGCATACGACGGCCTGGACGCCACCCGCTGGGTCGCCGGGCACGGCGAGGTCCTGCGCGCGGACACCCGCCGGCTGGCGGTGTGCGGCGACAGCGCCGGCGGCAACCTCGCCGCGGTCGTCGCCCAGGAGGCCCGCGACGACGAGCGCCTGCGTCTGCGCCACCAGGCGCTGATCTACCCAGCCGTGGACATGACCCTGGCCTCGCCCTCCATCGACGAGCACGCCCACGCGCCCATCCTCACGCGCGCCAACATCCACGCGTTCCGGGCGCACTACCTCGCCGACGGGGCGGACCCCACCAGTCCGCTGGTGTCCCCCCTCTTCGGCGAGCTGGCCGGTCTTCCGCCCGCCCTGGTCCAGACCGCAGACCTGGACCCGCTGCGCGACGACGGGGCCCGTTATGCCGAGGCGCTGCGCGGGGCCGGCGTCCCCGTGCGGCTGACCAACTACGTCCGCGTGCCGCACGGGTTCGCCTCGTTCCCTGGCGCCGTGCCGATGGGCGCCCAGCACCGTGCGGAGCTGGTCGGCGAGCTCCGCTCACACCTGTATGCCACCGGGGGCGACGGCGCGTCCCAGCCCCGTTAGTCTGCGAGAGACAGCGCGACCCCACCCCTGAGGAGTCCCATGCGCGACATCGTCATCTTCTCGGGCAGCGCCCACCGGGAGCTGGCCGCCCACATCTGCGCAGAGCTGTCCGTCGACCTCGCCCCCGCCGAGATCAAGCGATTCAGCAACGACTGCCTGCAGGCGCAGCTCCTGGCGAACTGCCGGCAGCGCGACGTCTACATCGTCCAGCCCCTGGTGCCGCCGACCCAGGAGCACCTGATGG
>DASULG010000242.1:0-11587 GCA_036278335.1 Pedococcus sp.
ACCTGCGGAAATGCAATGGTCGGGGTGACAGGATTTGAACCTGCGGCCTCTTCGTCCCGAACGAAGCGCGCTACCAAGCTGCGCCACACCCCGTGGCAATCGCCGCCCGGAGGGGCAGCGAAAAGGAAGGATAGCCCACCACCTCTCACCCCTCCCAATCGGTATGCGGTAGGACCACCGCTGGTAGCGGCCTGGCCTCGTGACCATAGGGCCGACAGGACCCGCCGGTGGTCACGCGGGAGGTCAGCGAGGCGTCAGCGTCAGCAGCGTCGCCTCAGGCCGGCAGGCGAAGCGCACCGGCGCATAGGGGGAGGTTCCGAGCCCGGCCGACACGTGCATCCAGGCCGCGTCGTCGGGGGCGAAGGTCGACGGCGTGCGGTCGGCGCCAGGCCACCACCGCGAGAGGCCCTTGGCCCGGCTGGTGTCGAGGTCGCAGTTGGTGACCAGCGCGCCGTAGAAGGGCAGCGCCAGCTGGCCACCGTGGGTGTGCCCGGCGATGACCAGGCCCGCGCCGTCGGCCGTCATCGCGTCGAGGACCCGCTGGTAGGGCGCGTGGGTCACACCGATGGTGAGCGCGACCGACGGGTCCGCGGGACCGGCCACCTCCTCATACCGGTCGTAGTCGAGGTGGGCGTCGTCGACGCCGACGAACTCCAGCTCCGAGCCCGCCACGGTCAGGTAGGCGCGCTGGTGCGTGATGTCCTCCCAGCCGCCCGCCATCAGCCCCTTGAGGAGGTCGTCGGTGGGCAGCCGCGACGAGGTGCCCGTGCCACGCCGGTGCCACGGGGTCAGGTACAGCGCGGGGTTCTTCAGCGTCGGCGCGAAGTAGTCGTTGGACCCGAGGACGAAGACGCCGGGGAACTCCATCAGCGGCTCCATCGCCTCCAGCAGCGCGGGCACCGAGTCGCGGTGCGCGATGTTGTCGCCGGTGTCGACCACCAGGTCGGGCTGGAGGGCGGCCAGCCCGCGCACCCACTCGATCTTGCGCCGCTGGTTCGGCATCAGGTGCAGGTCGGAGAGGTGCAGCACCCGCAGCGGCCGTGCGCCGACGGGCAGCACGGGCACGCTGAACCGGCGCAGCGCGAAGGCGTTGCGCTCGATCAGGCCCGCATAGCCGACGCCGGCAGCGCCGACCGCGGCCAGGCCGCTCAGGGTCTTCAGCAGGGAGTTCATCGCCCCCATCCTCGCAAACTGCGCTGGCGCCTGCCTGCCAGACTGGCCTCATGAGCGAGCAGACCCTGAAGGCGACCATCCAGAGCGACCTGCACGACGCGATGCGTGCGCGCGACAAGGTGCGGGCAGGGACGCTGCGGATGGCCCTCACCTCCATCACCAACGAGGAGGTCTCCGGCAAACAGGCCCGCGAGCTCAGCGACGACGAGGTGCTCAAGGTGCTGGCCAAGGAAGCGAAGAAGCGCAAGGAGGCCGCGACCGCCTACCGCGAGGCCGGCCACCCCGACCGTGCGGAGAACGAGGAGGCCGAGCTCGCCATCCTCGAGGCCTACCTCCCGGCCCAGCTCAGCGACGAGGAGCTGGGCGCGCTGGCGGCCCAGGCGGTCAGTGAGAGCGGGGCGACTTCCCCCCAGCAGATGGGCCTGGCCATGAAGGCGGCACAGGCGCTCGTCGCCGGCCGCGCCGACGGCGGCCGGGTCGCCGCGGCGGTGAAGGCGGCGCTCCTCGGGCGGTGAGCCCGCGGCATACGGGAACGACGGAGGGCCCCTCACCAGGAAGGTGAGGGGCCCTCTGCGTGCCGTGCCGTATGCCGTGTCAGGGCGTCGGCGTCGTCTTGGGCTTCGGCGGCGGTTTGATCTTGGGGGTCGTCGCCTTGGGTGTCGGTGTCGACTTGGGCTTCGGCGTGTACTTGGGCTTGGGCGGCGCCGGGACGTAGCCGAGCGAGGTGTACAGCCCGATGGTCGTGCCGCGCAGGGCCCGGCCGCTCGGGTCGGTGTAGACCACGGTGCCCTGGGACATCGTGTTGAACGTCTGCCCGGCGACGTCGGCCTTGAAGCCGGCGTCCTCGAGGACCTTGGTCGCCTCGTCCACCGTCATGCCGCTCACGTTCGGGACGCTGACGAAGTCACCCTCGAGGACCTTGCTGCTGGGGTCGCTGAAGTCGCGCGGCGCCAGGCTGAGGATGCTGGACGCCCCGTCCATCATCTCCTTCCAGATCGGCGCCGAGATCGTGCCACCGAAGACCTCGGGGTAGAACTCGCCGCCGAGGTTGATGTTCTTCATCCGGTTCTGGCTGTAGGGGGTACCGA
The DNA here is from genome assembly GCA_036278335.1 of Pedococcus sp. GTDB lineage: Bacteria > Actinomycetota > Actinomycetes > Actinomycetales > Dermatophilaceae > Pedococcus_A. Next base: position 2,262 of record DASULG010000242.1, read on the forward strand.
CCCACACGGCCGTGGCGAGCTGGGGCGTGTAGCCGACGAACCATGACTCGACGTGGTTGTCGGTGGTGCCCGTCTTGCCGGCAGCGGGCCGGCCGCCGTCGAGCTTGGCCTTGGTGCCGGTGCCCTTCTCGATGACGCCCTTGAGCAGCTGGCTCGCGCCGTTGGCGACGTCCTTGCTGATGACCTGCTTGCAGTTGTTGGCCGGCAGCTTGATCTGCTTCTTGTCGTTCGTCGTGATCGACAGGAGCGGGTTGGGCACGCAGTACTTGCCCTCGGCCGCGAGCGTCGCGTACGAGGCCGCCAGCGTGAGCGGGGTGGTGTCGTTGGCTCCGAGGGTCACGACCGCCGGGTAGCACTCGATCTGCGCGCCGGTGCCCTGGTGCAGCCCCATCGTGGTCATCGTCTTCTGCACCTTGTCGGTGCCGAGCTTGAGCACCAGCGAGGCGAAGGCGGTGTTGACCGACTTGGCGGTGGCCAGCGCGAAGGGCAGCGGCTTGCCGCCGATGGCCTCGTCGTTGCGGACCTCCCAGTTCGTGCCCGCCCGGCAGCGGCCCTTCATCTCGCTGGGCGTGTAGACCGCCGCCTGCTTGGGGGTGGCGAACTTCGAGGGGATCTTGCCGTTGACCGGGATCCCGTTCTGCAGGGCGGTGACGATGGCGAACATCTTGGCCGTCGAGCCGAACTGGAAGCCGGACGTGCCGCCGTAGCGCTGGTCCACGTTCCAGTTCACCTGGGTGAAGCGCTTGCCCTTCTCGCCGCTCTTGGGGAAGTCAGAGGCCTGAGCCATCGCCAGGATCTTGCCGGTGCCGGGCTCGATGATGCTGGCCGCGCCACCGATGCGGGCGCCGTTGCCGATCGGCACCTTCTTGACGAGCTGCGCCTGGGCCATCGCCTGGATCTTCGGGTCAAGCGTCGTCTGGATCGTCAGACCGCCCTGGTTGATCTTCTTGATGCGCTCCGGGATGGTCTTGCCGAGCGCGGGGAGCTGCTTGAGGTAGGCGAGGATGTACTCGCAGAAGTACGGCTGGGTGGAGCGCCCACAGGTGTTCTGCGCCGGCCGCGGCTTGATCATCTTCTTGACCGGGACGGCCTTGGCGGACTTCCAGGCCTTGTCCGTGATCATGCCCAGCTCGTGCATCCGGTCCAGGACGATGTCCCGGCGAACCTGCGCGCGCTCCGGGTTGTGGATCGGGTCGGTCTTGCTCGGCTGCTGCACCAGACCCGCCAGGACCGCGGACTGGGCGAGCGTGAGCTTGGCCGCCGTGGTGCTGAAGTAGTGCTGGGCCGCGGCCTCCACGCCGTAGGCCTGGTCGCCGTAGTAGACGAGGTTGAGGTAGCCCTGCAGGATCTGGTCCTTGGTGAGCTCCTTCTCCAGGGTGATCGCGTACTTCAGCTCCTGGAGCTTGCGCGTGTACGTCTTGGCGATGGCGGCCTGGGCGGCCTCCTTGTCGTTGTTGCGCAGCGCGTTCTCCTGCAGCGTGATCTTGACGTACTGCTGGGTCAGCGTGGACGCGCCCTGGGTGTCGCCGCCCTTGAAGTTCGAGACCAGCGCGCGGGTGATGCCGCGGGGGTCGACACCGCCGTGCTCGCGGAAGCGGCTGTCCTCGATCGCGATCTGCGCGTTCTGCATGGTCTTGGAGATGCGCTCCAGCGGGACGATGATGCGGTTCTCGTCGTACGGGGTGGTGATCAGCCCGCCCCGGGCGTCGTAGATCTTGGACTGCTGGGCCAGCGGGGACGTGCTGAACTCGCCCGGCAGGGAGTCGAACATCTCGACGGTCGACTTGGCGGCGCTGCCCGTGGCACCCACCGCCGGGATCATCAGACCTGCGGCGAGCAGGCCCATCACCATCGCCGTGGCGACGAAGGCGCCCAGCAGGCTGAGCACGTTGGCGATATTTGTGGCACGTCCTTGCATGCGCACAGGGTAACCGCCGGAGGCCCCCGGGCCCCTGTCGCAGACCGAGTGGTGGACCGGGTGTCGCCCGCACCGGCCGTGTGACCTGCGCAGATGTGGGGATGGCCGCGCTGGCCCCCGGGTCGTTGCGCATGGCTGGGACAGCCTCTGATGGGCGGTAGTCAGGTGTGACTAGTCCGTTTGGTCATGGGAGAACTACACGAATGGGCCATGTCCTCCCACCACGGAACTTTTCTATCGTCGTTCGTGCCCGATACGGACATAAGCCCCGGCCGGGATCGGCGTTCGGAACCGCTTGCCAGGAGGACTGCAATGACCATCGCGCCAGCACGCACCGCCCGCCCCGTTGCCTTCGGAGTCAACTGGGTCGAGGACTGGGCGCCGCTGGGGCGATGCGCGAAGTCGGACCCCGACGCCCTGTTCGTCCAGGGCGCCGCGCAGCAGACCGCCAAGATCGTGTGCCAGGGCTGCCCGGTCATCGCGGAGTGCCTGGCCGATGCGCTCGACAACCGCACCGAGTTCGGGGTCTGGGGCGGGATGACCGAGCGCGAGCGCCGGGCGCTGCTGAAGCGCCGTCCCAACATCACCTCCTGGGCCAGCCTCTTCGCCCAGGCCCGCGCGGCCCAGTTCGAGCAGAGCGCCGCCGTCAGCGCCTGACCGGGTCTTGGGGTCCGGGCTTCCAGGGGCACCCTCTCTTCGGGAGCGCTCTCGGCCTGCGCCGACTCAGCCCGCGGTCAGCGCCCGGCCCACCTGGCGCAACCCGTCGAGGTCGTGGATGTCCTGGGCCGCGGCCGGAACCTCAACCACGGGTATGCCGGGATGGCCGGCGGTGAACCTCTGGGCCAGCGCCTCCTGGCGCCCGGCTGCCTCCGCCAGGGTGGCGTGAAGGCGCAGCAGCCCCTCCGTCATGGGTGCCGTCGCCGAGGCTTTCGCCGACTCGGCGAGCTGCTCGGCGGCCGCCAGCGCCCGTGACCCGCTCAGGGTCGGCGCGGCCAGCCGCTGGATGCGGTTGATCACCACGCCCGCCAGCGGCATGCCCTCCTCGTCGAGCCGGTCGACGAAGAAGGACGCCTCGCGCAGGGCGTCCCGCTCGGGCGCGGCCACGACCACGAACGCGGTCTCGGGGTTCTTCAGCAGCGCGTAGGTCTTGTCGGCGCGTTCCCGGAACCCCCCGAACATCGTGTCCAGGGCGGCGACGAAGGTCTGGACGTCCTGGAGCACCTGCCCGCCGAGGATCTTGGACATCACCGTGGTCGCCATCGTGACGCCAGAGCTGAACACCTTGAGGTAGGCCCGTCCGCCGGCCTTGGCCGGGGCCATGAGCAGGCGGATGAACCGGCCGTCGAGGAAGGAGCCGAGGCGCTTGGGGGCGTCGAGGAAGTCCAGGGCGGACCGGGACGGCGGGGTGTCGACGACGATCAGGTCCCAGGTGTGCTCCCTGGCGGCCCGGGCGCGGAGCTGGCCCAGCTTCTCCATGGCCATGTACTCCTGCGTGCCCGCGAACGAGCTCGAGACCGCCTGGTAGAAGGGGTTCTCGAGGATCTGTTGCGCCTTGTCAGGGGCGGCGTGCGCCTCGACGACCTCGTCGAAGGTGCGCTTCATGTCGAGCATCATCGCGTCGAGGCTGCCGTTGCCACCGACGCCCGGCACCGGCCGCGGCACGTTGTCGAGCGCCTCGATGCCCATCGACTGGGCGAGCCGGCGGGCCGGGTCGATGGTCAGCACCACCACGCGCCGGCCGGACTCGGCGGCGCGCAGCCCGAGGGCCGCGGCAACGGTGGTCTTGCCGACGCCGCCGGCCCCGGTGCACACGATGATCCGCGTCTCCTGGTCGCGCAGGAGGGTGTCGACGTCGAGGACGGGGGCGGCAGTGGGGGCAGGTGAGTGCGCCATCAGATCATCCCCTGCTCGGTGAGGGCGTCGGCGAGCACCCGGATCCCGCCGGCTTCGGTGCCCTCGGGCAGCAGCGGCAGCCGGTAGACCTGTCGGCCGAGGCCGGTCAGGATCGCCTCCTGCTCCTGTTGGAGCGCGACCCGGTCGGCGTGCTCGGTCCCCTCGGCCAGCAGGCCGGTGACCATCGCCGCGCTGGTGCGCACCGAGACGGACTTCAGGTCGGCGGTGACGGCCGCGTCCAGCCCGTCGGGGTCCGCCGCGACGGTCTCGAGGTCCCCGCCGTCGAGAGCCTGCTCGTGGACCTGGTTGATGATGACCGCCCCGACGGGCAGGGAGGCCTTTTTCAGCTCCCTGAGGGCGTCGACGGTCTCCTGCACCGGCATCTCCTCGAGCAGTGAGACCACGTGCACTGCGGTGCGGTGGCTGCGCAGCATCCGCGTGATGGAGTCGGCCTGGGTGCGGATCGGCCCCACGCGGGCGACGTCGGCAACCTCGGCGTTGACGTTGAGGAAGCGGACCACCCGGCCCGTGGGGGGCGCGTCGAGGACGACGGCGTCGTAGACCGGGCGGTCGTGCTGCCGGCTGCTCCCGCGCCGCCCGGCGGCCTCGTAGACCTTGCCGATGAGCAGGACGTCTCGCAGGCCCGGCGCGATGGTGGTGGCGAAGTCGACCGCCCCGACCTTCTCCAGGACGCTCCCCGCCCGGCCGAGCTTGTAGAACTTCTGGAGGTACTCCATCAGCGACTCCCGCACGTCGACGCTCATGCCGTACAGCTCGCCGCCGCCGCGCTCGTGCACGATCCGGGTCTCCTCGTGCCCGAGCGGCGGGACGTCGAACGTCTGGGAGATGCCCTGTCGCTCCTCGACCTCGGCCAGCAGCACCCGCTTGCCCTGCCTGGCGAGGGCGAGGGCGAGGGCGGCGGCCACCGTCGTCTTGCCGGTGCCCCCCTTGCCCGTCACGATGTGCAGCCGCACGCCGGCATGGCTCGGGGTGGCAGGGGTCATGGCGCCAACACTATGAGGCGAGCTCGGCGACCGCAGCCAGGACCTCCGCGAACGCGGGGTGCTCGGGGTCGATGAGCCCGAAGTGCTCGCACCCGGCGACCTCGCGCACCGCCCTGGGCGCGGCCCGGTGTGCCTCGGCGCGGGCCGTGTAGGAGCGGGAGACGCCGACGGGGACGACGTCGTCATCGAGGCCGTGGACGATCGAGACCGGCGCCCTCGGCGTGAGCGCGCAGGGGTCCGCGGCGGCGTACGCCTCGGGCAGCTGCTCGGGGGTGCCGCCCATGAACGCGGCGACGGCGCCGTCCCCCAGGTGCTGCTCGTGGGCCGCGTGCAGGTCGAGCACGCCCGCGAGGCTGACCACACCCGCCAGCCGGTCACCCCAGGGCTGGCTCGCCGCCCACACGACCAGGTGGCCGCCGGCCGAGTGCCCCACGAGGACCGCGCGGTCAGGTAGGCCAGGGTCGCCCAGCACCGCGGCGACGCCCGCCGCGACGTCCTCCGCGGTTCCCGGCCAGCCGCCGCCCGGCATACCGGTCCGTCGGTACTCGAGGACCGCGACGGGGTAGCCGGCGTCGGCGAAGGCCTGCGCCTGGCAGCCGGCGTGGCTGCGGTCGAAGCGCTCGCGCCAGAAGCCGCCGTGGACGACGACCACGGTCACGTCCCCTGGTGTCCCTGCCGTCCCTGGTGTCCCTGGCGTCCCCGCCGGCAGCCGCACGTCGTAGACCTGTGCGGGGTCCGAGCCGTATGCCGTGGTGCGGGTCGGCGGGGGAGCGGTCCGCGCCAGCGCGTCACCGACGTCACCGGCGTCCCGGGGGGCGAGGCTCTGGTGGGGGTCAGCCATGTGGTCATCCTGTCAGCGGTGGATAGGCTGCGCCCATGACCAAGTGGGAGTACGCAACCGTGCCGCTCATCGTCCACGCCACCAAGCAGATCCTCGACCAGTGGGGTGAGGACGGCTGGGAGCTCGTGCAGGTCCTCACCGGGCCCGATGGTGGCGGCCTTGTGGCGTACCTGAAGCGAGAGAAGGCCTGAGGATGAGCGCAGTCGAGGACCGGCTGAAGGACCTGGGGCTGACCGTCCCCGACGTGGCCAAGCCCGTGGCGGCCTACGTGCCGGCGCTGCAGGACGGGCGCCGTGTCTACACCTCCGGCCAGCTACCGATGGTCGCCGGCGAGCTAGCCGCGATCGGCAAGGTCGGCCATGGCGAGGGCCAGGTCGACCCGGAGAAGGCCGCAGAGCTCGCCCAGATCTGCGCGCTCAACGCCATCGCGGCGGTCAAGTCCGTCGTGGGCGACCTCGACCGGGTGGCCCAGGTGGTCAAGGTGGTCGGGTTCGTCGCCAGCGACCCCACCTTCACCGGCCAGCCGGGCGTCATCAACGGCGCCAGCGAGCTGCTCGGCAAGGCCTTCGGGGAGGCCGGCGTCCACGCCCGCTCCGCTGTCGGCGTGGCCGTGCTGCCGCTGGACGCCCCCGTCGAGGTCGAGATCGTCGTCGCGCTCGCCGACGAGTGAGACCCATGCCCACCGTGGTTCGGGGTGTTGCCGAGCGCTGTGGCGCGCGGCAACACCCCAACCCGTGAAGGGGTGTCTGTGATCCGGGACTTCCCGGTCAAGGACTCGCCGTCCCTTCGGGAGCAGGCGGACGCCTGGCAGCGCGACAGCGCCCAGGCCGCCACCCCGCGGCCGGCGGCGACGGTCATGTTCGTCCGCGACGCCCCCGCCGGCGTCGAGGTGTTCATGCTGCGGCGCGTGGCCAGCATGGCGTTCGCCCCGCGGATGATGGCCTTCCCCGGCGGCGGTGTCGACGTGCGCGACGCCGACCCGCGCCTGCCGTGGGCCGGGCCGTCGCCGCGGGAGTGGGCCGGGCGCCTCAACACCGACGAGGCCACCGCGCGCGAGCTGGTGGCTGCCGCCGTGCGCGAGGTCTTCGAGGAGTGCGGCGTGCTGCTCGCCGGCCCGTCAGCCGACTCGGTGATCGCCGATGTCAGCAGCGCGGCATGGCACGAGCAGCGGCAGCTCCTGCTCGACCGGTCCAGGTCGCTCTCGGAGGTCCTCATCGCGCACGACCTGGTGCTGCGCTCGGACCTGCTCGCCTACCGCTCGCACTGGATCACCCCTGAGTTCGAGCCGCGCCGCTACGACACCCGCTTCTTCACGGCGCAGGTGCCTGCGGGCCAGCGGGCCGACGACCGCAGCACCGAGGCGGACGTGGCCGGTTGGATGCTGGCCTCGGAGGTGCTGCAGGCCCGCGAGCGGGGCGCGGCGATGATGCTGCCGCCGACCCTGGTCAGCGTGGAGGAGATCGCCGCCGCCGAGAGCGCGTCGGCTTTCCTCGCAGAGCGGCCGCCGGTGGCGCCGGTGATGCCCGTGCTCACCCAGACCGACGACGGGCTGGTGCTGCGGACGGTGCTGCCGCGATGACCCTCTCGCCCGGGCCGGCGACCGCCGAGCACTGGGGTGGCGGCCAGGTCACCCCCCGCGCGCACTGCATCCTGGCGCCCAACCCCGGGCCGATGACGCTCGACGGCACCAACACCTGGGTGCTGCTCGAGCCGGGGTCCACGGAGGCGCTCGTCATCGACCCGGGCCCGCTCGACGAGGGGCACCTGCAGCGGGTCCTCCAGCACGTCGCCGGCCGGGGTGCGCGGGTGGTGCAGACGATCCTGACCCACGGGCACGTCGACCACGCCGAGTCCGCGGCCCGGTTCGCCGAGCTGACCGGGGCGCCGACCCGCGCGGTGGGGCGCGGCCATGACGACCTCGGCGACGGCGACGTCCTGCGGGCGGGTGGCCTCGAGGTCCGGGTCGTGGCCACGCCCGGCCACACGGCGGACTCCCTCTCCTTCGCCCTGCCGGCGGACCACGCGCTGCTCACCGGCGACACCGTGCTGGGCCGCGGCACCACGGTGGTCGCGCACCCCGACGGCGAGCTCGCGGCATACCTCGTCTCCCTGGAGAGGATCGCGGCCCTCACGGGCGGCGGCGAGGTCACCACGATCCTGCCCGGGCACGGCCCGGTGGTGCCGGACGCGTCCGCGATGGTGGCGTACTACCGCACCCACCGGGCGGAGCGGCTCGAGCAGGTGCGGGCGGCGCTCGCCGAGGGCGCGCAGGGCGTCGAGGACGTGGTGGAGCGCGTGTATGCCGCGGTGCCCCGCGACGTGTGGCCGGCAGCCCGGCTGAGCGTGGCCGCCCAGCTGGAGTACCTCAGGACGGTCAGCGCGCCCGGCGCTTGAGCCGCTCGACGTCCTGGATCAGCACGGCCCGGGCCTCGAGGCGCAGCCAGCCCCGGCTCGCGAAGTCGGCGAGGGCCTTGTTGACCGTCTCGCGCGAGGCGCCGACGAGCTGGGCGAGCTCCTCCTGCGTCAGGTCGTGGGCCACGAGGATGCCGTCCTCGACCGGGCGGCCGAACCGGCTCGAGAGGTCGAGCAGGGCCTTGGCGACACGACCCGGCACGTCCGTGAAGACGAGGTCGGCCAGGTTCTCGTTGGTGCGGCGCAGGCGCTTGGCCAAGGCCGCCAGCAGGACCTTGGCGACCTCCGGCCGCCCGGCCAGCAGGCCGCTGAGGTCCTCGTGGCCGATGCCCATGAGCTGGGTCTCGGCGACGGCGGTCGCGGTCATGGTGCGCGGGCCCGGGTCGAAGAGGCTCAGCTCGCCGAACATCTCGCCGGGGCCGAGGATCGCCACGAGGTTCTCGCGGCCGTCGCTGCTGCGGCGCCCGAGCTTGATCTTGCCCTCGCCGATCACGTAGAGCCGGTCACCCTGGTCACCCTCGTGGAACAGGACGTCACCGCGCTCCAGACGGCGCTGGGCCATCGAGCTCATCAGCGTGCTCGCAGCCTCGTCGTCGAGGGCGGCGAACAGAGGGGCTTTCCTCACCACGTCTTGGTCCACGGGCGACAGTGTGCCACGTCATCCCACAGGGGTGACCCGTAGTCTGTGCGGGTGTCCGCTGCGCCCCGCCAGGAGTCCCCAGTCGCCCTGACCCGGCGTGCCCGGAGGATGTACCGCGCCCTCGCTGAACGCTATCCCTACGCGCACTGCGAGCTCGATTTCGAGAACCCGCTCCAGCTGCTCGTCGCCACGGTTCTGTCGGCCCAGACCACCGATGTGATGGTCAACAAGGTGACCCCGACCCTCTTCGCCACGTACCCCTCGGCCGCCGCCCTCGCCGGCGCGGACCGCGAGGAGATGGAGGCGATCCTCAAGCCGACCGGGTTCTTTCGCGCCAAGACGAACTCGGTGATGCGGTTGGCGGGTGACCTCGTCGAGCGCTTCGACGGCGAGGTGCCGCCGCGGATGAAGGACCTGGTCACCCTGCCCGGCGTCGGGCGCAAGACCGCCAACGTCGTGCTGGGCAACGCCTTCGGGATCCCCGGCATCACCGTCGACACGCACTTCGGCCGGCTGGTGCGCCGCTTCGGCTGGACCGAGGAGGAGGACCCGGTCAAGGTCGAGCACGCCGTGGGCGCCCTGATCCCGCGCAAGGAGTGGACGATGCTCTCCCACGTG
>DASULG010000243.1:0-16990 GCA_036278335.1 Pedococcus sp.
CAGGCCGGACAGGCCGGACAGGCCGGACAGGCCGGACAGGCCCCAGCCGCCCAAGGGCACCTAGCCGACGAGCCGGCGGCGGAGCACCTCGGTCTCCTCCTCGGTCCAGCCCTGCGTGACGAGCCAGCCCGCGGCGCCCCCGAAGCGCTCGTCGAGCACCTGGAGGATCCGGGCCATCGTCTCGGGCCGGGGGAGGTGGTCCTCGATGGGCCGGCCGCGCAGGTTGTCGGCGTAGGCCGGCCGGCTGATGAGCCGCTCGATGATGCGCTCGATGCGCTCGGCGGTGGCGACGTAGTCGGCCACGATCTCCTCGTCGGGAACGCCCGCGACGGCCAAGGCCATGCCGACAACGGTGCCGGTGCGGTCCTTGCCTGCGGCGCAGTGCACCACCGTCGCGCCCGGGCTGGAGGCAACCACACGCAGCGCGCCCGAGACCGAGTCCGGTCGGTCGGCGAGGTAGCCGAGGTAGTGGCTGGCCCAGTAGTCGTCGTCGTGGCTGCGCAGCCGCTCCTTGGTGCCCTCGTCCTGCCAAGGCAGGACCAGCGCGCTCTCCACGGTCACCTCGACCTCGTCGTCGCGAAAGAGCGAGTGTCGGTGGTGGGTGAGCGGCGTCGCGGACAGCGGGCCGGGCCCCTCCGCGTGGTACTCGACGTTGCTGCGCAGGTCGACGATGTCGGTGACTCCGTAGTCGTCGATCAGGCGTCGGATGTCGCGCTCGGTGAGGTCCTGCAGGTTGTCCGAGCGCAGCAGCCGTCCCGTGCGCACGCTGCCCCCGTCGGCCGTCGGCAGCCCCCCGACATCTCGCATGTTGACGACGCCGTCGAGGTCCACCCACCCGATGCTCACCCCGCGACCCTACGTCTTCTGGCCCCCCAGGAGCTGTCCAACGCCGCGTGTCCGGGCCTCTCGCGCCACAGCATCGGCGACGACGAGGTCGCTCAGGCCGTTGCCGAGGTTCTGGCAGACGATCCGCCCGGGCGTCCGGCCGCCGCGCAGCAGGTCCCCTGTCCAGTGCGTCGGCGCCGGGTAGTCGCCGAGCGTGCGCTGGCGCCGCACCGCCTCGAACTGGGGCAGGTCGTCCGCGGCGAGGACCGACTCGGCGGCGAGGCCAGGCCCCACCGAGCTGGCGTAGTCGAGCGGGAGGACCAGCGCGTCCGCCCGGACCGCGGCGGGGTCGAGCTCGGCCCCTGACAACCCGATCGAGAGTGCGGTGATGACCACGCCCGCACCCGCGACAGCCAGCCCTGGGTCGGACGTGGTTCGCAGCCGGATTCCCGGCGTCTCCGAGGCTGCCCACTCGGCAAGGTCGTCGAGCGCGTCCTCGCGGCGCGCCCAGACCGCGACGTCGAGGTGTCCGAGGGCCTCGAGCACCCGCAGGTGGGATCGTGCCTGGACGCCTGCGCCGATGATGGCGACGTGGCCGACGGACGCGGGGGAGAGGGCGCGCACGCACGCCCCACTCACCGCGGCGGTGCGCGCGGCGGTGAGCTCGCCGGCAGGCATGATGCACACCGGCATACCGGTCTGTCCGTCGTTGACCACCATCAGGCCCGAGGCGGTGGGCAGTCCTCGCGCGGGGTTGTCGGGGAAGATGCTGATCCACTTGCAGCCGAGAAGACCCCGCTCGGGCCACGCGGCGGGCATCGCGTTGGCGAAGCTGCCGGGGACGGTGTGCACTGCCGGTTTGGGCGGCACCTCCGCGCGCCCCGCTGCCAGGGCGACCAGCGCCGCGGCCACGAGGTCGACGCACTCGGCCGGCGGGGGCAGCAGGAGGCGGACGTCGTCGTCGTCGAGGAAGCGCACGCGCAGAAACCTACTGCCGACAAGGTGAGGGCCTCGGGAAGTATGAGTTTCCGAGGCCCTCTCGATCAGAACCGAGGTCCTGGTCGGCGCTCCCGCTACTGCGGGTGCGCACTGCATTTCTATCGGTCGGGTGCGCGGGCCCGCAATGGTCCCAACGGATGGTTCCGGGGCTGGTCAGGCTGGTCACGCACGGTCGCCGAGTGGCTGGCTCTGTCGGCAGCCGTCCGGGCTCCCGTGGCACGGGGTGCCTCTGGCGGCTGAGACAATGGCCAGATGCCGAGCACGCTGCCCGAGGGCGACCCCGCGCCTGCTGACGGGACGCTGCCCGCGCAGGCCTTGGCGACCCTGGCTGAGCGCCCTTTCGGTGTCTACCTGCACGTGCCGTTCTGCTCCGTGCGCTGCGGTTACTGCGATTTCAACACCTACACGCTGACGGAGCTGGGCGCGGACGGGGCGAGCGTCGACACCTTTGCCGACGCCGCGGTTCGTGAGCTGCGCTTCGCCGGCGGGGTCGTCGGTGAGGCCGGGCCCGTCGAGACGGTGTTCGTCGGCGGCGGCACCCCGACGATGCTGGCGGCCGACGACCTGGTGCGGATGCTCGACGGTGTGCGCGAGGTGTTCGGCCTGGCGCCCGGCGCCGAGGTCACGACCGAGGCCAACCCCGACTCGGTGACACCGGAGGGGCTGCAGCGGCTGGCCGACGGCGGCTTCACCCGCGTCTCGGTTGGCATGCAGTCGGCGGTGCCCCACGTGCTCAGGGTGCTCGAGCGCACCCACCGCCCCGAGAACGTCTCGCGCGCTGTTGAGGCGGCGCGTGCGGCAGGACTCCAGACCAGCGTCGACCTCATCTACGGCACGCCGGGGGAGTCCCTCGAGGACTGGCGGCTCAGCCTCGAGTCCGCCATCGCGCTCGAGCCGGACCACGTCTCCGCCTACGCGCTGGTGGTCGAGGAGGGGACCAAGCTGGCGGCGCAGGTGCGCCGGGGCCAGGTGCCGGCACCCGAGGACGACGACGAGGCGGCCAAGTACGAGCTGGCCGACGAGGTGCTCGCCGGCGCCGGCTACGGCTGGTACGAGGTGAGCAACTGGGCGCGCTCGTCGGGCGCGCGCTGCCGCCACAACGAGGGCTACTGGGCCGACGGCAACTGGTGGGGCGTCGGACCCGGGGCGCACAGCCACGTCGGCGGTGTGCGGTGGTGGAACGTCAAGCACCCCAACGCGTATGCCGGTCGGCTGGCTGCCGGGGTGTCCCCGGCAGCCGGCCGCGAGACCCTCACCGCCGAGCAGCGCTACGACGAGCGCGTGCTGCTCGGCGTGCGCCTCGTCGAGGGACTGCCGCTGGCGGAGCTGCGTGACGAGGGCCGCCAGGCGGTCGCGGGACTCATCGCCGACGGGCTCCTGGAGGGCACAGCCGCGGTGCGCGCCTCCGCGGCTGTGCTCACCCGTCAGGGCCGGCTGCTGGCCGACACCGTCGTGCGCCGGCTCCTGGGTCTGCGCTGAGCGCCTACTTCACCCAGTCAGGCGTCAGCGGGTAGCGGTACCACTTGCCGTTGTTGGCCTCCACCGCCGCGATGATCTGGAAGACGATCGCCGCGATGCCGATGGCGATGGCGGTGAAGATACCCACGATGACGAACATCAGCGGGATCGAGATCAGCAGGCCGATGGCCACGATGATCTGGAAGTTCAGCGCCTGCGCCGCGTGGTGGCGCACGAAGGGCCCACGGTCGCGGAAGACCAGGTAGATCACGAGCGGCCCGAGGAACGGCAGGCCGACGAACGAGGCGAGGAACGGCGACAGGTGCGCCGCGATCGCCCAGGTGCGCTCGTCAGCCGGCGAGAGCGGGGTCGGGCCGGACTGTGGGTACGCCTGCTGCGGGGACCCCGGCTGGGGGTACGCCTGCTGCTGCGCGTAGTCCTGCTGGGGGTAGTCCTGCGGGGGGTACTGCTGCCCCGCAGGCGCCTCCTGGGTGTAGTCCGGCTGGTCGGGCTGCTCGCCGTAGCCCTGCGGCGTCTCGCCCTGGCCCGGCTCGGTGGACAGGCCCGGCTCGAGAGCCTCACCGGTCTGGCCCGGCGCAGGCTGGTCGGTCGGTTGCTCATCGGCGGGGCGCTGCGGGTAGTCGGTCATGGGGTCCTCCGGTTGAGTGGTTCTGCTCCCAGTCAAACGCACTGCGTGCGCCCGCGGTGCACACTTCGGGGTGAGCTCAGGGTCAGGGTGGGGGGCCGCTCAGGGAGGACCCCGACCGCCCGACCGCGCGCCGACCCCCAGAAGCGTCAGACGCCGACCGCCCCGACCGACCCGACCGCCAGAAGCGTCAGGCGCCGGGCTCGGTCACGAAGTCGATGAGCTCCTCGACGCTGGCGAGCAGGGTCGGCTCGAGGTCGGCGTAGCTGCGCACGGTGCCGAGGATCTGCTTCCAGGCCCGGGCGATGTCGGCCTGGGAGTCGTGCGCCCAGCCGAGGTGGGCGCAGATGCCGTGCTTCCACGACTGCCCCCTGGGAATGACCGGCCACGCCTGAAGCCCCAGCCGTGACGGGCGCACCGACTGCCACACGTCGACGTAGGGATGGCCCAGGATCCGGACGTGCGCGGCATACGGGGTGAGGCGCTGGGCGGCCTGCACGACCCGGTGCTCCTTGGTGCCCGGGACGAGGTGGTCCACCAGCACGCCCATGCGCCGGCCGGGGCCCGGTTCGAAGTCACGGATCGCCGCCTCGAGGTCGTCCACGCCGTCGAGCATCTCGACCACCACGCCCTCGACCCGCAGGTCGTGGCCCCACACCCGCTCGACCAGCTCGGCGTCGTGCCGTCCCTCGACGAAGATCCGCGACCCGCTCGCCACCCGTGCCTTCGCGCCGTGGACAGCCCGCGAACCGCTGGCCGTGCGCGAGGCGGCCTGCCGAGCTGCGGCGACCTGCGCCCTGGCCGCTGCCTTGGGAGGGGTGAGGACGACCGGGGCCCCGTCGAGAAGGAAGCCCGGCCCGAGCGGGAAGCCCTTGCTTCGCCCTCGGCGGTCCTCGAGGTGGACGACCTGCATGCCGCCGGCCTTCTCGACGCGGGTCACCGCGCCGCACCAGCCGGTCTCGACGTCCTCGACCACGAGCCCGGTCTCGGCCTCGACCTCTGTGGAGCGGCCGCCGCGGGGCGCGCGCCAGTCGCCGGAGAGCACATCGGAGCCATACCTGTCGGTCACCCGGGCAGGCTATGCGCGGGGGCACCCCAGCCCGCATGGGGCACGCCGGGAATCGGCGCAGAGGGGGGTCAGGACGTAGACTTGGCACTCGAACAGCAGGAGTGCCAGCAGCACGCTGGAGTGCTCGCCGGACACCCCGCACAGCCGCCACAGGCTGGACCTGCCCCCGGGCAGGCTGCCGCAGACCAGACACGACGGAAGGAGTGCCATGAGCGAAGAGCGCCGACTCGCGGTGCTGCGGGCCATCGTGCAGGACTACGTGCAGACCTCGGAGCCGGTGGGCTCCAAGGCCCTGCTCGAGCGGCACCACCTCGGTGTCTCCGCGGCCACGGTCCGCAACGACATGGCGGTGCTCGAGGAGGAGGGGCTGATCGCGGCCCCGCACACCAGCGCGGGCCGAGTGCCCACCGACGCCGGGTACCGGCTCTTCGTCGACCGGCTCAGCGCCGTCAAGCCGCTCAGCCCCGCTGAGCGCGCGGCGATCTCCGAGTTCCTCGAGGGCGCTGTCGACCTCGATGACGTCGTCGACCGCACGGTGCGGCTGCTCTCCTCGCTGACCCGCCAGGTGGCGGTCATGCAGTACCCCTCGCTCACCCGCTCGTCGGTGCGCCACATCGAGCTGGTCCCGCTGGGCCCCGCGCGCCTGATGGTCGTGCTCATCGTCAACACCGGCCGCGTGGAGCAGCGAGTCATCGAGACCCCCCATGACCTCGGCGCAGCGGCCGCGGAGGGGCTGCTCGCTCGGGTGCGCAGCCAGGTCAACGCGGAGGCGGTGGGCAAGCGCCTCGTCGACGCCGCGGCCGCCCTGCACTCACTGCCGGAGCAGTTCGAGCCCGCGGACCGCGACCTCGTGCGCGCCGTGGTGCGCTCGCTTGACGACGCGCTCGTCGAGGAGCGTGAGGAGCGGGTGGTCCTCGCGGGCACGTCCAACCTCGCGCGCGTCGGGACCGACTTCCCGCTGAGCATCGGGCCGGTGCTCGAGGCGCTCGAGCAGCACGTGATCCTCCTTAAGCTCCTGGGCAGCGCCCACGTCGGGGCGGACGCCGTCGCGGTCCGCATCGGCCACGAGAACCCTTATGCCAGCCTGCAGACCACCTCGGTGATCTCCACCGAGTACGGCTCCGGTGCCGACCTCGTCGCCGGCCTCGGTGTCGTGGGGCCGACCCGGATGGACTACCCGACGACGATGGCCTCCGTCCGCGCGGTGGCCACGTATGTCTCGCGCATCCTCGCCCAGTGACCGCCGCCGACCGTGCAACCTCGACATGTCCGGGAAGGCCCGAGAAGGACCGAGAAAGCCCGAGAAGGCTCCACCAGGCTCAACCAGCCTCCACATGACACTGACCAGCGCCCAGACCAGCAAGACTGAGAAGGACATCCCTTGAACGACTACTACCAGGAGCTCGGCGTCTCCCGAGACGCCACGGCCGAGGAGATCAAGCGCGCCTACCGCAAGATGGCGCGCAAGCTCCACCCGGACGTCAACCCTGGCCCGGAGGCCGAGGAGGAGTTCAAGAAGGTCTCCCAGGCCTACGACGTGCTCGGCGACCCGGAGAAGCGCCGCTCCTACGACATGGGCGCGGACCCCTACGCGAGCGGCGCCGCCAGCTTCGGCCAGGGCTTCTCGTTCAGCGACATCATGGACGCGTTCTTCGGGGCCGGGGCCGGGACCAGCCAGCGAGGCCCGCGCTCACGCCAGCGCCGCGGCCAGGACGCCTTGGTGCGCCTCGACATCGACCTCGCCGACGCCGTCTTCGGCGCCGAGCGCGAGCTCACGGTCGAGACCGCAGTGGTGTGTGGGACCTGCCACGGTGAATGCGCCCAGCCCGGCACCTCCCGCCGTACGTGCGACG
Source organism: Pedococcus sp. (assembly GCA_036278335.1). Taxonomy (GTDB): domain Bacteria; phylum Actinomycetota; class Actinomycetes; order Actinomycetales; family Dermatophilaceae; genus Pedococcus_A. The sequence goes on from DASULG010000243.1 coordinate 6,851, forward strand.
TCTGCGGAGGCCGCGGCGAGATCCAGCAGGTGCAGCGCTCGTTCCTCGGCCAGGTGATGACCAGCCGTCCGTGCATGACCTGCCACGGCTACGGCGAGGTGCTCGTCAGCCCCTGCTTCGAGTGCTCGGGCGACGGCCGGGTGCGCACCCGACGCACGCTCAAGATCAGGGTCCCCGCCGGGGTCGACACCGGCACCCGCATCCAGCTGTCGGGGGAGGGCGAGGTCGGCCAGGGTGGCGGCCCCGCTGGCGACCTCTACGTCGAGATCAACGTCCGCCCGCACAGCACGTTCACGCGCCGCGGCGACGACCTGCACTGCACGGTCGAGCTGCCGATGACGGCCGCCGCCCTGGGCACCACGGTCAAGCTCGACACCTTCGACGGCGTCACCGAGCTCGAGATCCGTCCCGGCACGCAGGCGGGCGACGCCATGACCCTGCGTGGCCAGGGGGTCACCCACCTGCGCGGCTCCGGGCGCGGCGACCTCATGGTCCACGCGAACGTGCTGACCCCGACCCGCCTGGACCCGGATCAGGAGGACCTGCTGCGGCAGCTGGCGGCCTTGCGCGGGGAGGAGCGCCCGGAGGGGCACCTGGCCCCCGCAGGCCATGGCCTGCTCGGCAAGCTCCGCGACGCGTTCAAGGCCAAGTAGCCCACCCGGTCCCCGAAGGGGTATGCCGTGACGCTCCCGCTCTTCCTCGTGGATCCCGCACGCCTTGCCGGCGTGCGGGTCGGCAGCAGCGTCCTGCTCGACGGGCCGGAGGGCCGGCACGCCGCCACTGTCCGAAGGATCGGTCCCGGTGAGTCGGTGCTGCTCTCGGACGGCCAGGGCACGAAGGTGACGGCATCGGTGGCCTCAGCCGGCAAGGCCGAGCTCGACCTGGTCGTCACTGCGGTCGAGGAGGACCCGGAGCCGACGGTTCGCTTCGTGCTCGTGCAGGCGCTGGCCAAGGCGGACCGCGACGACCAGGCCATCGAGGCGGCGACCGAGCTCGGCGTCGACGAGGTCGTGCCGTGGCAGGCGTCCCGCAGCGTCGTGCTGTGGCGCGGCGAGCGGGGGGCCAAGGCGCTGCGCAAGTGGGAGAGCGTGGTGAGCGCCGCGGCCAAGCAGTCCCGGCGCAGCCGGGTTCCCCTGGTGGCACAGCCCGTCGGCCAGCGCGAGCTGGCCGAGCGCATCAGGAACAGCGCCCTGGCTCTCGTGCTGCACGAGGACGCGACCACGCCCCTGGCCGGGCACGGCATACCGTCGGCCGGGGACGTGCTCGTCGTGGTGGGCCCCGAGGGCGGGATCACGCCCGATGAGCTCGCGGCCTTCGAGGCCGCGGGAGCCCAGGCCGTCCGGCTGGGATCGAGCGTGCTGCGGTCCTCCAGCGCAGGGCCGGCCGCGCTCGCTGTACTGAGCGCGGCCGGCCGCTGGCGCTGAGCGGCGCGGCTACTTCACGCTGAAGCTGACCGCCTTCTCGGAGCTGACCTTGCCGCTGCCCTCCATGCTCATCTCGAACACCCGGATGGTGTAGCTACCCGGGGCGAGCGCGCCGAGGCTGAACGAGTAGTCGCCGCGGCCCGGACCGCCCACGCTGGCGGTCGCGAAGCCGGTCTTGGCCACGGTGCTCCCGCGCTTGAGCTCCCAGCGGACGTTGGCCTCGAAGACCGTGGCCTCGCCCTTGACCACGACAGCCTTGCCAGCGGACAGCACCTGGTCGCGCGCCGGTGCCGTGATCCAGATGGGCGCGAGGTCCTGGTAGTACTCGTCGCGGCTGGCCGGCCGGTTGTAGCGGTCGGCGGCGGGGTACTGCCCGAACATGGCGCTCGACCCGTCGGCGATCTCGAAGGTCACCGGGATGGTGCCCTTGCCCACGGCGGCTTGGGCGGTCCAGACCAGCTCCTGCACCGCCACGCGCGCGACCTCCTTGTCCCTGGTTCCCGGCGAGCCGGCGTTGCTCAGGGTCACGGTGATGAGCTTCGGGGTGACGGTGACCCCCTCGATCGCTGTGCCGGACCAGGGCTGGAGGTAGCCGTCCGTGTTGCTGAACGGCTGCGCGTTCATGGCGAGGTCGAGCGCAGCCTTGGCCTTGTCGTCGTCGGTGGCGTTCGCCGGGACCGTCCCCGGCAGGAACTCGCGGAACAGCCGGAACACGGGCCGGTCGCCGCCGACGGGCCCGACGAAGTAGACGGGGAGCACGGCCGGCTGGCCCGCCGGCACGGAGCTCTGGTTGGTGGACGTGGCGCCGGTGGGCTCGCTCGAGGGGGAGCCCGACGGCGCCGACGACGAGTGCGTGGACGTGGCGGCGGCCGGCGGGGCGGGCGTGCGGTCGTCGCGGGTGACCACGTAGACGGTGCCCGCGATCACGGCCACCGCCGCGGCGGCCGAGAGCGGCGCGAGCCAGCGGGGCGGTCCGGGACGGCGCCCCCGGCTCGCGGGGCCCTCGCTGCCGGACCCCGCGAGGATGTCGTCGAGCCGGTCGGTGGGTCTCATCAGCTGTGCCTCCTGGTGCAGGGCGCGCCGCAGCCGGCGCTCGACGGGCTCGAGCTCGTCGGGGTCGGGGGACGTGGGATCGGGGGACGTGGGATCGGTGCGGTCGGTCATCGGGGTGCCTCCACCCGGTCGCGAAGGGCGGCCAGGCCGCGGTGGGCGTGCGCCTTCACCGAGCCGGGCGAGATTCCCAGGGCGTCGGCGATCTCGGCCTCGCTCAGGTCGAGGTAGTAGCGCATCGTCAGGACCTCTCTCTGGCGCTGGGGGAGGCGCGCGAGCGCGCCGATCATGGCGTCGTGGGACTCGCGGTCCAGGGTCCGCTGCTCGGGACCCGGCGCGGGGACCGAGCCGTATGCCGTGGGCTCGACCTGCTCCCGCGCGAGGTAGCGCTGCTCCACGCCGCGGTGCCGAAGGCCGGAGCGGGCACCGTTGACCACGGCCCGCCTCAGGTAGGCGGCGGCGCTGTGCGGGTCGCGCAGGGAGTCCCACCGCCGGTGCACCGCGATGAAGGCGTCCTGCGTGACCTCCTCGGCCAGCTGGTCGTCGCGCAGCAGCAGCCACGCCAGCCGCACCAGGCCCGACCAGTGGGCGGCATACAGCTCGGCAATGGCCCGGTCGGCCCCTGCTGCTGTCGTGTGCCCTGCGGCGCCCCTGTCGGCCACGCTCAACACTCTCACGGCCCATGGACGCGGACCGGGCGCTGCGGGTTGACGCGCCGATACGCTCGGCCCATGAGCGCTTCCGACGACGCCAGCGACTGCCCGTTCTGCCGGATCGTGGCCCGGGACCTCCAGGCCACCGTGGTGCACGAGACGCCGAACTCGCTGGCCTTCCGCGATGTGGCCCCCCAGGCGCCCACCCACGTGCTGGTGGTGCCCAAGCGCCACGTCCCGACGATGACGGCGCTGGCCGACGCCTCGCCCGAGGAGCTGGCCGAGGTGATCCGGGCAATCGGCGACGTCTCGCGCCTGGAGGGGCTCGAGGGCGGCTACCGGACCGTGTTCAACACCGGCCCGGACGCGCAGCAGTCGGTCTTCCACGCCCACGTGCACGTGCTGGGCGGACGCTCCATGACGTGGCCGCCCGGCTGAGCGCACCGGTAGACTGGCCGCAACATGAATGACGCAGATCATCCGACCACACCGGGGGAGCAGCCGGGCGGCGCCCCCAGGCCCGCCCCGACCCACACGGTCGTCATCCCGCCCCAGGTCCAGATGGTCACCCTCCTCGGTCCGCGCGACGAGCTGCTGCGGACGATGGAGCGGGCCTTCCCGGCGGTGTCCATCCACGTGCGGGGCAACGAGTTCCACATGACGGGGCCGAGCGCCGACGTGGCCCTCGTGGAACGCACGATCGACGAGCTGCTCCTGGTGATCGAGGCAGGGCAACCGCTCAACCGCGACGCGGTCGAGCGCTCGATCGGCATGCTCCGTGCCCAGACAGCCGAGCGGCCGGCCGATGTGCTGACGATGAACATCGTCTCCTCCCGCGGCCGGACCATCCGCCCCAAGACGCTGGGCCAGAAGCACTACGTCGACGCCATCGACCAGCACACCGTGGTCTTCGGCATCGGCCCCGCGGGGACGGGCAAGACGTACCTGGCCATGGCCAAGGCGGTGGCGGCCCTGCAGGCCAAGCAGGTCAACCGGATCATCCTGACGCGGCCCGCCGTCGAGGCGGGGGAGCGGCTCGGCTTCCTGCCCGGCACGCTGAGCGACAAGATCGACCCCTACCTGCGGCCGCTGTATGACGCCCTGCACGACATGGTCGACCCCGACTCGATACCGCGGCTGATGGCGGCGGGCACCATCGAGGTGGCGCCGCTGGCCTACATGCGCGGCCGCACGCTCAACGACGCCTTCATCATCCTCGACGAGGCCCAGAACACCTCGCCGGAGCAGATGAAGATGTTCCTCACCCGCCTGGGGTTCGGCTCCAAGATGGTCGTCACCGGTGACGTGACCCAGATCGACCTGCCGAGCGGCACCCACTCGGGCCTGCGCATCGTCCAGGACATCCTCGACGGGGTGGAGGACGTCCACTTCGCGATGCTCACCCCGCATGACGTGGTGCGCCACCGCCTCGTGGGCGCCATCGTCGACGCCTACGGCCGGTGGGACGACCGCCAGCAGGGAGGGCGAGGACAGCGTGAGCGTCGACGTTCTCAATGAGACCGACTACCGGCTCGACGAGCTCGAGCTGGTGGCCTGCGCCAGGTACGTCATGGCGCAGATGCGGGTCCATCCCGGCGCCGACCTGTGCATCCGCCTCGTGGACGAGCCGGCCATGGAGGTCCTCCACGTCCAGTGGATGGACCTGCCCGGGCCCACGGATGTCATGTCCTTCCCCATGGACGAGCTGCGCCCCGGGCGAGAGGGCGCGGAGCCCGAGGAGGGGGTGCTCGGCGATATCGTGCTGTGCCCCACCGTGGCGGCCAAACAGGCGGCGGAGGCCGGCCATGCCGCGGAGGAGGAGCTCCTGCTCCTGACGACCCACGGCATCCTGCACCTGCTCGGCTTCGACCACGCAGAGCCCGAGGAGGAGCGGGAGATGTTCGAGCTGCAGCGCCAGCTGCTGCTCACCTTCCTCGCCGGGCGAGGCCGCCCGGAGGCATGATCCCGTCATGGTGATCCGGCTGGCGCTGCTGGCCCTGCTCAGCATCCTGCTCGCCTTCCTCCTCGCCGCAGCCGAGGCTGCGCTCTTCCGCACCTCCCGCATCAGGGCGCAGGAGCTGCGCGACGAGGGCCGTCCAGGGGCGCAGGACCTGATGCGCATCGTCAACGACGGCGCGGCATACCTCTCCGTCCTTGCCTTCGTGCGCGTGGTGGCCGAGGCCGCGGCCGCGGTGTTCATCACCTTCGCGGTGACCGACCTGGTGGAGGGCCCCACCCTGCGGGTGGTGACGGCCATCGGGACCATGGCCGTGGTCTCCTTCGTCATCGTCGGTGTGTCGCCGCGCACCCTCGGCCGCCAGCACGCCGACACCGTGGCCCTGGTCGCCGCGCCGGTGGTCGTGTGGCTGCGCCGGGTCCTCGGCCCGCTCGCCCGGGTCCTCGTGGCCCTGGGCAACGCCGTGACGCCGGGCCGCGGCTACCGCGACGGCCCGTTCCAGAGCGAGTCCGAGCTGCGCGACCTCGTCGACCTCGCGGGCGAGAGTGCCCTGATCGAGGCCGAGGAGCGCGAGATGATCCACTCGGTGTTCGAGCTCGGGGACACCGTCGCGCGGGAGGTCATGGTGCCGCGCACCGACATGGTCACCATCGACGGGGACCGGGCGCTGCGCTCGGCGATGTCGCTGTTCCTGCGCTCGGGCTTCTCGCGGATCCCCGTGGTGCGCGACGGCCCCGACGACGTCCTGGGACTGCTCTACTTCAAGGATGTCGCGCGCCGCGTCAACGCCGACCCTGAGGCCGGGTCGCTTCCCGTGACCAGCCAGATGCGGCCGGTGCACTACGTGCCGGAGAGCAAGCCGGTGGACGACCTGCTGCGCGAGATGCAGCGCGACCAGAGCCACTTCGCGGTCGTGGTCGACGAGTACGGCGGCACCGCAGGCTTGGTCACCATCGAGGACATCCTGGAGGAGATCGTGGGGGAGATCGCCGACGAGTACGACCGCGAGGCCCCCGGTGTGGAGGTCCTCGAGGACGGCTCGACGCGTGTCCCGGCGAGCATGGACATCGACGACCTCGCGGACCTCTTCGAGGTCGACATCGACGAGGACGAGGTGGACACCGTCGGCGGCCTGATCGGCAAGACCATCGGCCGGGTCCCGATCGTCGGCTCCCGGTGCGAGGTGGCGGGCCTGGCGCTCACGGCCGAGCGCATGGCCGGCCGCCGGCACCGCATCGCCACCGTGATCGTCGAGCGCCTGCTGGAACCCGGCTCCGCGGACGAAACGGAGCGGACTACGGTGGAGAGCACTGATCGGGAGGGTGTGTCATGACTGCGGAGTCCACGAGCGGGTATGCCGCGGGCTTTGCCTGCCTTGTCGGCCGCCCCAACGCGGGGAAGTCCACGCTGACCAATGCCCTCGTCGGGCAGAAGGTCGCCATCACGTCCTCGAAGCCGCAGACAACCCGGCACACGATCCGGGGGATCGTCACCACCCCCGCGTCGCAGCTGATCCTCGTCGACACCCCCGGGCTGCACAAGCCGCGTACCCTGCTCGGGGAGCGCCTGAACGACGTCGTGCGGGAGACGCTGCTGCAGGTCGACGTCATCGGGTTCTGCCTGCCCGCCGACCAGCGCATCGGCCCCGGCGACGCCTTCATCGCCAACGAGCTCAAGGAGATCCAGCGCGCCAAACGGCGGCCGGTCGTGGCCATCGCCACCAAGACCGACAGGGTCGACCGGCAGCGCCTCGCCGAGCACCTCATCGCCATCGACCAGCTCGGCGACTGGTCCGCCATCGTGCCGTGCTCGGCGGTCAGCGGCGACCAGGTCGACGAGCTGGCGCGAGTGCTGTGCTCCTACCTGCCGCCCGCCCCGGCGCCGCTCTACCCGGAGGGCGTGCTCACCGACGAGCCCGAGGCCGTGATGATCGCCGAGCTCGTCCGCGAGGCCGCGCTCGAGGGCGTGCGTGACGAGCTGCCGCACTCGCTCGCCGTGGTGGTGGAGGAGATGGTTCCGCGGGAGGGGCGCCCGGAGGGCAAGCCGCTGCTCGACGTGCGCGTCAACGTCTTCGTCGAGCGGTCCTCCCAGAAGGCCATCATCATCGGCCGGGGCGGCTCGCGCCTGCGCGAGGTGGGGACCAACGCCCGCCGGGGGATCGAGGCGCTGCTGGGCCAGCGGGTCTTCCTGGACCTGCACGTGAAGGTCGCCAAGGACTGGCAGCGCGACCCCAAGCAGCTGCAGCGCCTCGGCTTCTGACGCCGCTCCCCGCCCCGGTGTGGTGCGACTCACGGCATACGTGAACTCCGTTGTGCCACAGCGGAACTAGGCCTGGGATAACCAATCGGGAACTCTGCCCGATTTTGCCTTCGCGCCCCTGCACCCCGCCCTCGAGCTCCCACTCGAGGAGCACCCTGCAGAGGAAGACGACTTCGCCCTCATGGTCGGGGAGGCGTCTGGCGCCGAGGAGGCCCGCCAAGCGTGCCGATGCCGCCCGAGAGACGCAGGAGCGCCAGATAGTGAGCGCCTGCACCGGCTAGGCATCGAGCCGACCTATCCTTGACCCCATGAGAATCGGAGTTTTCGGTGCCACAGGACAGGTCGGCTCGGTCATGCGCACCCTCCTCGCGGAGCGTGGCTTCCCCGTCGACGACATCCGCTACTTCGCCTCCGCCCGGTCTGCCGGCACGACGCTGCCGTGGGCCGGCGACGAGGTGACCGTCGAGGACTCCGCGACCGCGGACTTCTCCGGCCTTGACATCGCGCTCTTCTCCAACGGCGGTGCCGCCTCCCGAGAGCTCGCGCCGAAGGTCGCCGCTGCCGGCGCGACCGTCATCGACAACTCCTCGGCCTGGCGCAAGGACCCCGACGTGCCGCTCGTTGTCAGCGAGGTCAACGCCGACGACCTCGACACCATCCCGAAGGGCATCGTCGCCAACCCCAACTGCACGACCATGGCGGCCATGCCCGTGCTGAAGCCGCTGCACGACCGGGCCGGGCTGGTCCGGCTGCACGTCTCGAGCTACCAGGCCGTCTCCGGCTCGGGCGGCAAGGGCGTGCAGGAGCTCGATGCCCAGCTGCGTGGTGGGTATGCCGCGGGCGACCCGACCGCCCTCGCCCTCGACGGGCGCGCGGTCAAGGTCCCCGAGCCGACGCTGTACGCCGTGCCCGTCGGGTTCAACGTCGTGCCCCTTGCTGGGTCGATCGTGGACGACGGGTCGCTGGAGACCGACGAGGAGCAGAAGCTCCGCAACGAGTCCCGCAAGATCCTGCACATCCCCGACCTGCGGGTGTCGGGAACCTGTGTGCGCGTGCCCGTCTTCACGGGCCACAGCCTGGCCATCCACGCGGAGTTCGGCGACGAGATCTCACCGGACGAGGCGCTCGAGCTGCTGGGCAAGGCCCCGGGCGTGGTGGTCGTCGACGTGCCCAACCCGCTGGACGCCACCGGCCGCGACGAGGTGTTCGTGGGCCGGGTGAGGGCCGACCAGGCCGCCCCAGAGGGCAGGGGGCTCAACCTCTTCGTGGTCGGTGACAACCTGCGCAAGGGCGCGGCGCTGAACGCGGTGCAGGTTGCCGAGGAGCTCCTCAAGCGCCGCTGACCCCTTCGTGCCGGGTCAGTCGAGGGCTCTTGCCTCCGGCTCGTCGCTGAGGCGGGTGGACGGCAGCACCAGCCCGGTCTCGTAGGCGTAGATGACCAGGTGCACGCGGTCCGGCATGCGGAGCTTGGACAGCAGGTGCCCGATGTGGGTCTTGACGCTGCTCTCGGCGAGGTACAGCTCCGAGGCGATCTGGGTGTTGGTCGCCCCTTGGGCGACCCGTTGCAGGACGGTGCGCTCCCGGGGGGTGAGGGTCGCCACACCGGGAGGGATGGTGGCAGGCAGGAACCTGGCGAACCGCTCGAGCAGGCGCTTGGTCACTGCGGGGGACAGGAGTGCGTCGCCGGCCGCCACCACGCGCACCGCCTGGACGAGCTCCTCAGGAGTGGCGTCCTTGAGCAGGAAGCCGCTGGCGCCGGCGCGCAGGGCGCTGACGACGTAGTCGTCGAGCTCGAACGTGGTGATGGCGATCACCCTTGTGGGAGAGGCCTGCTGGCTGCCCACGATCTGCCGGGTCGCCTCGACGCCGTCCATCACCGGCATGCGCAGGTCGAGGAGCGCGACGTCGGGCTGCAGGTCCCGGACGAGCTCGATCGCCTTCAGCCCGTTGGCGGCCTCACCCACCACCTCGATGTCCGGCTCACCAGCCAGGCACCCGCGCAGGGCACTGCGCATCAGCGGCTGGTCGTCGGCGATGAGCACCCGCACGGTCATGGGTCACTCCCCGCGTCCAGCGCGCCGTCCCGCAGGGGAATCTGGGCGTCGACGTGGTACCCACCCCCTGGGTGCGGCGCCGCCGTGAGCGTGCCGCCAAGGAGCACGATCCGCTGCCGCATCCCGACCAGCCCGCTCCCGGGAGCCGTCGGCGCAGCAGCCCGGCCCATCGCGCGGCTGGCCGTGTCCCCGAAGTCGCGCACCAGCAGCCGCAGCCGGTCCCGCCCGTAGTCGACGAGGACCTCGACCCGGCTGCCCGCAGCGTGCTTCATCGCGTTGGTCAGCGACTCCTGGACGATCCGGTAGGCGTTCAGCTCGACGGCCGCGGGCAGGTCACGTCGCCTTCCGGTCACCGTCAGCGTCACGTCTGTGCCCGCGCCGGCCACCTTGGCCACCAGCGCCTCCAGATGCGCCAAGCGCGGTCTCCCCTCGTCGACCGACTCGCCGTTGACCGACTCGCCGTTGACCGACTCGCCCCTGGTGGACTGGAGGACCCCGACCAGGCGGCGCATGTCGCCCAGGGTCTCTCTCCCGAGGGACTCAATGGTCGCCAGCGCCCCGTAGGGGTCCGCGCCGACGGCGCCCTCGGCCTCCCCGGCGGCGCTGCCCCGCAGCCGCTTGGCGGTGCGCTGCGTCGTCGCTGCCTGCGCGACGATGACGCTGACGTTGTTCGCGACGATGTCGTGCAGCTCCCTGGCGATGTTCGCCCGCTCTCGGGCGGCCGCCAGCTCCGCCATCGTCAG
>DASULG010000244.1:0-5831 GCA_036278335.1 Pedococcus sp.
TCCTCGACCTCGGCGCGGTGCTCGGCGTCCTCGAGGCGCGACTCGCCCTCGAGGTGGGCGTGCACCTCGGCCTCGACGATGGAGTCGGGGACGGGGATGTCGATGGTCTCGAGCAGCTGCTCCAGCACCCGGTCGCGGGCCTGGACGCCCTGCTCGAACTTCTTGGCGCGCTCGGCCTGCTTGGTGACGTCGGCCTTGAGCTCCTCGAGGGTGTCGAACTCCGAGGCCAGCTGGGCGAAGTCGTCGTTGAGCTCGGGCAGCTCGCGCACCTTGACCGACTGGACGGTCACGGTGACGGTGGACTCCTCGCCCTCGCGGTCACCGCCGGCGAGGGGCGCGGTGAAGGTCTTGGTCTCGCCCGCGGTCATCCCGGCCAGGGCGTCGTCCATGCCGTCGAGCATGTTGCCGGAGCCGACCTCGTAGGAGACGCCGGTGACGGCGTCGATCTCCTCGTCACCGATCTTGGCGTCGAGGTCGATGGACACGAAGTCACCAGTCTCGACCGCACGGTCGACACCGACGAGGGTGCCGAAGCGCTCACGCAGCGAGGTGAGCTGCTCGTCGATGTCCTCGTCGGAGAGCTCGACCTTGTCGACCTCGTTCCTCAGGGTCGAGTAGTCGGGCAGCGTGATCTCGGGACGGACGTCGACCTCGACGGTGAACTTCAGCTCCTGGCCCTCCTCGGCCGGGACCTCGGTCACGTCGACCTCCGGCTGGCCGATCGGACGGACCTTGTTCTCCTCGACGGCCTGGCCGTAGAACTGCGGCAGGGCCTCGTTGACGGCCTCCTGCAGCACGGCGCCACGGCCGACCCGCTGGTCGATGACGCGGGCGGGGACGTGGCCCTTGCGGAAGCCCGGGACCTGGATCTGCGAGCCGATGGTCTTGTATGCCGCGTCGAGGCTCGGCTTGAGCTCCTCGAAGGGGACCTCCACGGTCAGCTTGACCCGGGTGGGGTTGAGGGTCTCGAGGGCACTCTTCACTGCGCGATACTCCAGGCTCGTGGGGCAATAGGAAAGGCCTTGGCCGAGGCCGGTGTCGGCGCTCTGACCGGGCCAACAACCCATCGTAGCCGCACCGCGTCCCAGCACCGAATGCGCACTAGGGTGCCGCCATGGGAGCCAACACCACACCAGCCACACCCGCACCGATCGCCCAGCTGCGCACCCTCGCCGGCGCGCTGATCAGCGCCGTGGTCATGTTCGGGGTGGTCGCCTTCTTCACCCTCGGCTCCCGTGGCTACCCGCCGGTGTGGGTGCCGGCGGGGCTCGGGGCCCTGGCGCTGCTGGTGCACGGGGTCGCGGAGACCGTCGGTTACCGCGCCCCCGCACTGTCCCCCACGGACGAACCGGAGGCGGCACGCGCAGCCGGCCGGGCGGCGTACCAGTCCGCCATGATCGTGCGCTTCGCCCTGTGCGAGTCAGTGGCGCTCATCGCACTCGTCGCCGCGTTCGCGGTCGAGCCCATGACCGCCAAGACCTACCTCGTCGGCGGCACGCTCTCCCTCCTCCTGTTGGCCTGGCACGTGTGGCCGAGCGAGCGGACCATCCGCCGCGTCCAGGCCCAGCTCGACCGCGCGGGGGGCCACAGCGACCTGCACGCGACGCTGCACGGCCACCCCGCCGGGAGCGCGCTGCTCTGAGCGTCCTCGCGGGGGAACAGCCCGGCCTGGCTCCAGCGCGACAGGCGGCCGCGCGCCGTGCCCAGCGAGTCGTGCCCAGCGCGCCACGCCGGCCATGGCGACGTAGGTTGCCGGACATGGCAGACAACGGGGTCGCTGGGGCATGGGACGTCATCGTGATCGGGGCCGGGCCCGTCGGCGAGAACGCCGCTGACCGGGTCCACAAGGCTGGGCTGAGCGTCGCGATCGTCGAGCAGCACCTCGTCGGCGGCGAGTGCAGCTTCTACGCCTGCTCCCCCAGCAAGGCACTGCTTCGGCCCGTCCACGTGACCCGGGCGTCCCAGCGGGTTCAGGGGTCGGAGGGGGCACACCTCGATCCACGCGGGGTGTTCTCCCGGCGCGACACCTGGATCAACAACCTCAGCGACACGGGGGCCGTCGGGTGGCTCGACCACGTGGGCATCGACCTCCTCCGGGGCACGGGCCGTCTCGCCGGGGAGCGGCGCGTCGAGGTCAGCGGAGCCCAGTACGAGGCGCGGCACGCGGTGATCGTCAGCACCGGGACCGCGCCCCTCGTTCCTGACCTGCCCGGGCTGCGCGGCTGCGCCCCGTGGACCAACCGGGAGGCCACCACGGCCAAGGTCGTGCCGGAGCGGCTGGCGGTCCTCGGTGGCGGGGTCGCCGCCTGCGAGCTGGCGCTGGTGTACGCCGCACTCGGCAGTGCCGTGACCATCATCGAGCAGGAGGACCGGATCCTCGGCCGCCTCGAGGAGTTCGCCGCGGAGGCAGTTGCCGAGAGCCTGCGCAAGGACGGGGTGGACCTCAGGCTCGGGACGACCGCCACCGCTGTCTCCCGCGCAGGGACCCACGGCGAGGTCACCATCGAGCTCGACCGGGGCGGCCCCGTGCGGGCCGACGAGATCCTCGTGGCGGTCGGCCGGACGCCCAACACCGGCGACCTCGGCCTCGACACCGTCGGCGCCCGAACCGGCGAGCAGGGCTACCTCGAGGTCAACGAGGCCATGGAGGTCCAGGGGGTGGCCGGGGAACAGCCGTGGCTGTATGCCGTCGGCGACGTCAACGGCATCAGCCTCCTCACGCACATGGGCAAGTACCAGGGCCGGGCCTGCGGCGACCTCGTCGCGGCGCGTGCGCTGGGGCGAGCGGACACGGCGTCGTCGATGACGCCGTTCGCCACCGGCCTCGGGTCCCCGCAGGTCGTCTTCACCGACCCTGAGGTGGCCGCGACCGGGCTCACCGAGGAGCAGGCGCGCGGCCGCGGCATACGGGTGCGGGTCGTCGACGTGCCCATGGACAGCGCCGCAGGCTCGGGCCTGCAGGCCGAGGGGTACCAGGGCAAGGCCCGGATCGTCGTCGACGAGGACGCGGAGACCATCGTCGGGGCCACCTTCGTCGGTCAGGACGTCGCCGAGCTCGTGCACGCGGCGACCGTCGCGATCGTCGGCGGCGTGCCGCTGAGCACCCTCTGGCACGCGGTCCCCAGCTTCCCCACGATGAGCGAGATCTGGCTCCGCCTGCTCGAGGAGTACGGCCTCTGACCTGCAGGTCTGCCGTCCTTTTTCGCCATGCGGGCTCCGTGTGCCGCAGGTAACGTGCGGAGGAATCTCCCACAGGGGGTCACTTCCTGCGAAAGGCAATGACGATGGGTGCACCGATGCGAAGAACCACATCTCTCCGGCTGGCGATCACAGGGGCGGCTGCCGCCGGACTCCTGCTGGGCGGCAGCGCGACCGGCGCCGTGAGCGCGGCCGGCACACCCTCTTCCGGCGCCGCCGCGTGCGCCTCGGGCACGGGGGCCAGCGGAGCGCGCGTCCCCGACGGCAGCACCGCCCAGGAGCCCAAGCTGTACCCGGACAACGAGGCCAAGGCCTACGGCGTCATCAAGGACTCGCCCTACCTCGGCGACGGCACGGTCACCGTCCCCACGGTGTTCCACATGATCTCGGACCACACCCTCACCGCAGCCGAGCAGCACCGGTTCGACGGGCTCATCGCGGCGCAGATGAAGGTGCTCAACGACTCCTACTCGGGGGCGACCGCGCCGGACGCCGCGAACACGCCGTTCCGCTTCGACCTCACCAAGACCACGTGGACGGTGAACCCGCAGTGGTACTCCGTCACTCCGGGCACCAAGACCGAGCGGGACATGAAGCAGGCGCTCTACGAGGGCGACTCCACGACCCTGAACGTCTACGGCACCGACGGGGGCGGTCTGCTCGGCTGGTCGTACTTCCCCAAGGGCTACAACAACGGCCGAGATTTCATCGACGGCGTGGTGATGATGTCTGAGTCGATGCCGGGGGGGACGGGCGAGGGGTACACCAAGTACACCCTCGGCGACACCCTCACCCATGAGGTCGGCCACTGGCTGATGCTCGAGCACACCTTCAAGAGCGGCTGCTCGGCCTCGGGTGACTTCGTGGCGGACACGCCCAAGGAGGCGTACCCGCAGTTCAACTGCCCCGTGGGCGCCGACTCGTGCGCGGCCCCGGGGACCGACCCCATCCGCAACTTCATGGACTACTCGCAGGACTCCTGCATGGACATGTTCACCAAGGGCCAGGCGGAGCGGATGAGCGACGCGTGGGTGGCCTTCCGCGCCAGCGGACAGGGCTGACCGGCGCCACGCTGAGACCGGCACCATCGGGAACGGCACTGCTGGGAACGGCACCGCTGGGAACGGCCCCGCCGGACCGGCACACAGAAGGGCCCCCGCCATGGTGCGGGGGCCCTTCGTGTCTTGTCGGGGTAGCCGGATTCGAACCGGCGGCCTTCCGCTCCCAAAGCGGACGCGCTACCAAGCTGCGCCATACCCCGTTGCCGGCGAGCCGATTTCAGCCGACGCGACAGCGGGCATTAGGCTAACGCCTCGGATCGCGGGGACAACGCCGGGGTCTGCGCGGGTGTAGCTCAATGGTAGAGCCCCAGTCTTCCAAACTGGCTACGCGAGTTCGATTCTCGTCACCCGCTCCCACCACGAAGCCGCAGGTCGGGGCCCTCCCCCGACCTGCGGCTTTCTTCTTGCCTGCTGGCCGGCCGCCGCCGAGTGCCCCCCACGCACGTGACCGTCCGGTTGTCGAAGACCCGACCTGTGCCATCGTCCTCCTCCAGCAGGAAGAGAAGCGCTCACCCTTCCGCCCCACCTGCTCATCGCCATACTTTGTTGCGGTAGTCGCTGAGCGACGAGTCGGGGTGGCGGGTGCTCCGCTCTGTCAGACGAGGGGCTGGTTGCGGTGGATGACGGGCCAAGGGTCGCGACTCAGGACGAAGCTGGCACGGTCACGGAGCTCGTTGTCAGCGCGTTCTATGACGACCCCACGTGGGCGTGGGCGTTCCCGGACCCTAACGCGCGGCGAGAGCAGCATCGAGCTTTCTGGCGTCTGTTCGTCGAGGGGGCATTGCGCTACCCCTGGGTCTGGCTCGCCGCCGGCGACGTCGCGACCAGCATCTGGATCCCGCCCCGCGGCAACGACATGTCCGAGGACCAGGAGGCGACGATGGCGGCGCTCCTTGCCGACCTGCCCGACCCCGTGGCCGCGCGGGTCTCACGTGCCTTCGAGCTCTTTGAGGCCGCCCACCCGCGTGAGGAGCCGCATTACTACCTCAGCCTGCTCGCGACCGAGCCGGCGCATCGCGGCCACGGGCACGGCCTGAGGCTGCTCGCCGACAACCTGCGCAGCATTGACGCAGAGGGAGCCAACGCCTACCTCGAGGCGAGCAACCCGGCGAACGTTCCCCTCTACGAGCGGTATGGGTTCAGACCCCTTGGCGCGTTCGATCTCCCCGACCGTGGCCCGACCGTGCACACGATGTGGCGTACGTCGAGCAGCGGTGGTTGATGTCTACCGCCGCGCTGCGAGCGGATGCTCGGGCGCACAGCAAAGCCGCCCCCTCGTGGAGAGCGAGATGGTTGGCCCGGCCATGCGAGCCGAAGACCTGTTCTCAGCGACCTGCCTCACACCACGAACTGGCGCGACGATGCGCCGCCTGGCCGACCTGACGCCACGCACCCTTGCGTTGATGCACGGGCCTTCTTTCGCCGGTGATGGAAGCGCTCAGCTGTCTGGCCTCGCGGACGCATACGATGACAGGCTTCGTCGCGAGGGCGAGGCGTTCCTGGTGCCCCATCAGAGACCAGGGGCCGCGGCCGTCGTTCGCGAGTGAGCTTCGCCGCAGGCGCGACGAGAAC
>DASULG010000245.1:0-2069 GCA_036278335.1 Pedococcus sp.
AGGTCGCTGAGCCACACTCGCGCCTCGACGTGGTCCTCGCACGGCCTCAGGGCGACGATGCCCGGGCCATGAGCGAGCCGCAGCGTGCGCCGGTAGGCGCCCTCGCGCCACTCCTCCACTCCGGGCACCCTGGTCTCGACCAGGTGCCCGAACAGGCTGTCGGGCAGCAGGGGGCGGCGGAAGGGCAGCCGCAGGGCCACGTGGTGCCAGGTGGCCTCCGCACCGAGGCGCCTCCCCTCGCCCACGCCCCGGCGCCGTCGACGCAGCTCGGTGGGGGTCTGCGCGAACACCTCCTGGACGGTGGCGTTGAACGAGCGCAGGCTGGCGAAACCCGCCGCGAAGGCGACCTCGGTCATCGGCAGTGCCGTCGACTCGATGAGGACCCGAGCCGTCTGGGCGCGCTGCGCCCGCGCGAGGGCGAGCGGTCCGGCACCGAGCTCGGCGGCCACCAGACGCTCCACCTGGCGCGTGCTGTAGCCGAGTCGCCGGGCCAGACCGCCCACGCCGTCTCGGTCGACGACGCCGTCAGCAATCAGGCGCATGGCCCTCGCGGTCAGGTCGGCCCGCGTGCTCCACTGCGGGGAGCCCGGGGTGGCATCGGGCCGACAGCGCTTGCAGGCCCGGAAACCCGCGAGCTGGGCGGCGGCGGCGCTGGGGTAGAACCGCATGTTCCGCGGCTTGGGAGGCACGACGGGACAGCTCGGCCGGCAGTAGATGCCCGTCGTCAGCACCCCGGTGAAGAACCACCCGTCGAAGCGGGCGTCCTTGGCCTGGACGGCCCGGACGCAGGCCTCCGTGTCCTCGTGCATGGGCCCCAGTCTGCCCGGCCGGACCGACAGGCACTCGCAGGAATCCGACATGGTCCTGCGTGGGCGGACAGAGCCGGCATACGCGGCGGTGCATGAGTCTCACAGCGGGCAGCGCCGTGAGACGCAGGCAGCGCTAGGCAGGGCTGAGCCGGGGCCAGGCAGCGCTCAGCCGCCGCCGACGGTCTGGCCGCCCGTGTAGAGGGCGTCGAGCTGGCCGCGGTACTTCTCGTCGACGTGCTTGCGGCGCAGCTTCATGCTCGGGGTCAGCTCCCCCTCCTCCACCGTCAGGTCCCGCTCCAGGATGGTGAACCGCTTGATCTGCTCCCACCGGTTGAGGCCCAGGTTGAGCTCGTCGATGTAGCCCTGGACCATGTCGCGACACTGGGGAGAGCTGACGACCTCGCTGTAGGGCCTCCCGGCCAGACCCTGCTCAGCGGCCCAGCCATCGATCGTCTCGGGGTCGAGGGCGATCAGGGCGGAGACGAAGTTGCGGTCGGCACCGTGGACGAGCATGTGGCTGGCGTAGGGGCACATGCCCTTGAACATCGTCTCGATGGCCGAGGGCGCGACGTACTTGCCGCCCGAGGTCTTGAAGAGGTCCTTCTTGCGGTCGGTGATGCGCAGGAAGCCGCGCTCGTCGAGCTCGCCGATGTCGCCCGTGTGCAGCCAGCCCTGGACGTCGAGGCTCTCGGCGGTGGCCTCCTCGTTGTGGTGGTACCCCTCCATGACGCCGGGACCGCGGAGCAGGATCTCGCCGTCGTCGGCGAGCTTGACCTCGGTGCCGGGCAGGGGCCAGCCCACGCTCCCCAGCGCGTAGGCGCTGGGGCGGTTGACGAAGGAGGCGGCGCTGGTCTCGGTGAGGCCGTATCCCTCGAGGATGAGCAGCCCCACGCTGTCGAACCAGGCTGCGACGTCCTTGTTGAGGGCGGCGGACCCGGAGATGAAGAACCGCACGCGGCCCCCGAAGCGCTCGCGCACCTTGTGCAGCACCAGCCTGTCCGCCAGGGCGTACTGCGCCGCGAGCAGCCCCGTGGGCTCGCTGCCCTGTGCCCGCAGCTCCGCGGCCCGGGCGCCGACGCCGGTGGCCCACTGGAACAGCTTCTCCTTGAGGCCGCCCTCCTGCGCCATCATCATCGTGATGCGGGCGTAGGCCTTCTCGAAGATGCGCGGGGCGGCGCCCATGAAGGTGGGCTTCACGACGGCGAGGTTGTCCACGATCTTGTCGACCCGACCGTCGATGGCGGTGGGGAAGCCGATCTG
>DASULG010000246.1:0-2142 GCA_036278335.1 Pedococcus sp.
TTGTCGTGGCCGTAGGGGATCCACTCGTCCTCGGTGAGCCCCAGGTCGCGCGCGATCTGCGCGATCGGCCGGGGCTTCCGGTCAGCGTCGGATCGTGACGGGGTCGAGGTCGGCATCGGGCATGATCTCCTTCAGCCAGTCCGGGATGGGAATCATCTGGGCGGTGGCCGGATTCCAGCACGCGTGCAGCGTGTGGCCGGTGGCGACCAGCTCGCCGGCCTCGCTGCGGATCTCGTAGACGAAGCGGAAGCTCGCGCGCTTGCGCTCGCTGACCCGCGACGTGATCTCGAGCAGATCGTCGAGGCGGGCCGGCTTCAGGTACTTCACGAAAGCCTCCACCACCGGCAGGTGCACCCGCTCGTTCACGCGCGACATGGGCCAGCCGTACTCGCGCAGGTACTCCACGCGCCCCACCTCGAAGTAGGTGAGATAGTTGCCGTAGTAGACGACCGACATCGTGTCGGTGTCCTTGTACCGTACGCGCACGCGGGTGATCGATGGCACGTTGAGCCTGACGGGCCCTTATAGACGAGGACCCCGGCCCCGTCAAGGGTTCCCGGCCTTCACTTGATGCTCTTCGGGCCCCGTGGGTCCACCGTATCCGGGAGGCAGATGTATCGACTGCTCGCCTTGAGGAACTCGCTCAGCTGCTTGCGGTTCTTGTTCATCTCGCCCATCAGCTGGGCGACCCCCTCCTTGCACTCTTTCTCCCCCGCCTGTCCCCCGTACGCGACGAACACGGTATAGGTGGTCCCGGTCCCGAGCCACAGGACCCAGGCGCAGTCGGCGGAGGCCGCCGAGGCGAGCGCGAGGAGGCCGCCGAGCGCGGCGCCCAGACGAGGGGCGGAGATGGTGGCGATCACGGCGTGCCCCTGGGAAACTCCGAAGGTAGCGGCACCCACGCGATGAACTCGACCCCGTCGGGCTTGGTGCGCTTCGTCTCGCCCCGCCAGACCTGGCCGTCACGGTCCACCGCGATGTAGCGGCCCCCTCCGTCGGGTGCGAGCTGAATGATCCTCGGCATGCCGTTCTCCTTTCCCTTCGCAGGGCCGGCGGCCAGGCCCCGCGCCACCGCCTGCACCTCTTCGCTGACATGGAGCATCTCGTCCTTCAGGCCGGCGTTCTCTCGGGCCAGATCCAGTAACTGGCGCATGAGCCGCCCTCCCCTTGTGAGCTGGCCGCCGAATCGTTCCAGGTACTCCGCGATGGATGGTCGAGAGCTCCACCGATCGACCTCGGCCCGGGTGGGGCCAGCGTACGCCTGACGGAGCCACTCGAGGGGGGCGCCAACGCGCTGGCGTGCCCGCGCGGTCGAGACGCCACGCGGTCCAGACGCCCACGCGGTCCAGACGATGATCCGGCGGGTCGAGCGTACCCTACCACAGCCTCGCGCACGCCTCCCGGCGGGACTTGGGGCGTCCCCGGGGTCGTGATACCAGTAGGGCAGGAGGACACCCATGCTGCTCGAGCATCAAGGCCGGCGCCCCAGTATCCATCCCACCGCCTACGTAGCTCCCACCGCCACCGTCTGCGGCGACGTGACCGTCGGCGCGGAGAGCTGCGTGCTCTTCGGCGCGGTGCTCGTCGCCGAGGGCGGCCCGGTCACGATCGGCCGCCACTGCATCGTCATGGAGCAGGCGGTCGTGCGCGGCACCGCCCGGCATCCCGCCAGCCTCGGCGACCACGTGCTGGTCGGCCCTCACGCGCACCTCACCGGCTGCACCGTCGAGGAGTGCGTGTTCGTGGCCACCGGCGCCTCGGTGTTCAACGGGGCCCGCCTCGGCGCGCGGGCGGAGGTGCGGATCAACGGAGTGGTGCACGTCAACACCGCGCTCGCCGCGGACGCCACCGTGCCCATCGGCTGGGTGGCGGTGGGCGATCCCGCGCAGATCCTCCCGCCCGGTGAGCACGAGCGGATCTGGGCGGTGCAGAAGCCCCTGGACTTCCCGGGCACCGTCTTCGGCCTCGAGCGCCCACCCGAGGGCCGGAGCCTCATGCCCGAGCTCACCGGTCGCTACGCCCGCGCGCTGGCCGCCCACCGAGGAGACCACGTCCTCGGCCAGCAACCCTCCCACGACTTCTAGGCGACTACCGCTTGAAGACCTCCTTCAGGAGGTCGGTCGCGCGGGCGGACGGGTTGGT
>DASULG010000247.1:0-2152 GCA_036278335.1 Pedococcus sp.
AGCTGCCGTTCGTCTTCGTCGGCTCCGCCAACGCGGCAGCGGCCGGCCTGGCGCTGGTGATGACCCCGACCGACCAGAACGGGCCGGCGCGCAAGCTGGCGGCGGTGGGTGCCGCAGTCGAGCTGGGGGCCTTCGAGCAGATGAGGCGGTCGATGGACCCTCTCGTGGCCGAGCCCCTGCACGAGGGCAGGGCGGGGCAGCTCCTGAAGCTGAGCAAGCTCCTGACCGCTGGAGGAGCCCTCGGTGCGGCGCTGCTCGGCCGCAACCGGGTCGCCGCCGCGGTCAGCGGACTCGCGCTCATGGCCGGCTCGGCCCTGACCCGCTTCGGCGTCTTCGAGGCGGGCATGGCCTCCGCGAAGGACCCGAAGTACACCGTCCAGCCACAGCGGGAACGTCTCGAGCGCCGACGCGCCAACGGGGTCACCGACGACTCCATCACCACCACCCGGTGAGTCTGCCGGGCCATCCAGGGGAGGTATGCCGTGAGTGAGAGTCGCAGTGCCACAACAGCATCGGGGCGGGAGGCCGGGCCAGCGGGCGTGCCCAACCGGTGGGTCATCCTCGTCGCCGCCATCCTGGTCCAGCTCGCGATCGGCTCCGTCTACGCGTGGAGCGTCTTCGCCAAGGCGCTGCAGAGCGAGGAGGCCTTCGGCTGGTCCAAGCCCAAAGCCGCCCTGCCGTTCAGCGTGGTGATCGGGATGATCTTCGTCGGCAGCTACATCGGGGGCCGGATCCAGGACAAGCGCGGCCCGCGCACGGTCGCCATGGCCGGCGGCGTCATCTACAGCGTGGGCGTCATCCTCGCGTCCTTCGCGAGCAACGCCGACATGTTCTGGCTGCTCGTCCTCGGCTACGGCATCATCGGCGGCTTCGGGCTCGGCATGGTCTACATCGTGCCGATCGCCATGCTGCAGAAGTGGTTCCCCGACAAGCCGGGACTCATCACCGGGCTCGCGGTGGCGGGCTTCGGCTTCGGCGCGGTCATCACGGCTCCCGCCGGGCAGGCCCTGATCGACAACACGCCGAGCACCCCGACCCGGGCCTTCCTCTGGCTCGGGATCGGCTATCTCGTCGCCCTGCTCATCGGCAGCTCCCTGTTCCGCAACCCGCCGGAGGGCTACCATGCCGCGTCGGCCCCGAAGGCCGCAGCCGCACGCACCGCCGCGGCGCCGGCTGCAGCCACTACTGGCGGCGACTTCACGCCGTCCGAGGCCATGCACACGCCGCAGTGGTACCTGCTCACCGGCATCCTCACGATGAGCGTGACTGCCGGTATCTCACTCATTGCTGTCGCCGCGGGGACCGCCACCGACGTCGCGGGCTACTCGAAGACGGCGGCGGCGAGCCTGGTCGGCATCTTGGCCATCTTCAACGGCGGCGGGCGCATCCTGTGGGGCTGGCTGTCCGACATCATCGGCAAGATGCCGGCGTTCATGGGGATCCTCGGCATCCAGGGCGTGTGCCTGCTCCTGATCCCGCACGCCGCGAACGCCGCGGTCTTCGCCGTGCTCGCCGCGCTCGTGTACACCTGCTACGGCGGCGGGTTCGGCACGATGCCCTCCACGGCTGGGTCCTTCTTCGGGGTACGCCATGTGGGTGCGATCTACGGGCTGATGCTCATCGGCTGGAGCATCGGCGGCATCATCGGCCCACTCCTGATCGCCTCGCTCATCGGCGAGGAGAAGGCCTACACCCTGGGCTTCACCGTCATCGGCATCATCACCCTGGTCTCGCTGCTGATCCCGCTGGTGACCAAGAAGCCCCGGCACCGCGAGGTCGCGGGAACGAGGCGTCCGGCCGAGGTGTAGCCGGCCTGTTGTCCGGCCTGTTGTCCGGCCAGGTGTAGCCGGCCTGTTGCTCGCCCGCCGTCCGCTGCTCGCGCCCGCCGAGCGCTACTCGCGCACGTCTGCGGGGCTGCGGTGGACCGGCAGTCCGGCGGCCAGCCACGCCTCTACCCCGCCGACCATGTCCGTCGCGTGCGGCAGCCCTATCGCTTGCAGCGAGGCCGCCGCCAGGCTCGAGCTGTACCCCTGGCGGCAGGCGACGATGACGACCTGGCCGGGGCCCTCCAGCTCCGGCACGCGCCACCGGCCCGCGGGGTCGAGCCGCCACTCGAGGACGGTTCGGTCGATGACGAGGGCCTCGGGGAGCT
>DASULG010000248.1:0-3213 GCA_036278335.1 Pedococcus sp.
GGCGCTTGCGCACCGGGCGGTACTCGATGACCTTCTCGACCTTGGCCTCAGCAGCAGCGGTCGCCTTGTCAGCAGCAGCGTCCTTGGCGGTCGAGCCACCATCGGACAGCGGCTGGCCGACCTTGCAGTTGTCGCGGTACACGGCAATCGCCTTGAGGCCGAGCTTCCAGCCCTGCATGTGGACGTCCTCGATCTCCTCGATCGTGGCCGTCTCCGGCAGGTTCACCGTCTTGCTGATCGCGCCGGACAGGAACGGCTGGACCGCGGCCATCATGCGCACGTGGCCCATCGGGGAGATGGCCCGCGCACCCATCGCGGTGTCGAACACCTCGTAGTGCTCCGGCTTCAGGCCGGGGGCGTCGATGACGTGGCCCTTGTCGGCGATGTACTCGACGATCGCCTCGATCGACTCCTCCTGGTACCCGAGCTTCCGCAGCGCGCGCGGGATGGTCAGGTTGACGATCTGCATGGAGCCGCCGCCGACGAGCTTCTTGAACTTCACCAGCGAGAAGTCGGGCTCGATGCCGGTGGTGTCGCAGTCCATCATGAAGCCGATGGTCCCGGTGGGGGCCAGCACCGACGCCTGCGCGTTGCGGTAGCCGTTCTTCTCACCGAGCTTGACCACGGCGTCCCACGCCTTGGTGGCGGCGCGGTGGATGTCGTTGTCCATCGTGTCGAGTGTGCGGATCGCGTCGTTCGCGGCCTGGTGCTTGCGCATCACGCGCTTGTGGGCATCCGCGTTCCGGGCGTACCCGGCATACGGGCCGACCACGGCGGCGAGCTCGGCGGAGCGCTTGTAGGCGGCGCCCGTCAGCAGCGAGGTGATCGCGGCAGCGAGGCCGCGGCCGCCGTCGGAGTCGTACCCGTGGCCGGTGGCCATGAGCAGCGCGCCGAGATTGGCGTAGCCGATGCCGAGCTGGCGGTAGTCACGCGTGGTGTCACCGATCGGGTCGGTCGGGAAGTCCGCGAAGCAGATGGAGATGTCCATCGCGGTGATGACGAGCTCGGCGACCTTCTGGAAGGTGACGGTGTCGAACGTGTCGTCGTCCTTGAGGAACTTCAGCAGGTTGAGCGACGCCAGGTTGCACGAGGAGTTGTCGAGCGACATGTACTCCGAGCACGGGTTGGACGCGGTGATGCGGCCGGTCTCGGGGTTGGTGTGCCAGTCGTTGATGGTGTCGTCGTACTGCAGGCCCGGGTCGGCGCACTCCCAGGAGGCCTGGGCGATCTTGCGGAACAGGTTGCGGGCGTCGACGGACTCGATGACCTCGCCGGTGGTGCGGGAGCGCAGGCCGAAGTCGGTGCCCTCCTCGACCGCGCGCATGAACTCGTCGGTGACGCGCACCGAGTTGTTGGCGTTCTGGTACTGGACGGAGGTGATGTCCTTGCCGCCGAGGTCCATGTCGAAGCCGGCGTCGCGCAGCGCGCGGATCTTGTCCTCCTCGCGCGCCTTGGTCTCGACGAACTCCTCGATGTCGGGGTGGTCGACGTCGAGGACGACCATCTTGGCCGCGCGGCGGGTGGCGCCACCGGACTTGATGGTGCCCGCGGAGGCGTCGGCGCCGCGCATGAAGGAGACCGGGCCGGAGGCTGTGCCGCCGGAGGACAGCAGCTCCTTGGAGGAGCGGATCCGGGAGAGGTTCAGGCCGGCGCCGGAGCCGCCCTGGAAGATCTTGCCCTCCTCCTTGTACCAGTTGAGGATCGAGTCCATCGAGTCGTCGACCGCGAGGATGAAGCACGCGGAGACCTGCTGCGGGCTGGACGTGCCGACGTTGAACCACACGGGCGAGTTGAAGCTGAACACCTGGTGCAGCAGGGCGTAGGTCAGCTCGTGCTCGAAGATCTCGGCGTCCTCGGCGGTGCCGAAGTAGCCGTGGTCCTTGCCGGCCTTGACGTAGGTCAGCACGACGCGGTCGATCAGCTGCTTCAGGCTCTGCTCGCGCTTGTCGGAGCCGAGCGCGCCGCGGAAGTACTTGGTGGTGACGATCGTGGAGGCGTTGACCGACCAGAAGTCGGGGAACTCGACACCGCGCTGCTCGAAGATCGTGGCGCCGGTCTTCCAGTTCTGCTGGACGACGTCGCGCGTCTCCCAGGTCACCTCGTCATAGGGGTGCACACCAGGGGTCGTGTAGATCCGCTCGATGGCAATGCCCTTGCCGCGACCGTTCTTGCGGGCACCTGCACGTGCTCCGGCGGTTTCTGTCATTGGTGGCCTCCCTGACCCCTCGTGGTGTGGTGGTGCTGGTGTGGACGTGCGTGGTCCTGCGTGGTCGTGCTGGGTCTTGCATGGTCTTGCTCGGTGCTCTTGCTCGTGGTGCTGGGGTGGTGCTGGCGCGGTACTGCCATTGTCGGCTGGACCACTGACAGTGGCTGTCAGGTGGCCGTCCCCCTAGGTGGTGCCGGTATGCCGCTAACTTCAGGCCGGCGGCATACCGGTGCTCTTGGGCTGCGGTCCGGTGCCCGGCTCGATGCCGGTGGCATCTCGCTCGGCACGCAGCAGCGTGATCGCGGCCTCGAAGTCCTCGAGGGAGTCGAAGGCCTGGTAGACGCTCGCGAAGCGCAGGTACGCCACCTCGTCGAGCTCGCGGAGCGGGCCGAGGATCGCCAGACCCACCTCGTGGGCGTCGATCTCGGCGTGCCCCTGCTGGCGAATGCACTCCTCGACCCGCTGCGCCAGCAGCGCCAGGTCGTCCTCGGTGACCGGGCGGCCCTGGCAGGCCTTGCGGACACCGGCGAGGACCTTGCTGCGGCTGAACGGCTCCGAGGCCCCCGACCGCTTGACCACGGTGAGGCTCGCGCTCTCGATCGTGGTGAACCTGCGGCCGCACTCCGGGCACTGGCGGCGGCGGCGGATCGAGGAGCCGTCGTCAGTGGTGCGGGAGTCCATCACCCGGGAGTCCGTATGCCGGCAGAACGGGCAGTGCATGTGGGCTCTCCTTCCGGGCGGGCTGGGGATGAGTGTGTGGATGCGCTGGGGACAACTGGTCTGCATCTGTGGGTAACTGCTGCCAGCCTGTGCACTACATGTGGAGGAATGACAACGGTGTAACCACTAGATGTAGGGATATCTTGTCTCACTGCGACCCCCGACGCAAGCGACTGCCGCAAACATCATCCGAACGATGTATCACCGCAGGTCAGCGGCGTGGGCGACGCGCCGTGACGTGTCAGATGAGGCTGGTGTGACGGCTGGGAGACGCTACATGTGGGGTG
>DASULG010000249.1:0-11656 GCA_036278335.1 Pedococcus sp.
TCATGGACAGTGCGTGACGTCGTGGCACACATGACCGCGACCGCGTCGCTGAACCCGAGGACCTTCTTGGTGCGCTTCGCCTCTACTGGCTTCAACTTCCAGAAGTTCGTCAATGGCGAGATCCGCAAGCATCTCGGGCCCGACTCGGGAGCGACCCTCGCCGCGTTCCGCGCGGTCCAGCACTCCACCTCTGCACCGCCCGGACCCAAGCCGTCCTGGCTCGGCGAGGTCGTCGTCCACAGCGAGGACATCCGCCGCCCGCTCGGCATCTCCCACACCTACGACCCCGCCGCCGTCCGGCAGGTCGCCGACTTCTACAAGGGCTCCAACACCCTCATCGGGACCAAGAACCGGATCGCCGGACTCACCCTCAAAGCCACTGATCAGGACTGGAACCACGGCCAGGGGCCGGTCGTCGAGGGTCCGCTGCTCTCCCTGCTCATGGCGATGACGGGCCGGTCAGCCCACATCACCGACCTCGCCGGCGACGGCGTGGAGACACTGCGCAGCCGCACGTCGTAGCCGCGCCGTGACCCATCAGAGGCATGCCGACCTCGCCATCACCCTGCGGGTCCAGCCCCGTGCTGCAGGACCAAGCACTGGAGGCGGCCGAGGTGCTCGCGCGGTTGCTGGGGCCGGATCGGGAGGCCGCTTGTCAGCAGAATCGGTTGGCAAGCACGTGCCGGAAAGACACGAAACCGCAGTTCAGCCCCTGACTGACCTGCGGTTTCGTGAGGTGGCCAGGGGCGGGGTCGAACCGCCGACCTTCCGATTTTCAGTCGGACGCTCGTACCAACTGAGCTACCTGGCCTCGGTGGTGCTTCACATGCGTCCGCGACGGGTCTGACCTGCGGTTTTACCCACGGTAGGCCTGTCGCGGCGCGACCATCATAACTCATGGCCGGACCGCTCGTTGACGCCAGTTGTTGTCAGTGCACGTCAGTACTTGCTGGGGAGATCGGCAGCTGCTTGCCGTGGCTGAAGGTCCTGGCCGGCGTCGGCGGCCGAACGAGCTACGAGGCTTCCCGCAGGTGAGCCGCAAGCGTCATGGGTGACCACGACGTTCGTTTCCTCCCGGCCCGGCCGCGCCCTGCCACAGGTTCAGGTGCGGGCCAGGTCGCGGGCGGCACGCATCAGCTGGGCACCGACCTGCGGGGACAGCTCGTCGGTGCGGGTCGACACCACCACCGCCCACACCGGCCCTCCCGCCGGGCGCCCGATCTGGGACATCTCCGGCGCCTCCGGGGTGTGCGGCACGAGCGCAGCCGCGCACGCAACCCCGTCCCGGTACTCGCCGTGCTCGACCACCGGTGCGGCCCGGTCGACCGAGCGCAGCCACCCCTCGAGGACGTCGGGGTCGGTGACCGTCTGCGCGGTGAAGGCAGGCAGGCCGCCCTGCGACCGGAGGTACTCCCTGCGGGTTGCCCGCGGCATCGCGGCCAGCAGCGCCTTGCCGAGCGCCGTTGCGTGCGCGGCGACCTCGAGCCCGACCTCGAAGTCCTCCAGGTAGGGAGACCCCGGCCCCTCGATCACCTCGGCGACGACCATGCCAGACGCGCTCAGCCGTCCGAGGTAGGCCGACAAGCCGGTCACCTGCACAAGGTGCGACAACACGTCACGCGACTGGGGTGGGCGACACAGCGACTCCACCACGTCGTGGAAGCGGCGGGGCAGCTCGGTGCCCACGTCGTAGCAGCCGTCGGCCAGCCGGCGCACGTAGCCCTCGTAGGCCAGGGTGCGCACCAGGTGGTAGGTCGTCGACAGGTTGAGCCCGCTTCGCCGGGCGATCGCCTTCACGGGCAGCCCGGGGGAGGCGGTCACCACCTCGAGCACGCGCAGCGCCCGAGAGACGCTCTGCACGAGGTCGTCCGGCTCGGGGCCACGCGCCACCGCCAGCTCGGGTTGGCTCATCGCGCGGCCTCCTCCCGACGGCGCCCTTCCGATCGAGGTTAGCGGCGCACGCAGCCCCCGGGACAGACGTTTCGCCATGGGAAATCCCGGGGGCTTATGCGCAGGACGGTCGCCCACCGACACTGACGCTCATGACGAGCCCCACCACCGCGCGAGCCGGGAGGGAGAGCGTCGGAGGCACCTCCACCGGGGGAAACGCCGTCGACCCCGCCATCCGCGAGCGGCTCGCCGCGGTCTACGACCCGTGTTGCCGGGAGAAGGGCATCAGCGTGGTCGACATGGGCCTGCTCCACCGTGCCCACATCGACACCACGGGCAGGGCCCGGGTCGAGCTGCTGCTCACCAGCGGCTGGTGCCCGTTCGCCAGCACGGTGCTGACCGAGATCAGGACCAGCGTCGAGGAGATGCCAGGCGTCGCGCAGGCAGATGTCGAGATCGTCTGGGACGAGGCCTGGAGCACCGAGCGCCTGGCCCCCAGCGCCCGCGAGAAGCTGCGCTTCCTGCCCCCGCCGACGGTTGCCGGTGACCCCACGGCATACGTCGAACAGCATTGGACCACAGCCGAACCCGCCACGAAGGAGCACTGAGCCATGATCGGTGACGCGATCGTATTCGACGGGGTGGCCCACCCCTTCAACTTCGAGGCAGACAACGCCTACGGGCAGGCGGGGACGATGTTCTCCAACCACCTCTACGCCTTCCACGCCACGCTGACCCCTGAGGGCCAGACGGTGATGCCCTCGGAGGAGTTCCTGCACAAGTGGAGCCCGGAGGAGATCCGGCAGATGGTCTACAACGAGTCCGACAACGACCTCGTCATCGCGATGCCGCTGCCGCTGACCGACCTCTACCGCGACGGGCTCAGTGCGTGGCAGCGCTGCGCCGAGCTCGCCGCCCTCGACCCTGACCGCACCGTGTTCTGGGGCACCTGCAACCCCCTGGAGGGCAAGAAGGCGCTCGACGACGTCACCCGCCAGGTCGAGGAGTTCGGCGCCAAGGGGTTCAAGTTCTACAACGTGCGTTACGAGGACGGCGGGCCGGTGCCGTGGCGCATGGACGACCCCAAGGTCGCCTTCCCGGTCTTCGAGCACCTGCAGAAGCTCGGGATCAACCTCGTCGGCGTGCACAAGGGCGTCCCGCTCGGACCCCAGCCGGTCGAGTTCACCCAGACCTGGGACATGGACGGGGCCGCCGCGAACTTCCCCGACATCAACTTCGTGATCTACCACGTCGGTCTCCCGTTCATCGACGAGACCTGCTGGCAGCTCATCCGCTACCCGAACCTGCACGCCTCGCTCGCGGCCACCATCAACTTCGTCGTGCGCGCCCCCCGGATGTTCGCCGAGATCCTGGGCAAGCTGCTCTTCTGGTGTGGTGAGGACAAGATCGTCTACGGCTCCGAGGCGCCGCTCTTCCACCCGCAGTGGGCGATCCGTGCCTTCTGGGATTTCGAGCTCCCGCAGGACCTCGTCGACGGCTGGGGATACCCCCAGCTCACCGAGCAGGCCAAGAGGAAGATCCTGGGGGAGAACCTGCTGCGCCTGCACGGCATGGACGTGGCCGAGACCAGGTCCCGGCTCGGCAAGCAGGAGGGCCAGCCCCTGCCGGCCTGACCCCTCACGACCTCCCCCGGTATGCCGCGTGGGCGCCCCCCGGCCCACGTGGCATACCCCTGACCGCCACGGGTGCGGCGCGTGCCCGGCCACACCGGCGTGTGAGAACCCGTGCTGAGCCCAGGACCGGCACTCGGCACGAGAGCGCCCGCCGCCCGGGCGACGGCGCTGGGAAAGGGGGCGCACCCAGTTGGGCCGCGCTCGACCGACGAGCGCGGGATCGCCGTGGGCGTCGGTACCGCCGCCACGTGCGCGCGTGGTCGAGACGTCCTGACCGCCCGAACCCCGCAAGGCCCCGGCCACGTCGGTGGTGGCCGGGGCCCCTGCGCCTCAGGCGAGGTCGAACCGGTCGAGGTTCATGACCTTCACCCACGCAGCGACGAAGTCCTGGACGAACTTCTCCTTGGCGTCGTCCTCGGCGTAGACCTCGGCGATCGCGCGCAGCTGCGAGTTCGAGCCGAAGACCAGGTCGACGGCCGTGGCCGTCCGGGTGACCGCACCAGTGGCGCGGTCGCGGCCCTCGTACACGTTCTCGGTGCCGGTCGACACCTTCCACTCGGTGCCCATGTCGAGCAGGTTCACGAAGAAGTCGGTGCTCAGCACGCCGGGGCGGTCCGTGAAGACCCCGTGCTGGGCACCGCCGTGGTTCGCGCCCAGGGCGCGCATGCCGCCGATGAGCACGGTCATCTCTGGAGCCGTCAGCGACAGGAGGTTGGCCCGGTCGAGCAGCAGCGTCTCCGGCGGCAGCTTCTCGCCCGCCCGGAGGTAGTTGCGGAACCCGTCCGCCCTCAGCTCCATCACCGAGAACGCCTCCACATCGGTCTGCTCCTGGGTGGCGTCCGTGCGGCCGGGTGCGAACGGCACCTCGACCTGCACGCCGGCGTCCCGGGCGGCCTGCTCGACAGCGGCGGAGCCAGCCAGCACGATCAGGTCGGCCAGCGACACCCGCTTGCCGCCCGACTGTGCGCCGTTGAACTCCTGCTGCACCTGCTCGAGCCGCTCGATGACCGAGGCGGTGCCGGCGTTGACCTCCCAGTCCTTCTGCGGCGCGAGACGGATCCGCGCACCGTTGGCCCCACCGCGCTTGTCGGTGTCGCGGTAGCTCGCAGCAGCGGCCCACGCCGTGGAGGCCAGCTCGGACACGGAGAGCCCGGTGCCCAGGATCGTGCGCTTGAGGGACGCGATGTCGTCCGCGCCGACCAGCTCGTGGTCGACCGCGGGAACGGGGTCCTGCCACAGCTGGGGCTCCGGAACCCAGGGCCCGAGGAAGCGCGAGACCGGGCCCATGTCGCGGTGGAGCAGCTTGTACCAGGCCTTTGCGAACGCGAGGCCGAACTCCTCCGGGTTCTCGTAGAAGCGGCGCGAGATCTTCTCGTAGGCCGGGTCGAACCGCAGCGCGAGGTCGGTGGTCAGCATCGTCGGGAGGCGCTTCTTCGACGGGTCGTGTGCGTCGGGCACGGTGGCCTCGGCGTCCTTGGCGACCCACTGGTTGGCACCGGCGGGGCTCTGGGTGAGCTCGTACTCGTAGCGGAAGAGGTTCTCGAAGAAGCTGTTGCCCCACCGCGTGGGCGTGTTCGACCAGGTCACCTCGAGCCCGCTGGTGATGGTGTCGGCGCCCTTGCCGGAGCCGTAGGTGCTGCGCCAGCCGAGGCCCTGCTCCTCCAGCGGGGCAGCCTCCGGCTCGGGGCCGACGTTCTCCGCCGGACCAGCGCCGTGCGTCTTGCCGAACGAGTGGCCACCGGCGATGAGGGCGACGGTCTCCTCGTCGTTCATGGCCATCCGCCGGAAGGTCTCACGGATGTCGCGAGCCGACGCGATCGGGTCGGGGTTGCCGTTGGGGCCCTCGGGGTTGACGTAGATCAGGCCCATCTGCACCGCGCCGAAAGGACCGGTGAGCTCCCGCTCGCCGCTGTAGCGCTCGTCTCCGAGCCAGGTGTCCTCGGGGCCCCAGAAGATCTCCTCGGGCTCCCAGATGTCCTCGCGGCCGAAGCCGAACCCGAAGGTCTTGAAGCCCATCGACTCCAGGGCGACGTTGCCGGCGAGCACCAGCAGGTCGGCCCACGAGATCTTCTGGCCATACTTCTTCTTGACCGGCCAGAGCAGACGACGGGCCTTGTCGAGGTTGGCGTTGTCGGGCCAGCTGTTGAGCGGGGCGAAGCGCTGCGAGCCGTCACCGGCGCCTCCGCGGCCGTCCTCGATGCGGTAGGTGCCGGCAGCGTGCCAGCTGAGCCGGATGAACAGGCCGCCGTAGTGGCGGAAGTCGGCCGGCCACCAGTCCTGCGAGGTGGTCATCACCTCGATGAGGTCCTGCTTCACGGCCTCCACGTCGAGGCGCTTGAACGCCTCGGCGTAGTCGAAGCGTTCACCGAGGGGGTTCGAGCGAGGGGAGTGCTGGTGGAGGACCTGGAGGTTGAGCTGGTTGGGCCACCAGTCCCTGTTGGTGTGCGGCCGCCGATCCATCTTGGGCTCGGGGGAGGGGATTACCGGGTTCTCGCTCTCGCTGCCGTGTGCAGACACGTGAGTCCATCTCCTGTCACTGTTGTGGTGGGGCTTGGGTGGTCTGTGCTCTCAGCGGGTTGGCGCCGCCACAGCGCAGTCGGGGCAGGTGCCCCAGTAGGTGACCTCGGCCTCGTCGATCGAGTAGCCGTGGTCGTGGGACGCGGTGAGGCACGGGGTGTGGCCGACGGCGCAGTCGACGTCGGCGATGGTGCCGCACGCGCGGCATACGACGTGGTGGTGGTTGTCCCCGACGCGCGACTCGTAGCGGGCGAGGGAGCCGGACGGCTGGATGCGCCGCACCAGCCCCGCGGCGGTCAGCGCACGTAGCACGTCGTACACGGCCTGGTGGGAGACCGCGGGGAGCTCTCCGCGCACGGAGCTGATGATGGTGTCGGTGTCGGCATGCGCATGTGCGTGCACGGAGGCCAGCACTGCCAGCCGCGGACGCGTCACGCGGAGCTCGGCGCCGCGCAGCATGCGCTCGAAGTCCGAGCTCGTGGGCATTCAGTCAGTCTGCTCCATCTTCTGGAATGGATCAAGAAGCCGGGGCGAGGTATGCGGCGACCGCACCGCGCAGGGCCGCGCCGGGCAGGGCGCGTGGTCAGGGTGACCGTAGGGTTGACGCCGCACGCACGGTTCCCGCAGCAGAGAGACGACATGGACGCTTCAGACCGCCTGGCCATGCCCGCCCGGGTGCCGAGTCCGGCCACCACGCGCGAGCCGAGCAGCCCTGCGGCGCGCTGGCTGCTGGAGCACCGGGTGCAACCGGTGGGCCCGGAGTCGGAGGAGGAGCACGCCACGCCACAGGCGTGGTGGAAGGTCATGTGCCTGACCGGGGTCGACTACTTCTCCACCCTGGCGTACCTGCCCGGCATCGCGGCCCTCGCCGCCGGCGCCCTGTCGCCGCTGGCGACGCTGCTCATCGTGGCCCTGACGCTGCTGGGCATGCTGCCGATGTACAGCAGGGTTGCCCGGGAGAGCCCGCACGGGCAGGGGTCCGTGGCCATGCTGGAGGACCTGCTGCCGTTCTGGCGCGGCAAGGTCTTCGTCCTGGTCCTGCTCGGGTTCGTCGCCACGTCGTGGATCATCACCATCACCCTGTCCGCGGCGGACGCCTCCGTGCACGTCCTGGAGAGCCCGTTCTTCCCCCACGGCCTCCAGGGGCACGCCGTGGCCATCACCGTGTTCCTGCTGCTCGTCCTCGGGGGCGTGTTCCTGCTCGGGTTCAGCGAGGCCGTCAGCGTCGCCATCCCGCTCGTGGGGGTCTTCCTGCTCCTGAACGCGATCGTCGTGATCCGCGGCCTGGTCGAGGTGTTCACCACCGAAGGCGCCCTGTCCACCTGGACGTCAGCGCTGACCGACAGCGGTGGCATCGGCGGGGCCATCGGCCCAGCCGTCCTCGCGTTCCCGCTCCTCGTGCTGGGCCTGTCAGGGTTCGAGACCGGGGTGAGCATGATGCCGCTGGTCGCCGCCGAGGGGGAGACCCCGAAGGAGAAGCTGCGCTCGCGCATCCGGAACACCCGCAAGCTGCTTGCCGGCGCGGCCCTCATCATGTCCGTGTACCTGCTCAGCACCAGCTTCGTGACGACCGTCCTGATCCCCCCGCAGGAGTTCAAGGCCGGCGGTGAGGCCAACGGCCGAGCTCTGGCGTACCTGGCCCACCAGCAGTTGGGCGACGCGTTCGGCACCGTCTATGACATCAGCACCATCCTGATCCTGTGGTTCGCCGGAGCGTCGGCGATGGCCGGCCTGATCAACATCGTGCCCCGCTACCTGCCCTCGTACGGGATGGCGCCGGAGTGGGGCCGCGCCGTGCGCCCGGTCGTGCTCGTCTACACGCTCATCTGCCTCGTCATCACCGTCGCGTTCGGCGCCGACGTCAACGCCCAGGCCGGCGCGTACGCCACCGGCATCCTCGCGATGATGGTCTCCGGCGCGGTCGCGGTGACCATCTCTGCGTACCGGTACCGTCAGAAGCCCGCGACGGCAGGGTTCGCGGTCCTGACACTCATCCTGCTGTACGCCCTGGTCGAGAACATCCGCGAGAAGCCGGACGGCATCGCCATCTCCGCCCTCTTCATCCTCGGCATCATCGTGATCTCCCTGGTCTCGCGGATCTCCCGCACGACCGAGCTGCGGGTGGAGCACATCGAGTTCGACCACGCGGCGCGCGAGTTCATCGAGGCGTCCGTGGCGTACGACGGTGGCCTGCACCTCATCGCGAACAAGCGCCAGGCCGGGGATGAGGCCGAGTACGCCGCGAAGGAGGCCGAGCAGCGGTCGATGAACCCCGTCCCGGGCCGGGCGGACGTGCTGTTCCTCGAGGTCGACATCGACGACCCGTCCGACTTCAGCGACGTGCTGCGCGTGCGTGGCGCGACCATCGGTGACCACCGCATCCTGCGCGTGGCCAGCCCGGCCGCGCCCAACGCCATCGCCGCCGTCCTCCTGGCGCTGCGTGATGCGACCGGGGTGCGCCCTCACGCGTTCTTCGAGTGGTCCGAGGGCTCACCGGTGGCACACCTGCTGCGCTACCTGCTCCTCGGCCGCGGCGACACCCCGCCCGTTGTCCGGGAGATCATCCGCAAGGTCGAACCCGACCCGCAACGCCGCCCCGGCATTCACGTCAGCTGAGGCGTCACCGGTCTCAGCGGTCTCACGAGTCTGGGCGTTCTCGGTGCTCAGATCCGGCGCTACCATCGCAGGCAGGTAGCGGGTTCGGGTGTCGCAGGGCAAAAGGCGGCGCGGTATGGCTGCACGTGGACAGGGCGCTGAGGGTCTGACCGGTCACGCCCCGATCGAGGACCATGGCGTCATCGGGGACCTGCACACCGCCGCCCTGGTCTCCACCGAGGGCGACATCGAGTGGCTGTGCCTGCCGCGGTTCGACTCGCCCTCGGTCTTCGCGGCGCTGCTGGACGACGAGCGCGGCGGCCGGTTCAGCGTGCGCTGCGCCGGTGCCACCCGCACCAAGCAGATGTACCTGCCCGACTCGAACATCCTGGTGACCCGGTTCCTCGGCGAGAGCTCGGTCGGCGAGGTGGTCGACTTCATGGTCCCGCGGGAGCGCAACGGCCGCGGGGCGCTGCAGCTGGTGCGCATCGTGCGGGCCGTCCGGGGGCAGGTGCGCGTCCAGATCCGCTGCGCACCGGCCTTCGACTACGGCCGGGCCCGCACGGAGGTCGACATCGTCGAGGGGGCCGGGGCGTTCTTCTCTTCGCCGGCGGGCCAGCTGGTGCTGAGGTCGACGGTGCCGCTGCAGGCCGAGGGCTCGGCCGCCGTCGCCGACCCCGTTCTCGCGGAGGGTGAGCTGCTGGCGCTGTCGCTGTCGCGGCAGGGCTCGACGCGGCCCCTGGACCTGGTGGAGGCCGAGGACCTGCTCGCCAGCACCCTGGCGTACTGGCAGCACTGGATCAGGAAGTCGCGGTACCGCGGCCGCTACCGGGAGATGGTCGAACGTTCGGCCCTGGCCCTGAAGCTGCTGGTCTACCAGCCCACCGGCGCGCTCGTGGCCGCCGCGACGACGTCGCTGCCGGAGTCCGTTGGGGGCAGCCGCAACTGGGACTACCGCTTCACGTGGGTTCGCGACGCCGCCTTCACCGTCTACGCGCTGATGCGGCTGGGCTTCTCCGAGGAGGCGGCGGCCTTCATGGACTGGCTCGAGGCCCGCTGCACCCAGACGCCTCCCGGGGCCGGCCTGCGCATCCTCTACACCCTCGACGGCGGCCCGGTCCCCGCCGAGGAGAGCCTGGAACACCTGCGTGGCTACCGGGACTCCCGGCCGGTGCGCATCGGCAACGGGGCCGCTGACCAGCTGCAGCTGGACATCTACGGCGAGCTGATGGACTCGGTGTACCTCTACGACCGGTATGCCGAGCCCATCTCGTACGAGCTCTGGGTGGCGCTGTGCCGCCAGCTGGACTGGCTCGAGGGGCACTGGGAGAAGGCCGACCACGGGGTGTGGGAGGTCCGCGGTCCGATGCAGCGGTTCACCTACTCCAGCGTCATGACCTGGGTGGCCTTCCAGCGGGGGGCGCGCATCGCCGCCGAGCGCGGGCTGCCGGCGCCGCTGGACAGGTGGCGAGCGAGCGCCGATCGCGCGTACCTGCACGTCCAGGAAGAGTCGTGGAGCCCCGAGCGGAAGGCCTACGTGCAGTTTCCCGGCAGCCGCACCCTCGACGCCGGCGCACTCGTGCTGCCGCTCGTCAAGTTCAGCGGCCCGCGCGATCCCCGCTTCCTGGCCACCCTGGACCGCATCGAGCAGGAGCTGGTCACCGACAGCCTCGTGCACCGCTACCAGAACGACGGCTCCGACGGCTTCACGGAGGCCGAGGGCACCTTCAACCTGTGCTCGTTCTGGTACGTGGAGGCCCTCACCCGGGCCGGCCGCCTGGACCAGGCGCGCCACACGTTCGAGAAGATGCTCACCTATGCAAACCACCTTGGCCTGTATGCCGAGGAGATCGGTCCGTCGGGCGAGGCCCTGGGGAACTTCCCGCAGGCCTTCACGCATCTCGCCCTGATCAGCGCCGCCGTCAACCTCGACCTGGCCCTGGACACCGGGCCCGTCCTGTGACGACCGGCTGGTCGGCACCCCTCGACTGGGGGGCGGTGGAGGTCCGCTCCGGTGGCGGGGTCGTCCACCGCGGGCCGGACGTGCTGCTCGTCGTCCCGACCGTCACCGACGGGTTGGCCCTAACCACCGCGGAGCTGATCGCGCTGTGCGCACTGAGCCCCGACCCGACGGGGCGACGACGCTTCCGGCAGGCAGCGCGGCTGCTCACCGAGGCCGAGCCGGAGGACGTGCCCGGGTTCGTCCTGATGATCGCCACCGACGACCACCTCGCTGTGCTGGCCCACGGCGCCGTGACGGTGTCGGTCACGGGCGCGCAGGGCGTGACCTTCAGTGCCGCCGAGGCCCTGTCGTGGGTCGAGCGCACCATCGACCGGTCGTTCGAGACCGTCACCGTCGAGGGCGGCATGGCCTCCAACATTGAGGGCACGCCCGCCAACGCCGAGGGCGCGCCTGCCGCCGCTGAGCGCGCCGGCCGTGGCGCCACCACCGGAGCGCTCCGTCTCCCGCTGGACCTGTTGGCCGGCACGGTTCCCGGAGGAGGGGCGACCCTGCGGAGCAGGAGGCCGGCGCCCTCGCCCGAGAAGCAGGGTGCGCCGGCCCCGAAACTTGGTGCGGCGCCCCCGAAGCTTGGTGCGGCGCCCCCGGATCAGGAGGTCGCCCGCGTGCTCGAGCGGCCGGCATACCTGCCAGCGCACGGCGCAGGCGTCGCCCCTGCGCGCACGGGCGCAACCGGCACCGCGGCGGTGGGCGTGCCCCGCCCTGGTCAGGCTGCCCCGGACCACGCGAGCGCGAGCCTCGCGGGCAGCACGGAGGGCAGCACGGCGGGTACGACGCAGGGCAGCGCGGAAGGCAGCACGGAGGGCCCGCCCGAGGGGCGGACCGAGGGCCGGACCGTGATGCGGCCGACGGTCGCGGTCAAGCGAGTCTCCCTGCGGCCACAGGAGCGCGCCGCGCGGGTCCGGCGCGCGCCCCTTCCGCGTGGGGCTGCGGCTGCGCCGTCGCCGGCGAGCACCGGCCCGGTCGTGCTCATCGAGGGGGTGACCTGCCCCTCGGGACA
>DASULG010000250.1:0-8568 GCA_036278335.1 Pedococcus sp.
GAAGGCGTGCTCCACGGCGCCGAGGAGGTGCACGTCGTGCACGTGCACGACGTCGGGGCGCAGGGCTCGCAGCTCGGGCACGAAGGCACGCGCTAAGTAGGCGGTGGCCGGCATGGCCACCCGCCATCGGCTCGGGTCGAACAGCCTCCCGAAGCGACGGCGCAGTGCCCACACCACGTAGGCAGGGGTGACGCCGCGCGCAGGGAACACCGGCAGGCGCACGTACCGCACCCCGGCGCTGGTGGTCTCCTGCCGTCCTTGCCCCGGCGAGGCCACCCCGAGGACGACGACGTCGGCGCCGGCACGGGCGAGGGTCTGGGCCGACTTGATGACGCGGGCGTCGTTGGCCATGCCGTTGTTGACGACCATGGCCACCCGGGGGCGGCGCGTGGGCTCAGCGGGCACGTGCGAGCTCCTTGATGCGCGCTGCGGCGACGTCGTATGCCGTGGGGCCGGCGCTGCGGGCCCGTGACCAGGCCAGGCCCTTCTCGCGCAGGGTGCTGCGCAGCGCGGGATCGGCCTCGAGCAGGCGGAGCGCTTCGGCCGCGCCGGCCGCGTCTGGGACCACCAGCCCGGCGCCGGCCTCCGCGAGAAGCTCGCGCTGCCGGGGTAGGTCGGTGGCGACGGGGACCAGGCCGGCCGCCAGGTACTCGTAGAGCTTGCTGGGGACGGCGTCACGGAAGGCCGGGGTGTCCTGGAGCAGGCACAGCCCGGCCCACGCCCCGCGGGCGACCTCCCAGGCGGCGCCCGGCTGCAGCCGACCGTGCCACTCGACGCGGGTGGCCAGGTCGGGGTCCGCGGCCAGGCGGGCGTCGAGCGCGGCCTGGTCGCCGGCAGCCACGGGGCCGACCACGTCGAGGCGCCAGCGCGGAGCGGCGGCGACGGCGTCGAGCATGGCCACCAGGCCGCGGGAGGCCCGGACGTCCCCGACATAGATGGCGCGCGGGTCGGCGGCGGGCTCGGCCACCGGCGGCAGCAGGGACGGGTCCGGCTCGTTGCGCACCACCAGGCGGTGCCGGGCCCGCGCGGGCGGCACGTGCTCGTCGGCGACCAGCGTCAGGGCCGCACGCGCGGCCACCCGGTCGGCGAGCCGGACGAGGGCCTGCGCGACGGTGGCCGTCAGCCCGGTGGCCCAGCCGCGGTCGTGCAGCAGGCGCCCGTAGTCCTCGTGGACGTCGGCGACGAGGCGTCTGCGGCGCGCGGCGGTCGCGACGGCGGCCAGGACCAGGGCATCCGGGTCCAGGACGAGCACGACCCGGCCGCGGGCCAGCCAGCCCAGCCGGGCGGCGAGCCAGGCCCGTCCGAGCATGCCCGGACGGGCCCAGGTGCGGACCGGCACGCCGTCGGGGGCACCTGCGGGATCGCCCAGGCCGAGCACCTCGACGCTGCTGCCCTGCCGCTGAAGGGCCGCCACCAGCCGGTGGAGCCGGGCGTCGGCGACATCGTGGCCGGAGGTGACGACGCTGACGTCAGGGTGCTCCAGCGCTGCGGTCACAGGTCTTCGAGGCTGAAGGCGTCCTCGCCGACCTCGAGGAACTTGGTGTAGGCGGCGACCACCTCGTCGGGGCTGCCCTGCAGCATGAGCTCGCCCTTGTGCAGCCAGATCGCCGCGTTGCACATCTCCTTGATGCTGCCCAGGGCGTGGCTGACGAGGAACATCGCGCGAGCGGACTCCATCAGCTCGTGCATCTTGTCGGCGGCCTTCTTCTTGAACTTGGCGTCGCCGGCCGACAGGGCCTCGTCGATCATCAGGATGTCGGGGTCCATGTGGACCGAGACCGCGAAGGCCAAGCGGCTGCGCATGCCCGAGGAGTACGTGCGGATCGGCAGGTCCATGAAGTCGCCGAGCTCGGCGAAGTCAGCGATCTCCTGGGCGCGCTCCTGCACCTGCTTGCGGGACAGGCCGTTCGCGAGGCCGCCGAGGATGACGTTGTCGGTGCCGGACAGGTTGGGGTTGAACCCCACGCCCAGCGCGAGCAGGGCGCTGATGCGGCCGTGCACCTCGATGCGCCCCTCGGTCGGCGGCAGGATCCCGCCGAGGGCTCGGATGAGCGTCGACTTCCCGGCGCCGTTGGCGCCGACGATGCCGAGGGACGTGCCCTCGGGAACCTCGAAGCTGACGTGCTTGAGGGCCTGGACCTCGCGCACGGCGCGCTCACCGCGGCCGAGCCGCACGATCGCGCTCTTGAACGTCGGCGTCCGCTCGAACGTGGTCCGGTACGTGATCGACACGTTCTGGACCCTGACGGCCGGGGGGGCGGTCGGCGGCGGCGGCGGTGGCGCAGCGGCCTGCGCAGCCTGCGCCGCCACCGGGGCGGTCGTGGACTGGGTGTCAGAGTCGGACAGCGAACTCACGCTCCCTAGACATGAAGAACAGTGATCCAATGACGAGGGTCGTGATGGACCAGGCCGCGGCGGCGACCCAGATGTTGACCGGCGGGACGTCGCTGCGCACCAGCAGGTCGGACCAGCCGCCGAGGATCGAGTACAGGGGGTTGAACTTCATCAGCGGGGCCAGGCGACGCGGCACGTCCTCGACGAACCAGATCACCGGCGAGAGGTAGAGCCAGATCCGCAGGAAGTACGGCAGGAAGCTCATCGTGTCGCGGAAGTAGACCTGAAGCGTCGCGAAGATGGCCGCCAGGCCGGCCGCGAACATGGTCATGCAGCCCAGGAAGTAGAGCGAGAGCACCATCTTCCAGGACACCGGCTGGTGCGCGAGCACGTGGATCACGAGGTACACCGGCACGGTCGGCAGGAACCTGAAGAACGCTGTGCGGATCGCCGACAGCGGCATGAGCAGGCGCGGGAAGGCCATGTTGGCGATCAGCGAGCCACCGCCGATCACCGACTGCGCGCCTGTCGTGATGCCGCCCGACACGTAGTAGAAGGCGAAGATTCCGGCCACCAGGTGGGCCAGGAAGGCTGCGCCGTTCGCACGGTGGGCGAGGATGTTCGTGAAGATGTAGTAGACGACCGCCAGCAGCAGCGGGTTGATCACCAGCCACACCTGTCCGAAGAACGTGCGGGTGTTGGCGGCCCGCATGTTGGTCTTCGACAGCTGCGCAGCGAACTCGCGGCGCCGCCACAGCTCCGTGACGTACGGCACCAGGGGCGGCAGGCCGACACGGTGCGGCTCGTAGACCTGGTACTCCGTGAGGAAGCCCGAGTCGGCTGCGCGCGACAGGGCTTCGCGGTTGGCCTCGTGGTCGGCCAGGTGTGCGAGGTCGGCGTCAGAGCCCTCGGTCGTGGCCGCGTTCTTGGCCTCGGTCATCTGTCACCCTTCTCCCGGTGTGCGACGTTCTGGTGCCGGCTGTGGCAACACCGGAACCCATAGCATAGACACTCAGCAGCAGTGCTCTTTCACACTGCGGCGGTCGCCCCGAGGCTGCGGTAGAGCTCGATGAGCTCAGCCTCGTCGCGGTCCCAGGACAGCGTCTGCTGCGCCGCGGCGACCGCCGCGACCAGCTCTGCGTAGCGGTCCTGGAGCTCTTTTGTGGCCCTGACCAGCGACTCTGCGTCCCCCGGACGGTAGAGCGTGCCGAGGCCGTGCTCGCGCACGATCGCGCCGAGCTCGCCCACGTCGGTGGCGACGACGGGCACCCCCAGGCTGACCGCGTGGAACAGCTTGTTCGGGAGCGCGAGGCGGTGGTTGGGCCAGCGGTCCGAGTGCGTGACCAGGGCCGCTCCGGCCGCCAGCAGCCGCTCGTCGACGGCCGGCAGGCTCTCCGGCGGCAGCACCTCGACCCGGCCGGGCTCGAAGCCGCTGAGCCACTCCTGGTCGGCGGGGCCGACCGCCGTGATGGGCAGCGCCACGCGGCGGCTCGCCTCGGCCACCACCTCGAGCTCGCGGTAGGCCGCCAGCCGCCCGGCATACACCAGTCGCTGCGGCGCCGCGGGCGGCGGTGGCAGGTCAGGTGGGCGTGGGAAGGAGTTGCGGACCACGTGCACCCGGTCCCACCCGTAGGCGGCGCGCAGCGCCCGGGCAACGCCGTCGCCCACGGTGATGACCGCGGACGCCTGGCTCCCGAGCTGCCCCTCGCGCCCCCGGTCGCGGCGGGCCCGCAGCGGCGCCGGACGCCCCTCGACCGGCCGGCCCGACCAGAGCTCGTGGCTGTCGTAGACGAGCGGGACCCCCCAGCGCGCGGCGATCTCGGCGCCGACCGGCAGGGCGGTGAAGTCGTGCGCGTGGACGACGTCGGCGGCGCGCTCCCCGGCGAGGAGGCCGCGGACCTGTGCCTGCCAGCCGGCGATCCTGCGGTCCACGTGGTTGGGCAGCAGCGCCCAGCGGGCGAGCCGCTCGGGCGCGGACAGGGCGCGGGTGCGCCCGGTGGACAGCGGCGGCCGGCCGACGCTGTCCACCGTGATCCCCGGCGGCGGGGTGTAGTCCTCCGGGACGGCGCGGCCGATGATGTGCACCGTGTGACCGGCAGCCACGAGGGAGGTCGCCTCGCGCAGCACCCGGGTGTCGGTGCTCACCGGGGTCCACACCAGCATCAGGACGCGCATGGCCCCAAGGGTCCCACTCACCGTGCGAGCGTCCGCGGGCTGGTCAGGAAGCCGATCCCCCACGACCAGTGCATGACGCCGAGCATGAGCGGGGTCAGCAGGCGGGCGCGCAGGGGCTCACCCCTGCTGATGAGCAGGCCGCCGGCGCCGATGGCCAGGCCGTATGCCGCGGGCACCAGCCATGCGGGCCACCACAGGACCCCCACGAGGATGGCCGCCGAGGTGCCGACGACCATCGCCGGCGGGGCGAGGTAGCGCAGGTTGATGGTGCCGGTGTGGTGGCGGGCGACGACGCGGCGCCACCGGCCGTAGTGGAAGTACTGCAGCCCCAGGGCCTTGAAGGTGCTGCGCGGTCGGTAGGTCACCTTCAGGTCCGGGGTGAACCAGACCAGGCCGCCGCTCTCGCGGATCCGGTGGTTCATCTCCCAGTCCTGGGCGCGGGCGAAGTGCTGGTCGTAGCCGCCGACCCGCTCGAGCGCCGAGCGGCGGAAGACGCCGAGGTAGACGGTCTCGGCCTCCCCTGCGCCGCCTCCCACGTGGAAGCGCGCGTTGCCCACGCCCAGCGGGCTGCGCATGGCGCACGCGACCGCCCGCTCGAAGGGGCTGCGTCCCTGCGCGTCCATGAGGCCGCCCACGTTGTCCGCCCCCACGCGCACCAGCTCACCGACCGCGGTGGAGATGTAGTCCGGCGGGATCTCGGCGTGGCCGTCGACGCGGGCGATGACCTCGTGGCGCGAGGCAGCGATGGCGGCGTTGAGCGCGTTGGGGGTCTTGCCGCTGGGGTTGGCCACGGTGCGCACGCGCGGGTCCGCGGCTGCCAGCTCGGCGGCCACGTCGTCGGTGCGGTCCTTGGACGGCCCCAGCGCCAGAACGACCTCCAGCGGACCGGCGTAGTCCTGGGCGAGGATCATCTGGACGGCGTCGCGCAGGTGCCGCTCCTCGTTGAGGACCGGCACGATGACACTGACGGACGGCACTGCCGACAGGGGAGCCGGGCCCGTCCGCGCCTCGGCGGTGGGGGTCATGCGGGACGGCTCATCCTGCGGAGCACACCTGGCCGAGGTCGGCGGTGTCGGCGAGGGGTGCCGTGGACGGCTGCGCGGCGGCGGCCCTCGAGGAGCCGGGTGTGGCCGGGCTGGTGCGCGCCCGAGGTGCCCGGGTGGTGGTGACCGGGGGCTTTGCGGCAGCCGTCGTGGCGGAGGCGCCCTCCGAGGCGGCGATGGTCTTGCCCACCGTCGAGGTGACGACCCGGGGGTCGTAGTCCCAGGGCTTGATGAGCGGCGGCACGAAGTTCACGCTCTTGATCTTCTGCGACCGCGTCTTGAGAGCCAAATCGGCGAAGTACCCCAGCTCCGACTGGGGCAGGTCGGTCTGCAGCACCCCGGCGCTGGCGGCCGCGATGTCCTGGAAGCGCATCACGACCGACCTGGGGTTGACCTGCTGCACCATCGCGGTCATGACGCAGCGCTGCCGGGCCATGCGCTCATAGTTCGTCGAGCCCTGCCGGGAGCGGGAGTACCACAGCGCCTGGTAGCCGTTCAGGTGCTGGCGTCCCGGCTCGATCCAGCCACTGATGCGGGAGGTTCCGCCGCCGATGGGCGTGCGC
Source organism: Pedococcus sp. (assembly GCA_036278335.1). Lineage (GTDB taxonomy): Bacteria > Actinomycetota > Actinomycetes > Actinomycetales > Dermatophilaceae > Pedococcus_A. The sequence goes on from DASULG010000250.1 coordinate 6,116, forward strand.
TTCTGGACCGTGATGTCCAGGCCTCCGAGGGCGTCGACCATCCCGCGGAAACCGAGGAGGTCTACCAGCACGTAGTAGTGCACGTCGAGACCGCTCAGCGCCTCCACCGCCTCCTCCGTCGCGAGCACGCCGGGGTTCGTCGTGCCTGCCGGGAACTGCGCCTTGTGGTCCTCGGCCCAGGTGTAGAGGCCGTTGAGCAGGCACTCGTCGCCGCAGTTCCACCCCTCGGGCATGAGCCGGTGCATGACCGAGCCGGGGCGGAAGTTGATGTTCTCGGTGTCGCGGGAGAAGCCGAACGTCACGGCGCGGCCGGTCCGGGCGTCGACGCTGACCAGCTGGATGCTGTCGGGCCGGGTGCCGACGCGGTCCTTGCCGGAGTCCCCGCCGAGCAGGAGGACGTTGAAGCGGCCGGCCGTCGGCTCGACCGCGTGCTTGCCCTGGAACAGCGCGTCGAGGGCGTCGCGGCCCGCGCCGACGGTGTTCGCGGCGTAGACGAGGCTGCCGGGCGAGAGCAGCATCAGCGCAGCGGTCAGCCCGGTCAGCCAGCGGCGGGTGGTGACGACCAGGCCGCGGGGACGGCCCAGGCGCCAGGCGTCGAGGAACAGCACGGCCCAGAGTGCGGCCACGCCGAACAGGGCCCACTGCACGATGGTGAGGAACCAGGACCGGCCGAACAGCCCGAACACGGCCGAGCGGCTGACCAGGAACAGGAGGCCGACGAGGATGCCGGACGCCAGCAGCGCGGCCCAGATCCGCAGGGCCACACGGCCCAGGCCGCGCCTCCCGGCGACGAGCTGGGCGCTGCCGGGAAGGACGAGCGTCATCAGCACGAGGGTGAAGGCGCGCCGCCGGCGCAGCCGCGGGCTGAGCGTCTCGGGGTCCCCGAGCGCCCCCGGCTCGCGACGGGAGACGTCCACGGTCGAGACGACCTCGTCATCCGACGCGTCGGCGAGTCGCTTCATGGTCGCCCAGTATCCGGGACGTCGGGGCTGATCCCGTTGATCCCGCAACGCTCCGAGTGTCGAGCCGCTCCGGCCATTTTGGTCCTGCCGCGGCATCCAGAGGATCATGTCCGCATGACCCCTCGCGAGACCCACCGTGATGACGCACGCCCGCTCCCCCAGGGCCCGCGCTCCGGCTCCCAGCACGCGCCGGAGGACGCCGACGACGTCTACGTCGTCGACGTGCGCGGCCGCGGCCGGTCTGCGGGCTCGGGAACGCGGCCGCTGCCCGTGTCGGGGCCGGGTCCGCACGGTGACGACCGCGGCCGTGGGCGCCCCGCCCCCACGGCAGCGCAGCCACGCCGCCGGCGGCGGCGGCCGTGGGGCTGGCTCGTCGCGCTCGTCGTCGTGGCGTGGCTGGCCTTCATGGTGGTCACTCCGCTGCACGCCTGGAACTCCGTCACCAAGGTGGACACCACGCCCCCAGGCGACCGGCCGGCCGGCGGCAAGGGCTACAACTACCTCCTCGTCGGGTCGGACAGCCGCGAGGGCCTGACCGACGCGCAGAAGAAGGAGTTCCGGACCGGCTCTGCGGCGGGCCGGCGCACCGACTCGATCATCCTCGTGCACGTGCCCGCGGGCGGCGGCAAGCCGGCGCTGATCTCGCTGCCCCGCGACTCCTATGTGCCGATCCCGGGCCGGGGCAGCAACAAGATCAACGCCGCCTTCTCCCTCGGCGGCCCCAAGCTGCTGGTCCACACGGTCGAGCAGGTCACCGACCTGCACATCGACGGCTACGTCGAGATCGGGTTCGCCGGCTTCGCCTCGGTCGTCGACAGCGTCGGCGGCGTCGACATCTGCGTGAAGTTCGACATGAACGACCCGAAGGCGGGGATCAACCTGAAGAAGGGCTGCCAGACCCTCAACGGCAAGAACGCCCTCGGCTACGTCCGCGCCCGCTACTCCGACCCGCGCGGCGACATCGGCCGGGCCGACCGGCAGCGCCAGTTCCTCGCCGCGATCATGAAGAAGGCCGCCACCCCGTCGACGGTGCTGATCCCGTCGCGCTACTGGGGCTTCACGCACGCCTCGGCCAAGGGCCTGATCGTGGGCGAGGACACCTCCATGACCGACGCCGGCCGGGTGATGCTCGCCATGCGCGCGGTCTCGCGCGACCAGGGCCTGAGCCTGGTCGTGCCAATCGCGAGCGAGAACCTCCAGACCAGCGCCGGCAGCGCGGTCAAGTGGGACACCGCGCGGGCCAAGGCGCTGTTCACCATGCTTCGCGAGGACCAGCCGCTCGAGGCACCTCCGGCCGGCACCGACGGCAAGCCCTCCGGCGGCTGACGCGCCCGAAGCACAGAGGCACAGGCCCCGCACGGGGACCCACTCGGCTGTATGCCGCATGGCCGGCATCGCCTTGCCGAGTGGAGGAGTGACCTGGCACGGCTGCGACCCCGCCGGGGTCGGCGGGGTGTGGGGCGGGGTCACGCTGGTTCGGCTTCGGTGCTG
>DASULG010000251.1:0-17413 GCA_036278335.1 Pedococcus sp.
GATGCAGGCCCTCGTCTGCAGCGCCAAGGGCTGCCGGTCGGCGGCGGCCTGGGCCCACCTCTGGAACAACCCCAAGCTGCACACCGCTGACCGCCGCAAGGTCTGGCTGGCGTGCGAGGAGCACCGGGTCAGCCTCGGCGAGTTCCTCTCGGTCCGCGGCTTCCTCATCGAGACGGTGCCCGCTGCGAAGATCCCGGCCTCCGCTGGCTGAGACGAGACTTCAGCCGCCGATGGCAGACATCGGCCGGTCCGGCTGGACGAACCCGGGCTCACCGATCCCGTGGCCGCGGGCCTTGCGCCACATCTCCGCCTGCAGCAGCCCCACCAGCTCCGCGTCGGACGCGCCGTCCCGCAGAGGGCCGCGAAGGTCCGTCTCGGTCCGGGAGAACAGGCAGTTGCGCACCTGGCCGTCGGCCGTGAGGCGCACCCGGTCGCAGGCCTGGCAGAACGGCTGGCTGACACTGGCGATGATGCCGACGGTGGCAGGCCCCCCGTTGACGAGGAACCGCTCCGCAGGCGCGCTGCCGCGGTCCGAGGCCGGCAGCTCGGTGAGGGTGAAGCGCTCCTCGAGCCGGGTGCGGACCTCGGCGGCCGAGACCATGCTGGTGGCATCCCAGCCGTGCTGGGCGTCCAGCGGCATCTGCTCGATGAAGCGCAGCTCGTAGCCACGGTCGAGACACCACTGGAGCAGCTCGGCCACCGAGGTGTCGTTGAGCCCACGCATCGCCACGGCGTTGACCTTGACCGGCTCGAGGCCCGCGGCCGCAGCGGCCTTCAGACCCGCTTCGACGTCGTGCAGCCGGTCGCGGCGGGTGAGCGCGGCGAACTCGTCGGCGTCGATGGTGTCCAGGCTGACGTTGACCCGGTCCAGGCCGGCGGCGCGCAACGGCTCGGCGAGCCGGTCGAGACCGACCCCATTGGTGGTCATGGCGATCCGGGGGCGTGGGTCCAGCGAGGCAATCCCGCGCACCACGTCCACGAGGGAGCGGCGCAGCAGCGGCTCACCACCGGTCAGCCGGACCTGCCGGATCCCGAGGCCGACGAACACCCCCACCAGCCGCACGATCTCCTCGTCGGTGAGCATCTCCGGCTTCGGCAGCCAGGGCAGGCCCTCGGCCGGCATGCAGTAGGTGCACCGAAGGTTGCAGCGGTCCGTGACCGAGACCCGCAGGTCACGGGCGAGGCGGCCGAACTGGTCCGGGAGCCCTCGCGTGCCCGCAGGCACGGTGGCGTCCTCGGGGCGGACGCGTGGGAACGGGAGGCCGGTCATAGGCACCAGCCTAAGGCGGGTACCGTGATCCGGTGCTCAGGGTCTTGGCGACACGTCGTTGGCTGGGGGCCCTGGCCCTCGCGGCGGCCTTCGCCGTGGCGGCCTTCTACCTCGGTCAGTGGCAGTGGCACCGCTACGAGGACCGCAAGGTGCGGGCCGACCGCATCACCGCGCACTACGACGCCGCACCGGTCCCCCTCGCCGGCCAGGTGGGCACCGACCCGATGCCCGCCGCGCTGGAGTGGACCCGGGTCCGGGTTTCCGGCAGGTATGCCGCGGGCGCACCACTGCTGGTCCGAAACCGCCCGTACGACGGCGCCTACGGCTACGAGGTGCTCAGTCCCTTCGTTCTCGACGACGGCCGCACCCTCCTCGTCGACCGCGGCTGGGTGCTCAACGCGAAGAACGCGCAGACGCGGCCGGAGGTCCCGCCCAATCCCTCGGGCGAGGTGACCGTCACCGGTTGGCTGCGCCCGTCGGAGCCGTCCCTCGGTCACCACCTGCCTGCAGGGCAGCTCGCCAGCATCAACATCCGCGAGGCACGCGGCCAGCTCGACGGGACAGACCTGCTGGGGGCCTACGTCGTGCTGGACCGTGAGCAGACCGCGCAGGGCCAGACCCCGCCGCGTCCCGCCCGGCTGGAGCGCCCGGACACCGGCCTCGGCCCCCACCAGGCCTACGCGTTCCAGTGGTGGGGCTCGATGGCTGTGGGCTTCATCCTGGTGTTCTTCGGCGTCCGGCGCGAGTACCGCGACGCCCTGGAGGCCGAGAGCGGTGAGCCGCTGCCCGGTCGCCCCAGGAAGGTGCGCATCTGGGACGAGGAGGACGCCTAGCTCGGCCGGCACCTGGCTAGGCGACGATGCCCGAGGGCTGCTCGGCGAACTGGGTGCGGTAGAGGTCTGCGTACAGGCCGCCGTGAGCCAGGAGCTCATGGTGGCGGCCGCGCTCGACGATACGGCCGTCCTCGACCACGAGGATCTGGTCCGCCCCGCGCACGGTTGAGAGCCGGTGGGCGATCACCAGGGCGGTGCGCCCGGTGAGGGCGCTGTCAAGCGCACGCTGGACGGCCACCTCCGACTCGCTGTCGAGGTGCGCGGTGGCCTCGTCCAGCACGACGAGGCCGGGGCCCTTGAGCAGCAGGCGCGCAATGGCCAGGCGCTGCTTCTCGCCGCCGGAGAGCCGGTGGCCCCGGTCGCCCACGACGGTGTCGAGCCCCTCGGGGAGGGAGCTCACGAGCGGCCAGACCTGGGCCGCCTGCAGGGCAGCCACCATGTCCGCCTCGGTGGCCTCCGGCTTGGCATAGGCCAGGTTCGCCCTGATGGTGTCGTGGAAGAGGTGCGCCTCCTGGGTGACGACGCCGACGGTCGCGTGCACGGACTCGAGGGTGGCGTCCCGCAGGTCGACGCCGTTGATGCGCACGGCTCCCGAGGTCGGGTCGTAGAGTCGGGCCACGAGGCCGGTGATGGTCGTCTTCCCCGCGCCGCTCGGGCCCACCAGGGCCACGATCTGCCCCGGCTCGATGGTGAAGCTGATGTCCGCGAGCACGTCACCGCCTCCCCGACGGTCGCCGGTCACGGTCGTCTCGAGGGAGGCGAGGGAGACCTCGTCGGCGGACGGGTAGCGGAAGCTGACGCCCTCGAGGTCGACCCGCACAGGACCCCGAGGCAGTGCCGCCGCTCCCTCGCGCTCGGTGATGAGCGGCTGGAGGTCGAGCACCTCGAACACCCGCTCGAAGGACACCAACGCGGTCATGACGTCCACCCGCACGTTGGACAGGGACGTCAGCGGGCCGTAGAGGCGCGCCAGCAGCGCCGTGAGCGCCAGCAGCGTGCCGATCGTCAGGCTCCCGCTGACGGCCATGAGGCCGCCGAAACCGTAGACCATGGCAGTGGCCAGCGACGCGACGAGCGTGAGGGCCACGAAGAAGATGCTGCGGTTCATCGCGATCCGCACACCCATGTCGCGGACCCGTCCGGCCCGGTCGGCATACTCGGCGTCCTCGCGCGACAGCTTGCCGAAGACCTTGACGAGCAGGGCGCCGGCCACGTTGAAGCGCTCGGTCATCCGGGTGCCCATGTCCGCGTTGAGCCCCATCTGGGCGTGCGTGAGACCGGCGAGCCGATGGCCCATGACCCGGGCCGGGATGATGAAGAACGGCACGAGCGCCAGCGCCGCCAGGGTCAGCTGCCAGGACAGCGTCGCCATGGTGGCGACGATGAGGGCGAGCGAGACGACGTTGCTCACCACACTGGACAGGACCGAGGTGAAGGCCTGCTGCGCCCCGAGGACGTCGCTGTTGAGCCGGCTCACGAGCGCCCCGGTCTGGGCGCGGGTGAAGAAGGCGATGGGTTGGCGCAGCACGTGGGCGAAGACCTGGGTGCGCAGGTCGTAGATGAGGCCCTCGCCGATACGCGCTGAGAAGTACCGCTGCACGAGCGTCAGCAGCGCCTCCGCCACGGCGAGAGCGGCCACCAGGAGTGAGAGCTCGATGACGACGGACCGGTTGCGCGGTGTCACGCCCTCATCGATGAGCTTGCGCAGCAGCAGGGGGGTGGCGACCACGAGCGTCGCCGCGACGACCACGAGCGCAACGAACACGACGATCTCGCGCCGATACGGCCGCGCATAGCCGAGCACCCGACGGGAGGTTCCAGGCGCAAGTCGGCGGTCCTTGACCGAGTCGTCCTTGGTCAGCGAACGCATCGCGTGCCAGCCCTGCATGCTCATAGGCCCTCCTCTGCGCGTTCCGCCTCTGCTGCAGCGGGCTCGGGCGCGTCTCTGGTCGTCGTCTAGCCCGTCAACACCGCTCGGCAACGGGTGATTCCCGCGGCGGCGCCGACAGGACCAAGCCTGCACCCGGCCACCGACAGCGGACGGCGCTCAGGGCCTGGGCCGGGCAGCCGCCAGCGCGTGGAGCAGCCTGCCCTGGGCCTCGCGCTCCAGGCGCAGCTGGTCGTCCCGACCCGTGGTGAGGGCGGCGCGCAGCAGCGGCTTGAGCTCGCGCAGGGCCGGCTCGGGCGCCGAGAGGATGGCCGCCACCAGGTCACCGGTGGTGGCGTCGAGCTCCTCCGCCGGCACGGCGACAGCGGCCAGGCCGCTGGCCACGGCCTCAGCGGCGCCGACGGCGCGGCCCGTGGCGCAGAGCTCGAGCGCCTTGCTGTAGCCCACCAGCCCCACCAGCGGCCCTGTGCCGCCCAGGTCGGGGACCAGGCCGAGGGAGGTCTCGCGCATGACGAGCTGCACGTCGTCGGCGACCACCCGTAGGTCGGCGGCCAGGGCCAGCTGGAACCCCGCACCGATCGCATGCCCCTGCACCGCGGCGACCACCACGGCGTGGGTGTCCGCCCACGCGGCGAAGCCCTCCTGAAACGGGGCGATCACCTCTGCCATCGCCTCAGCGCTCTCCGCGGCGGACTCGAGGATCGACACCTCGCCCTCGATTCCGCTGGGCGAGAGCACTCTGAGGTCGAGACCCGCGGAGAACGACGGCCCGTCGGCCCGGATCACCACAACCCGCACGTCGCTCTCCAGACCCCTGGCGATGGCGGCGAGGGCAAGCCACAGGCTCGGCGTCTGGGCGTTGCGGCGCTCCGGGCTGCTGAGCGTGACTGTCAGCACCGCCCCCTCCCGGGTGACGCGCAGGTGCGGGTGGGGCTGGGTCTCTTCGCTCACCGGCGCAGGCTATCGGCCCGGTACAGCACGAGTCGGGCGAGCGCGTCGGTGTCACCGAGCGCACCAGCCACCAGGGGGATCCCAGCCTGCTGGCACGCGACAGCCATCCGGTCGCGCAGCACTCCCTCGGCGACCATGAACGCGACGGACACGGCGCGCTCCACCTGAGAGGGCAGCGCGGCCAGTGCGGCGTCGAGCGCCTGTCCCCCGTCGAGCGCCGCGACCGTCCAGGGGCCCCAGCCCTCGGGCGCGCCGTGCTCGGCGAGCGTGGCCTCGATGGTGGCGACGGCAGCGCTGTCGCTGGACCCCGCGGCATACAGCACCACGGCGGTGCCGCGGTCGGGGGAAACGCCCGCAGCGGCCAGCACCTCCGCCACGCCTTCGAGGAGCAGCGGATCCGGGCCGAGGGAGCCGGTCGCGGTGAACGGGCCTGCTGCCGCCGCGTTCATCGATGCCACGGCGTCCGGCACGTCGACCCGCACGTGGTACGCCGGAGTGAGCAGGACCGGCACGACGGCTCCGTGCCGGGCACGGCCTGCTGCCTCGGCCGGGCTGGGAGGGTGGTGGTCCAGGTATGCCGTGTGGACCGGCCGGTCGGGTGCGAGGGCGCGGACCCTCGTGGCCAGCGCCTCTACCCCCCGGGAGTGTCGGGCGTCGGGCGAGCCGTGGGCGAGGAGCACGATGGGTCTGGGCACGGCCTCGGTCACCACGTGAGGCTAGCCGCGGAGGTCGCCGAGCCGCTCGCGGACCGCGACGACGTCCCCGACGACCACGATGGCAGGGGCACGGACACCAGCAGCCTCGGCGTCGGCCGCCGCCCGCTCGAGCGTTGTCACGGTGGTGCGCTGGTCGGGAGTCCAGCCCGACTCGATGAGGGCCACGGGGGTCTCGGGCCGGCGGCCGGCTCGCACCAGGCCAACCGCGGTCTCGGCCAGACGGGTCACACCCATGAGCAGCACCAGGGTCGCGTCCACCGGGGCATCCCGGAGTGCGGCCGTCACGGCGTCCGCGCCCTCGTGGGCAGAGGCGACCACGAAGGAGGCCGTGATGCCTCGGTGCGTGACCGGGATCCCCGCCGCGGCCGGGACCGAGACGGCGGAGGTGACGCCCGGGACGACCTCGACCGGGACGGCGTTCTCGGCGCAGTGCAGCGCCTCCTCTCCCCCACGCCCCAGGACGAACGGGTCACCGCCCTTGAGCCGGACCACGTGCTTCCCGGCCTTCGCGTGGAGCACCAGGAGCTCGTTGATCCGCTCCTGCCCGACGGGGTGGTTGCCAGGTGTCTTGCCGACGTCGATGACCTCCACGTCCGTGCCCAGGGTCGCGAGCAGTCCCCGCGGCCCGAGGCGGTCCACGACGACCACGTCAGCCGCGGCGAGCAGGGCGCGACCACGCACCGTGATGAGGTCCTCGGCGCCGGGACCACCCCCCACCAGCGAGACCCTGCCCACCCTGCCTGCACCCGACCCGCTGTCCGCACTGGCGGGCCTGCGGACGCGGCGCACCGGCAGGGTCCCGCTGTCCAGGGCGGCGGCGACAGCGTCGCGCACCGCAACCGCGCGCCGCGGGTCTCCTCCCGCGGTCACGGCGATGGTGATGCCCTCGGCCGGCCCGTGCGCACCACCGCGAGCCACGGCCGGGGTCCACGCGGTGGAGGCGGCGGCGTCGTCGGCGCGGACACACCAGATCCGGGCGGCCTCGGCATGCGCCGACACCGCGTCGTCGACAGTCCGGTCGCCGGTCGCGGTGTGCACCAGCCACGCCGGCTCGGGGTCGACCAGGTCTCCCACGAGGTACTCCCGCTCATGCCACACCACGACGCCTGCGGCGGCCTGCTCGCGCAGGTCCTCGGTCACCCATGGGGCGAAGACCTCGACGGCGGCGCCCGCCGCGACGAGGCCGGCAGCTCGCCGCGCCGCGACGGGGCCGCCGCCGACGACGACTGCACGTCGACCGCTCAGGTCGAGAGCCAGTGGGTAGGCCGGCCCGGTCATCAGATGCCCTCGCCCGCGCTGCGGTCCGGGGCCTCGGCCATGCCGGCGGCCAGGGTCGAGCCGTCCGACTCGTCGATCAGCAGGAAGGCGCCGGTGCGGCGCAGGACGCGGTAGTCGTCGACCGCCACCTCCTCGGCGAGCCTCAGCCTCAGTCGTCCAATCGCGTTGAGGCCCAAGCCTTCTGGCGCCGGCAGGTGCTGCATCGTCTTGATGTCGAGCTGGTCGACGACGTCGGCCACCATGGTCCGGACGGTGCGCGTGCCGACGCGCAGGAGGAGCCGGTCGCGTGGGCGCAGGGTTCGGTCGGACAGGACCGCAACCGTGCCCGTGATCTCGCGGGTCAGCAGTCCGGGAGCATCAGCCGCGGCGATGAGGTCGCCTCGGGCGATGTCGATGTCGTCGGTCAGGCGCAGGACCACCGACTGGGGCGCGAAGGCGACGTCGAGCTCGTGTACCCCGCCGGTGGCGTCGGCGCGGTCGATGCCGGCCACCGTCGTGCGGCGTCCCGAGGGCAGCACCACCACCTCGTCGCCCGGCCGCACCACGCCGGAGGTGAGCCGCCCGGCATACCCGCGGTAGTCGGGGTGGGCGGCCGTGCGCGGGCGCACGACGTACTGCACGGGGAGCCGGAGGGGCTGGGCGGCGGGGCTGGTGCCCACCGGCACGGCCTCGAGGTGCTCGAGGAGGGTGGGCCCGGCGTACCACGTCGCACGCTCCGAGCGGGAGACGATGTTGTCGCCGTGCAGGGCGGAGACGGGAACCGCGACCACGTCCTCGATGCCGAAGCGCGCGGACAGCTCCTCGAACTCGACCACGATCGTCTTGTAGGCCGTCTCGTCCCAGTCGACCAGGTCCATCTTGTTGACGGCCAGGGCCACGTGCCGGACGCCGAGCAGGCCGGTGACGGCCAGGTGCCGGCGGGTCTGCTCGACCACGCCGTGGCGGGCGTCGACGAGGATGAGGGCGAGCTCCGCGGTCGACGCGCCCGTGACCATGTTCCGCGTGTACTCGACGTGACCAGGGGTGTCGGCCAGGACGTAGGAGCGCGTCGCGGTGGAGAAGTAGCGGTACGCCACGTCGATGGTGATGCCCTGCTCGCGCTCGGCGCGCAGCCCGTCGGTGAGCAGGGCCAGGTCGGTGGCCGCGAGACCCCGGTCGCGGCTGACCCGCTCCACCGCGTCGAGCTGGTCGGCCAGCACCGACTTGGTGTCGTAGAGCAGGCGCCCGACCAGGGTGGACTTGCCGTCGTCGACGCTGCCGGCGGTCGCGAGCCTGAGCAGGTCGTGCCTGCGCTGGAGGTCCGCAGTGGCGTGGGCCGGTGTAGGGGCGCGCTCGGTGGTCGTCGTCATCAGAAGTATCCCTGTCGCTTGCGGTCTTCCATGGCGGCCTCGGACAGCCGGTCGTCGGCGCGGGTCGCACCGCGCTCGGTGAGCCGGCTGGCGCCGACCTCACGGATGACGGCCCCCACGTCGGAGGCGTCGGAGTCGACGGCGCCGGTGCAGCTCATGTCGCCGACGGTGCGGTAGCGCACCAGGCGGGTCTGGGTCTGCTCGGCGGGGCGCGGGCCGCCCCAGCCCCCGGCGGTGAGCCACATCCCGTCGCGGTTGAACACCTCGCGCTCGTGGGCGTAGTAGATCTCCGGGAGGTCGATGCGCTCGCGCTCGATGTACCGCCACACGTCCAGCTCGGTCCAGTTCGAGAGGGGGAAGACGCGGACGTGCTCACCCGGGGCGTGCCGACCGTTGTACAGGTCCCACAGCTCCGGACGCTGGCGGCGGGGGTCCCACGCGCCGAAGGCGTCGCGGAGGCTGAACACGCGCTCCTTGGCCCGGGCCTTCTCCTCGTCGCGCCGGCCGCCGCCGAAGACCGCGTCGAACTTGTCGGCCTCGATCGCGTCGAGCAGCGGCACCGTCTGGAGCGGGTTGCGTGTGCCGTCGGGGCGCTCACGCAGCCGCCCGTCGTCGATGTAGTCCTGCACCCGGGCCACGACCAGCCTGACGCCCAGGCGCTCGACGGCGGCGTCGCGGTACTCGAGCACCTCCGGGAAGTTGTGGCCGGTGTCGATGTGCAGCAGGGCGAACGGCAGTGGCGCCGGCGCGAAGGCTTTGAGCGCCAGGTGCACCATCAGCACCGAGTCCTTGCCGCCCGAGAACAGGATCACGGGCCGCTCGAACTCGCCGGCCACCTCGCGGAAGATGTGGATGGCCTCGGACTCGAGGTGGTCGAGGTGGTCGAGGGTGTACTCGGGTGGCAGCGCCTGCTCGGCACCGCGGCCGGTGGTCAGCGTCGTCGTGCTCATGTGTGCAGCCCGCATTCTGTCTTGTTCTTCCCGGCCCAGCGGCCGGCTCTCGGGTCCTCGCCAGGGGCAACGGCCCTCGTGCACGGTGCGCAGCCGATCGAGACAAACCCGCTCTGCCGCAACGGGTTCAGGAAGACGTCGTTCTCCTCGACGTAGCGGTCGAGGTCGGCCTGGGTCCACTCCGCGAGCGGGTTCAGCTTGACCATGCCCCGGCGCGCGTCCCACCCGATGATGTCGATGTCGGTGCGGGTCGGGGCGTCCTCCCGGCGCATCCCGGTCACCCACGCGTCGGCGGTGGAGAGAGCACGCTCGAGGGGCTCCACCTTCCGCAGTGCGCAGCACAGATCCGGGTTGCGGTCGTGCAGCTGTGGCCCGTGCTCGGCATCCTGTTCCGCAACGCTCCGGCGCGGGAGGATGGTGCGGATCGTGACCGGCAGCATCGCGGCATACGCGTCGCGGGTCCCCAGGGTCTCGGCGAAGTGGTAGCCGGTGTCGAGGAAGAACACGTCCGCCCCGGGGATGGTGGTGCCGACGAGGTGCACCAGGGCCTCGTCGCCCATGGAGCTGGCGACGGTCAGCTTCTCGCCGAACGTCTCCGCGGCCCAGCGCAGCGCCTCGCGCGCCCGCTCAACCCCGAGCTCGTATGCCGTGCGGGCGCCGGCCGCCCGCAGCGGCACCGAGGCGACACGTGCCGCGCCCTGGTCGATGACGGCCCGGAAGGCCTCGGCGCTGCGTGCGGTCTGCGTGCTGGTGCTCATCGCTCTCCTCGCAACTGTGCTTCCTCGGCCACGCGGCCGGGAACCTTGCTGGTGTCAACGGACTCGAGGGTGACGCGGAACACTCGGGCGCAGGCCTCACAGGACCAGGCACCGGTCGGCTCCGGCACTGGCAGGAGGTCCTCCTCGGCGCAGAAGGGACAGTAGAAGATGGCGGCCACACGGCTCATCGGAGGTCGTCCTCCTCGGCCCTGCGGGCCCAGACGGCGAACGGCTCGCCGTCCTGACGCTGCGCGAGGTACCGGCCGGCCAGCCGCTCGATGTAGTCGGGCAGGTCCTCGGCCGCCACCTTCAGCGCCCGGGTCTTGCGGGCCAGGGACGGCTCGCTGCCGAGGCCGCCGCCGAGGTGCACCTGGAAGACCTCCACCAGCTCACCGTCTGCCCCCCGCTGGACCATGCCCTTGAGTCCCACGTCGGCGACCTGTGTGCGGGCGCAGGAGTTGGGGCAGCCGTTGACGTGGATCGAGAAGGGCACGTCGAAGTCGGGGAGGCGGCGCTCGAGCTCGGCCACGACCGTGCGGGCTCGTGCCTTCGTCTCGACGAGGGCCAGCTTGCAGAACTCGATGCCGGTGCAGGCCATCACCCCGCGGCGCCACTCGCTGGGCGCGCTGGGCAGACCGAGCTCGTCGAGTCCCGCGGTCAGGGCAGCGACGGCGCCCTGGGGCACGTCGAGCACGAGGAGCTTCTGGTGCGCGGTCAGCCGCACCCGGCCGGAGCCGTGGCGCTCGGCGAGCTCCGCGACGGCATGCAGCATGGTGCCGCTGACGCGGCCGGCGATCGGCGCGACCCCGACCCAGAAGCGCCCGTCGCGCTGCGGGTGGACACCGACATGGTCTCGGCGGTGCTCGGAGGGCTGCGCTGCCGCGGGCCCGTCGACGAGGGCCCGGCCGAGGTAGTCCTTCTCCAGGACCTCGCGGAACCGCTCCGGGCCCCAGTCCGCCATGAGGAACTTCAGCCGCGCCCGGTTGCGCAGCCGGCGGTAGCCGTGGTCACGGAAGATGGAGACCACACCCACCCAGACGTCGGGAACCTCCTCGAGGCTGACCCACGCGCCCAGGCGCTGCGCGAACATCGGGTTCGTGGACAGGCCGCCACCGACCCAGATGTCGAACCCCGGGCCGAAGTCGGGGTGGTGGACGCCGACGAACGAGATGTCGTTCACCTCGTGGGCCACGTCCAGGCTCGGCGACCCGGAGATGGCCGTCTTGAACTTGCGCGGGAGGTTGGAGAACTCCGGGCTGCCGATGTGGTTGGCCAGGATCTCGAGGACCGCGGGGGTCCCGTCGACCACCTCGTCGGCGGCGATGCCCGCCACCGGTGAGCCGAGGATGACGCGCGGGGTGTCGCCGCACGCCTCGGCGCTGGTCAGGCCCACCGACTCGAGGCGGCGCCAGATCTCCGGGACGTCCTCGACCCGGATCCAGTGGAGCTGGATGTTCTGCCGGTCCGTGATGTCGGCGGTGTCACGGGCAAACTCGCGGCTGATCTCTGCGATGACACGCAGCTGCTCGGTGCTCAGCGCACCGCCGTCGCTGCGGACACGGAGCATGAAGTACGTGTCGTCGAGCTCGGCAGGGTCGAGGCTGGCGGTCTGGCCGCCATCGATGCCGGGCTTGCGCTGCGTGTAGAGGCCCCACCAGCGCATCCGTCCCCGCAGGTCATCGGGTGCGATCGAGGCGAAGCCCTCCTTGGCGTAGACCTGCTCGATGCGGGCACGGACGTTCAGGCCGTCGTCGTCCTGCTTGAACGCCTCGTTGTGGTTCAGCGGCGTGCGGTCGCCGTCGGCCCAGGCGCCGGTCGACTTGCCCGCCTGCCGGTTCGGGCGGGTGGCGTGGGGCGCGGCCTCGACTGACACGAGCGTTTCCTGTCCGTTTGCGGGTGACGACGTCCGGATGGCGACGCGGTCCAGTCTGGCCCTTCTTGGTTATAGGTTCTATAACTGTCCATTATTTGAACCGGGTCCGTCACGCCGCAGGCGACCGGGGGACGTTGGTCCCTACTGACGACCGGAGGGCCACGGCACCATCGAACGGACACTGACGTCTGCCCGCGCTCGGATCCCGTGGCAGCCCCGGGGCCGAGCGGACGACACCGGTCCGGCGGGACGACACGGTCCTACGGGAGGAGCGGCACCATGGCCGAGCACGTCACAACGGGGCGACCCACGAAGGCTCTGCGCAGGGTGCTCGTCCCGCTCGCCCTCGCGCAGTTCATCTGCAGCTTCGCCGGGTCGAACATGAACGTGATGATCAACGACATGAGCGAGGACCTCGACACCACCGTCCAGGGCATCCAGGTCGCGATCACGATCTTCCTGCTCGTCATGGCGGCGCTCATGATCCCTGGAGGCAAGCTGACCGACCGCTACGGGCGCAAGCGGCTGTTCACGCTGGGACTCGTGGTCTACGGCATCGGCGCCCTTCTCAGCGCGGTCTCCCCCGGCCTGGGCATCCTCATCCTCGGCAACTCCATCCTCGAGGGCGTCGGCACGGCGCTGCTGATCCCGCCCGTCTACATCCTGACCACGCTGTTGTTCACCGAGGTCGCCTCGCGAGCCCGCGCGTTCGGGGCGATCAGCGCGATGGGAGGCGTCGGCGCGGCAGCGGGACCGCTCATTGGTGGCCTCATCACCTCGGCGATCAGCTGGCGGGCAGCCTTTGTCTTCCAAGCGCTGGTCATCGTGGCGATCGTCCTGCTGAGCCGCCATGTCGAGGACCCCCTGCCGCCCGACCCCACGCGACCCTTCGACACCGGCGGAGCGGTGCTGTCGTCCCTCGGCCTCATCCTGGTCGTCAGTGGCATCCTGGCGACCGACAACAACATCTGGCTGATGGTCGGCCTGGTCGCGGCCGGCTCCCTCATCCTGCTGTGGTTCTTCCTGTCGATGCGCGCCAAGGAGCGTGCCGGCAAGGAGGCCCTGCTGTCGACGAGCCTGTTCCGCAACCGCACGTCCAACCTCGGGCTCATCACCCAGAACGCCCAGTGGCTGATGCTCATGGGGGCGTCGTTCACCGTGGCGGCCTACCTTCAGGTCGTGCGCGGATACGGCGCGATCGAGACCGGCGTGATCTTCACGGCAGCCACGGTCGGCCTGCTGGCGACATCGCTCGGCGCCGAGCGCTTCGCGAAGCGGCGCGCCCAGAGGACGCTCATCATGGGTGGCTTCCTCGTCACCATCGCCGGGATCGCCGTCTTCCTGGCGATGGTCGCCACCGCCACGGAGAAGAGCTCCACGAGCGCCTGGGTCTTCGCGCCAGGGCTCTTCCTGATCGGACTGGGAATCGGCCTCATGCTGACGCCGTCGGTCAACGTCGTGCAGTCGGCCTTCGGCGACGCGCTGCAGGGCGAGATCTCCGGCCTGTCGCGCAGCGTGTCCAACCTGGGCTCGTCACTTGGGACGGCTGTCGCCGGCACGATCCTCGTCGCGGGGATCACCGCCAACCCGGAGCGCTCGTACGGACTGGCGATGGCCGTGCTGGCGGTGATCGGCGCCGCGGGCCTGGTGGCCTCGGCCATGCTGCCCGCGACTCCCGCTCCCGTGACCGCCGCCCGAGAGGCGACCGCCTGACATGCCTGCCGGCGGGCGCCTGCCTGCGGGCGTCAGGCCAGGGCGATGAGGTCGAGGTAGTCCTGACCCCAGTGGTCCTCGACACCGTCCGGGAGCAGGAGGATGCGCTCGGGCTCGAGCGCCTCGACAGCGCCCTCGTCGTGCGTCACCAGCACGACCGCACCCTTGTAGGTGCGCAGCGCGCCGAGGATCTCGGCGCGCGATGCCGGGTCGAGGTTGTTGGTGGGCTCGTCGAGGAGCAGGACGTTGGCCGACGAGACCACGAGCATCGCCAGGGACAGCCGGGTCTTCTCGCCGCCGGAGAGCACTCCGGCCGGCTTGTCGACGTCATCGCCGCTGAAGAGGAACGACCCGAGCACCTTGCGCACCTCCGTCTCGCCGAAGCTGTCGGGCGCGGCCGACTTCATGTTGGCGAGCACGGTGCGCGAGACGTCGAGGTTCTCGTGCTCCTGCGCGTAGTAGCCCAGGCGCAGGCCATGCCCCGGCTCCACCTGGCCGGTGTCGGGCTTGTCTGCCCCAGCCAGCATGCGCAGCAGCGTCGTCTTGCCGGCGCCGTTGAGCCCGAGCACCACGACGCGTGAGCCACGGTCGATGGCGAGGTCGACGTCGGTGAAGACCTCCTGCGACCCGTAGGAACGGGACAGCCCCGTGGCGCGCAGCGGCGTCTTGCCGCACGGCGCGGGGTCGGGGAAGCGAAGCTTGGCGACCTTGTCGTTGACCCGTTCCCCCTCGACACCTGCCAGCATCCGCTCGGCCCGCCGCATCATGTTCTGGGCCGCAACGGCCTTCGTGGCCTTGGCGCGCATCTTCTCGGCCTGCTCCATCAGCGCGGCCGCCTTCTTCTGGGCGTTGGCCAGCTCACGCTTGCGACGGCGCTCATCGGTCTCGCGCTGCTGGAGGTAGGCCTTCCAGCCGACGTTGTAGATGTCGATCTCGCCCCGGTTCCCGTCCAGGTGGAAGACCCGGTTGACGACGGCGTCGAGGAGCTCCACGTCGTGGCTGATCACGACAAGACCGCCCTTGTACCCCCTGAGGTAGTCGCGCAGCCACGCGATGGAGTCGGCGTCGAGGTGGTTGGTCGGCTCGTCGAGCAGCAGGATCTCGGCGCCGGAGAAGAGGATCCTCGACAGCTCCACCCTGCGGCGCTGCCCGCCGGAGAGGGTCGACAGGGGCTGGCCGAGCACCCGCTCGTCCAGGGCGAGAGCAGAGGCGATCGACGCGGCCTCGGACTCCGCGGCATACCCACCTCGCGCGGTGAACTCGCCCTCGAGCCGGCTGTAGCGGCGCATGGCCTTCTCACGGGTCTCGTCATCGCCACTGGCCATCGCGGTCTCCGCGGCCCGCATGTCGGTGATGATGCGGTCCAGGCCGCGGGCGGAGAGCACCCGGTCGCGCGCCAGCACGTGCAGGTCGCCGGTGCGCGGGTCCTGCGGCAGGTAGCCCACCTCACCCGTGGCCGTCACGCTGCCGGCGGCCGGCTGGCCCTGGCCGGCCAGCACCTTGGTCAGCGTGGTCTTGCCGGCTCCGTTGCGGCCGACGAGGCCCACTCGGTCCCCGGCGGCGATGCGAAAGGTCGCGTTGTCGAGCAGCAGGCGCGAACCCGCGCGCAGCTCGATCCCGCTGGCGGCGATCACAACAGACTCCAGACGTTCTTGGGGGCTCCGGTTTGCGGCCCCGGTGACGGGGACGCACCGCCCGGTTTGCGGTAACGCCGCTAGGGGCTGAGAGCATTAGTCTACGAGAGCCAGAGCGACCCGCTGGCCACGCCCACCCGCACCGGAGGATCGATGAGCTTCAACGACGACGTCCAGCTCGACACGTCGCAGGTCGAGTCGGGGGGCGGCGGGGGACGTGGCCGCGGCGGCATGGTCATCGGCGGCGGCCTCGGTGGCATCATCCTGCTGATCGTCGCGCTCATCTTCGGGATCAACCCCTCCGACCTCCCGGGCACCGGCACCGACACGGGCAGCAGCGGCTCGGTCGAGTCCGCCGGGGACCAGAGCGGGAGCGCCTTCTCCGAGTGCAAGACCGGCGCCGACGCCAACAAGAACGACGTATGCCGGGTGGTCGGCACCGTGAACTCCGTGCAGGCCTACTGGGCCTCGGAGCTCCCGCGCTACGGCAAGGAGTACCCGTCGGCGAAGACGGTGCTCTACAAGGGCGCCACGCAGTCCGCCTGCGGCACCGCGTCGAACCAGGTGGGCCCGTTCTACTGCCCCCTGGACCAGAAGGTCTACATCGACGCCGACTTCTTCTCGATCCTGACCACGCAGTTCGGGTCCGACGCCGGTGCCCTGGCGCAGGAGTACGTCGTCGCGCACGAGTACGGCCACCACGTCCAGGACATCCTCGGTCTGCTCGACCGGGCCCAGCAGGACCCCAAGGGGGCTGAGAGCGGCGCCGTGCGCGTCGAGCTGATGGCC
Organism: Pedococcus sp.; assembly: GCA_036278335.1. Taxonomy (GTDB): domain Bacteria; phylum Actinomycetota; class Actinomycetes; order Actinomycetales; family Dermatophilaceae; genus Pedococcus_A. Next base: position 16,003 of record DASULG010000251.1, read on the forward strand.
GACTGCCTCGCCGGGGTGTGGGCGAACCACGCCTCCACGACGCAGAACGCGAAGGGCGAGACGTACCTCAAGCCGCTCACCAAGGCCGACATCGCCTCGGCGCTCTCGGCGGCCTCCGCCGTGGGCGATGACCGCATCCAGCAGAAGACGCAGGGCCGGGTGAACCCCGAGTCGTGGACCCATGGCTCGGCGGAGGCGCGTCAGAAGTGGTTCCTCACGGGCTACCAGAAGGGCGACCTCAACTCCTGCGACACCTTCGCGGTGGACTCGGTCTACTGACCTGCTGACGCCCGTTCGGGCTCGTCGAGGTCGATCCACACGGCGCGACCGCGCCGCAGCGCGTCCCTGAGCACGGCCAGCCTGGGGTCGGGGAGGTCGTAGAGCTCCCGGCGCGGCAGCTCGGCGAGGTGGGCCAGCCGAGGGTCGCCCAGGACATCGCGCACCAGGGCGCGGTCACCGCCGACCACAAGACCGGCGGCCTGGCCGCGCGGCAGGATCCGGAGCGCGTGCTCTGCCACCGAGCGCACCAGCTCGTCTGCCTGGTTGCCGCGTCGCCGGGCGAACCGCTGCTGGGACCACCCGCCCGCGGCGGTGCGGGACTGCACGTAGCGGGTCCCGCACTTGTGCTCGGTGAGCTCGTCCCCCCGAGCCAGGCCCACGGCATACCCGCCGCGGCGCACGAGGACCAGTCCCAGGCGATCGTGCGGGAACGACTCGCACACGGCGCACGCGCCATCGCCACCGGTGGCACGGACGACGGCGCCCTCCTCGCTGAGGTGGGCGCCGTCGTGTCGCTCGGCGAAGCCGTCCAGCCAGCGGGTGATCCGCTCCGGGCCGACCTCGAGACGTCGGGTCACAGGCTGCGGCTCAGAGGTTGAAGCCCAGGGCCCTGAGCTGCTCGCGACCGTCGTCGGTGATCTTGTCCGGGCCCCACGGCGGCATCCAGACCCAGTTGACGCGGTAGGAGGACACCAGGCCCTCGAGCGCCTGGGCGGTCTGGTCCTCGATGACGTCGGTCAGCGGGCACGCCGCGCTGGTCAGGGTCATGTCGAGGACGGCGTGGTTCTGCGCGTCCACGGTGATGCCGTAGACGAGCCCGAGGTCGACGACGTTGATGCCGAGCTCGGGGTCGACGACATCGCGCATGGCCTCCTCGACGTCGGCGACGTTCGCGGGCAGCTGTTGCGTCTCGGTCATGGTGTCTCTCCTCTGCTCTCCGGTGAGAGGTCGGTGGCTGTCAGGTCAGTGTCTGTGAGGTCCAGGCCTGTGCGGTTCAACGCATCGGTGAAGGCCATCCATCCCAGCAGGGCGCACTTCACCCGCGCGGGGTACTTCGCCACCCCGGCGAACGCCACGCCGTCGCCGATGACCTCCTCGTCGCCGGGGTCCTGACCCTTGGAGGTCAGCATGG
>DASULG010000252.1:0-5296 GCA_036278335.1 Pedococcus sp.
GATCGGCGAGATCCGGACCGCAAGCAGCGGCGCCGACGCGCTGAGGGCCCTGGAGGAGGGGCCCGTCGACGTGGTGTTCTCCGACATCAACATGCCCGGACTCGACGGCATGGACCTCGCACGGGTCATCGCCCGGTTCGCGCACCGCCCGCAGATCGTGTTCGTCACGGCATACGACCAGCACGCCGTCGACGCCTTCGCGGTGGACGCCGCCGACTACGTCATGAAGCCGGTGCGGCCCGACCGCCTGGCCGAGGCGGTCCGCCGGGTCGTGGGAGCCGGCAGCGAGCAGGCTGAGCCGACGGCCGCCGCCGCCGCGGAGGACGAGACCATCCCGGTGGAGCTTGCCGGCGTCACGAGGTTCATCTCCCGCAGCCAGATCCGCTACGCCCAGGCGCAGGGCGACTACGCCCGGCTGCACACCGACACCGGTTCGCACCTTGTGCGAATCCCCTTGAGCGCTCTGGAGGAGCGCTGGGGCGCAGCGGGTTTCGTGCGCATCCACCGCAGCACGCTGGTGGCGCTGAACCATGTCCGGGAGGTCCGCATGGAGCACGGCCGCTGCACGGTCGTCCTCGACGGCGCCGAGCTCCAGGTGAGCCGACGGCATACGCGCGAGCTGCGCGACCGGCTGCTGCGCGCACCCAAACCGCCCACGCCATGAGCCCGGGGCGCGCCGCGGAGCCGCAGGACCGTCCGGTCCGGGTCCGCGTTACCAGCTCTCGCCGGGATGCGGCCACCCGCCGCGACTTCCGCCCGCTGACCCGCGAGATCGACGAGCAGACCGACCTCGGCGAGGTCTACATGGCCGGGCTCATGTCGGCGCAGCTGCGGTTGTCGCTGCGGGTGCTGGTCTTCGGCGCTGTCGGGCTCGGCGGCCTGCCGCTGCTCTTCCTGCTCGTGCCCGACACCCGGACCCTCGAGATCGGCAGCGTGCCCTTCCCGTGGCTGGTCCTCGGGGTGCTCGTGTACCCGGTGGCCCTGCTCGTGGCGCGCTACTACGTGCGGCAGTCCGAGCGCATCGAGCGCGAGTTCAGCCAGGTGGTGGCGCGGCGGTGAACGCGGTCTACGGGTTGACCGCCATCGTCCTCGTCTGCCTGGCAACCCTGGGGGTCGGCGCCTTCGGCCTGCGCCTGTCCCGCACCACGAGCGACTTCTACGTCGCCGGGCGGACCGTGACCCCCTACCGCAACGCCAGTGCCATCGGCGGCGAGTACCTCTCTGCCGCAAGCTTCCTCGGGATCGCCGGCCTGGTGTACTCCAGCGGCTTCGACATGCTGTGGTTCCCGGTCGGCTACACCGTCGGGTACGTCGTCCTCCTGGTCCTCGTGGCCGCCCCGCTGCGCCGCTCCGGCGCCTACACCCTGCCCGACTTCGCCGAAGCCCGGCTGGAGAGCACGCGGATCCGGCTGCTGTCCTCGCTGCTCGTGGTCGGCATCGGGTGGCTCTACCTCCTCCCCCAGCTGCAGGGGGCAGGGCTCGCGCTTCGCGTCGTCACGGGCGCGCCGACCTGGGTGGGCAGCCTGCTCGTCGTGCTCGTCGTGATCGCCAACGTCGCAGCGGGCGGGATGCGCTCGATCACCCTGGTGCAGGCGATGCAGTACTGGCTCAAGCTCACCGCCATCGCCGTCCCGGCGTTCGTGCTGCTCGGCGTATGGCTCGGTCAGGGCACACCGGCGCCGGGGGTGAGCAGCGGTGTCGACCTGCACTGGGCCCAGCCGCTAAGCGGGCTCGGGGGCCGCGACCACCCCGTGTACGCCACGTACAGCACCATCCTCGCGCTCGTGCTCGGCACGATGGGTCTGCCCCACGTGCTCGTGCGCTTCTACACCAACCCCGACGGCCGAGCCGCCCGCCGGACCACCCTGACGGTGGTGGCCCTCCTCGGGCTGTTCTACCTCTTCCCCCCGGTCTACGGCGTGCTCGGGCGGGTGTACCTGCCCCACCTGCCCGAGGGCCTGCGGGCGGACTCGATCGTGCTGGCCCTGCCAGCCGCCGTGATGCCCGGCACGGTCGGGGAGGTGCTCTCCGCCATCCTCGCCGGTGGCGCTTTCGCGGCGTTTCTCTCCACCGCGTCGGGGCTGACCATGTCGGTGGCCGGAGTGCTGGACCAGGACCTCCTCCGCGGCCGGCTGAGCCGGCTCACCGGGGAGGACTCCACCGTCGTGCAGGGCTTCCGCATCGCGACGGTGCTGGCCATGCTCGTGCCGTATGCCGCGGCGCGGTTCGTCGAGCCCATCGGCCTCGCGACCACCGTGGGGCTCGCGTTCGCGGTGGCCGGCTCGACCTTCTGCCCGCTGCTGGTGCTCGGGTCGTGGTGGCGCGGCCTCAGCACCGTGGGCGCGGCGGCGGGGCTCGTCTCGGGCGGCCTGCTCGCCGCTGGCGCGGTCGTCATCACCATGCTGGGCAGGCCGATCGACGGCTGGCCGGGAGCGCTGCTGGCCCAACCTGCGGCCTGGACGATCCCCATCGCGTTCGTCGTCACCGTCATCGTCTCGCTGGCCACACCGGGCTGGATCCCCCGCCACACCTCCCGGACGATGGTGCGGCTGCACACGCCGGAGGACCTCCAGCTGGAGCGGACACCGCGCCACCGCTGACCGTTGGGCGCGCCAGGATGACCGCTCGGCGCACTGTGACCTGCCACACGCCCAGCCGATGTCGCCACCTGGCGCGCACCAGCGTGCAGCGCCTTCACCACGGCATACCGGGGGCGCACAGTGGGCCCGACCGCGGGAGTCGCCCGCGACCGTCCACGGAGGTGCGCAGTGAGCCACGACGCTCGCAAACACACGGGGACCTACATCGAGCTGCAGCGAACCGACGAGTTCGTCGAGCTGCGCCGACGGTTCCGCAGATTCGTCTTCCCCATGACCGCGCTGTTCCTGGCGTGGTACTTCCTCTACGTCTTGCTGGCCGCCTACGCGCCGGAGTTCATGTCACAGAAGGTCTACAAGGAGATCAACGTCGGGCTGCTCTTCGGCTTCGGGCAGTTCATCTCCACCTTCGTCATCACGATCCTCTACGTCCGCTGGGCGGACCGGGAGTTCGACCCGCGGGCCGAGGCCCTGCACGACCGCCTTGAGGAGGGCCAGCGGTGAGCACCTTTGCCATTCCCGCCGCCACGAACGTCGGCAACCCCGCGCTGAACATCACGATCTTCGCGCTGTTCGTCGTGGTGACGCTGGTCATCGTCATCCGCGCGGCCCGGACCAACACCACGGCCGCGGACTACTACGCCGGCGGCCGCGCCTTCACGGGCCGACAGAACGGCATCGCCATCGCGGGCGACTACCTCTCTGCCGCAAGCTTCCTCGGCATCGCCGGTGCCATCGCCCTCACCGGCTACGACGGCTTCCTCTACTCGATCGGCTTCCTGGTGGCCTGGCTGGTGGCGCTGCTGCTCGTCGCGGAGCTGCTGCGCAACACCGGGCGCTTCACCATGGCCGACGTGCTCAGCTTCAGGCTGCGCCAGCGCCCAGTCCGGACCGCGGCGGCCATCTCCACCCTCGTCGTCAGCTTCTTCTACCTGCTGGCCCAGATGGCCGGCGCCGGTGGTCTGGTCTCCCTGCTCCTCGGCCTCGACGGGGTGGGCGCCCAGCGCGTCGTCATCGCCGTGGTCGGCGCGATCATGATCGCCTACGTCCTCATCGGGGGCATGAAGGGCACGACCTGGGTGCAGATCGTCAAGGCGACCCTGCTCCTGATCGGATCGGTCGTCATGACGGTCTGGGTGCTCGCCAAGTTCGGGTTCAGCCTCTCGAACGTCCTGGGCGCAGCGGTGGACAACTCACCCAAGGCCGGCGAGAAGCTGCTCGGCCCCGGCCTGCAGTACGGCAAGTCCGACCTGACGAAGATCGACTTCATCTCGCTCTCGCTCGCGCTGGTCCTGGGCACCGCGGGCCTGCCGCACGTGCTCATGCGCTTCTACACGGTGCCCTCGAGCAAGGAGGCGAGGAAGTCGGTCGAGTGGGCGATCTGGCTCATCGGCGGCTTCTACCTCCTCAGCCTCGTGCTCGGCTACGGCGCTGCGGCGCTCGTCGGGCCCAAGGCCATCGCGGCGGCTCCGGGCAAGGCCAACTCGGCCGCGCCGCTGCTCGCCTTCGAGCTCGGTGGCGAGATCCTCCTGGGCCTGATCTCGGCGATCGCGTTCGCCACGATCCTCGCGGTCGTCGCCGGTCTGACGATCACGGCGAGCGCGAGCTTCGCCCACGACGTCTACGCCCAGGTCATCAAGCGGGGCGAGGTCGACGCCGACTCCGAGGTCCGGGTCGCCCGGATGACCGCAGTCGTCATCGGCATCGTGGCGATCATCGGCGGCATCTTCGCCAACGGCCAGAACATCGCGTTCCTCGTCGCCCTGGCCTTCGCGGTCGCCGCGAGCGCGAACCTGCCGACGATCCTGTACTCGCTGTTCTGGAAGCGGTTCAACACCCGCGGCGCGCTGTGGAGCCTCTACGGCGGCCTCATCTCCGCGGTGACGCTGATCATCTTCAGCCCGGTGGTCTCCGGCAAGCCGGTCATCCCCGAGACGGGCAAGTCGCTGTCGATGCTGCAGGGCGTGGACTTCCACTGGTTCCCGCTCGACAACCCCGGCATCGTGTCGATCCCGCTGGCGTTCTTCCTTGGCTGGCTCGGCACGGTGACGAGCAGCGAGGCGCCGAACGAGGCGAAGTTCGCGGAGATGGAGGTGCGCAGCCTGACCGGCCACGGTGCCGAGAAGGCGGTCGCCCACTGACCCTGCGCTGGCTGGAAGACGGTGCCGTGTCCCTGCACAGGGGCACGGCACCGTGCCGTGTGCGGCGCGGGCGCGGCCGTATGCCGCGTGGGCGCGCCGGCTTCAGTGGTTCAGGCGGTGGCGGTGGCCTGGGGGTGGTCGGGCTGGCTGGCGCGCGCCGCCCGCGCCAGCCGGGCTGCGCGGATCGCCCGGACCGCCTGCACCGAACCCAGCACCAGGGCCGCGACGAGACCCACGACCAGCCACGGGGTGTTGTCGCGGAGAAGACCAGGCACCGCGTCGACGCCCTCCGCCTCGACGAAGCCCCAGGCGCCGCGGCCGACCGCTGCAAGCCCGTCGCCGAGGCGGTGCGGGTCGAGTCCGCCTTGGAGGGCGTCCCACCCGGCGCTGAGAGCCGACGAGACGACCTCGGCTGCCAGCCACACCACGAGCACGCCGACAGAGCGCCCCAGCGCCGCACCGAGCTGACGGGGCGCCGCCACCGCGAACGGCAGCGCCAGTGCCACCGCCAGGACCGGGCCGTCGGGCCAGGTGGCCGGGGTCAGGCCCGCCACCAGG
>DASULG010000253.1:0-4549 GCA_036278335.1 Pedococcus sp.
AGGTCGAAGTCCCAGGGGCTGGGAGGCGGCTCTGCTGGGGGCCACGGCATGGCGCGGTCAGCGCCTCAGGGGGCGAAGCAGCTGATGTGGGGTGCGATCTCGTCGGCCGACTGCTGGCCGTAGGCGTCGGCCAGCCGCGCGAGGAAGCGGGACTTGCCGAGGGTGTACTCCTGCGTGCCGACGGTCTCGATGACATAGGTCGCGAGCATGGAGCCGAGCTCGGCGGCGTGCCGGTGGCCGAGGCCGGCGGCCAGACCAGTGAGGAAGCCGGCGCGGAAGGCGTCGCCGACACCGGTGGGGTCGGCGCGGCGGACCTCGCGGGCGACCTTGATCTCGATGGGCTCCTCGCCGCGGGTCGCGATGACCGCGCCGTCCTTGCCCCGGGTGATCACGCGGGTGGTGACGCGCTCGGCGATCTCGTCCTGCGACCAGCCCGTCTTCTGCGAGGTGAGGGCGGCCTCGTACTCGTTGGTCAAGAGGTAGTCGGCGCCGTCGATGAGCTGGCGGATGGTCTCTCCATCGGCGAAGGCGAGCTGCTGGGAGGGGTCGGCGGCGAAGGGGATGCCGCGGGTGCGGCACTCGCGGGTGTGCCGCAGCATCGCCTCCGGGTCGTTGGCGCCGATGACGACGAGGTCGAGGCCCCCGACCCGGTCGGCCACCGGCTTCAGCTCGATCTGGCGCGCCTCCGACATCGCGCCGGCGTAGAAGGTCGCGATCTGCGCCATGTCGTCGTCCGTGGTGCAGACGAACCGCGCCGTGTGCCGGGACTCGGAGACGTGCACGGACTCGCAGTCCACGCCGTGGCGCTCGAGCCAGCTGCGGTAGTCGGCGAAGTCCTCACCGACGGCTCCGACGAGGATCGGGCGCTGCCCGAGGTTGGCCATGCCGAAGGCGATGTTGGCGGCGACGCCGCCGCGGCGGACCTGCAGGTCCTCGGCCAGGAAGGAGAGCGAGACCTTGTCGAGCTGCTCGACGACGAGGGAGTCGGCGAAGCGGCCCTTGAAGGTCATCAGGTGGTCGGTGGCAATGGATCCGGTGATGGCGACGCGCACGCCTGCAACCTACCGTCTCGCGCCGGGTCGACCGCAGCCCGGAGGGGCCGGGCCGGAGGCGGCGGTCCGGGGGGACGCGCCGCGTCGGCCGCGGGCCGGAGGCGGCGGGCGGCCGACCCGGGCTCCGCGTTCCTGATACCCGTACCCGCGGGTGTTACCCCGTGGTACCGGCGTGTCCGCGCCCGGACCGGCCCTACGGTGCGGGGATGAGCACCCCCGCGGAGTTCCCCACGCCCCGAGAGGGCCTCGACAACGGCAGCCTCGCCGAGCTGTGCACGGACAGCCGCGAGGTCCAGATCGAGGTCCAGCAGGCCCGGCCCTGGGTGGCGGAGCACCGCGACATCGTCGTTCCCGACGACGCGTCCAGCCTGCTCGAGGGCATCGACGCCTACGGCTCCTGACCGATGCCGCGCGTGTGCGCCTGGCGCACAGTCAGGTGATGACCACCACCACGCCCACCGAGGCCGCCGCCCAGCCGGTCGATGACACCGAGAGCACCGACTTCTCGGACCTGCGCGCGATGTTCATCAACTGCACGCTCAAGCGCTCCCCCGAGCTCAGCCACACCGAGGGCATCGTCGACGCCAGCGCGGCGATCATGATGCGCCACGGCGTTCAGGTCGAGGTTCTGCGTGCCGTCGACCACGACATCGCCACCGGTGTGTACGTCGACATGACCGAGCACGGTTGGGCGAGCGACACCTGGCCGAGGATCTTCGAGCAGGTCCTGGAGAACGACATCCTCGTGATCGCCGGGCCCATCTGGCTGGGCGACAACTCCAGCATCACGAAGAAGATCATCGAGCGGCTGTATGCGGGTTCGTCCCTGACCAACGCCAGCGGCCAGTACCTCTACTACGGCCGCGTGGCGGGCGCGATCATCACGGGCAACGAGGACGGCATCAAGCACTGCTCCAGCAACATCCTCTACAGCCTCCAGCACATCGGCTACACGATCCCGCCCCAGGCCGACTGCGGCTGGATCGGCGAGGCCGGCCCGGGGCCCTCCTACCTCGATCCCGGCAGCGGCGGCCCGGAGAACGAGTTCACCCAGCGGAACACGACGTTCATGACGTGGAACCTCATGCACCTCGCGGCCCTGCTCAAACGGCAGGGAGGCTTCCCCGTCGGCGGCAACCAGCGCACCGCGTGGGACGCCGGCGCACGGTTCGACTACGAGAACCCTGAGTACCGCTGAGGCGCGAACCCCGAGCACCGCTGGGGCGCGGCATGCGTACCGGCACCGCCAGCGACGGGCACCGGCTCGGGAACGCGCACGGCCGGCATACCGCCCGGTGTCGGGGGTATGCCGGCCGTGAGGTCAGCGCGTCTGAGCGCTCGGCTCAGCTGAAGGAGTCGCCGCAGGCGCAGGAGCTGCCGGCGTTCGGGTTGTCGATGGTGAAGCCCTGCTTCTCGATCGTGTCGGCGAAGTCGATCGACGCGCCCTCGAGGTAGGGGGCGCTCATCCGGTCGACAACGACCTCGACACCGCCGAAGTCGCGGACCAGGTCACCGTCGAGGGTGCGCTCGTCGAAGTAGAGCTGGTAGATCAGGCCGGAGCAGCCACCGGGCTGCACCCCCACGCGCAGGCGCAGGTCGTCACGGCCCTCCTGCTCGAGGAGCGACTTGACCTTCGTGGCGGCGACGTCGCTCAGGATGACGCCGTGGGCAGGGGCCTCGGTCGTTGCGTCCGCGGCGACCTTGGTCTCGACCTGTTCAGTCATCGAATTGCATCCTTCATGTCGTCGGTCGTGGGTCTGCGTCCATGCAAACCCGCGGTGGTCGGGAAATGTTCCCCGCCGTCCCTAGAGTACGTCGTGGTCACCGGTTGGGTGACCAGGTGGTCGCAACCCGGGCGGTTCGCGCGGCGAGGGTGCCCACGGGGTCGGCCACGGCGGCCTCGACCTGCTCCGGCGTCTCGGCCACGGCATACGTGCCCGAGAGCCCCAGGGTCATCGCCTCGCGCCGGCCCACCATGGTCTGGCCCGCGATGACCACTGTCGGGATCGCCGCGGACAGGGCGGCCTGGGCCACACCCGCCACGACCTTGCCGCGCAGGCTCTGCCAGTCGAAGCAGCCCTCCCCCGTGATGACGAGGTCGGCCGCGCCCACCACGTCGGCGAAGCCCACGGCGCTCAGCACCTGCTCCACGCCGCTGACGCGCCGGCCGCCGAGGAGCATGAGCCCGTAGCCGAGGCCACCGGCAGCACCCGCTCCGGGCTCGCGGTCGAGTCGCCTCGGCTGCCCGCTGAGCAGGTCACGGCTGTCGGGCAAGGTCCGGCTCACGACCTCCGTGAACCGGCCCAGGGCCGACTCGAGGGCCTGGGCCACCTCTGGTGAGGCGCCCTTCTGCGGCGCGAACACGGCCGAGGCGCCGTGCAGGCCGAGCAGTGGCGAGTCGACGTCTGTGGCGATGAGGAGCTCGATCCCCCCGAAGCGGTCGCGCACGTCCTGCAACCCCTTGAGCCCGGTGTCGGGAAGGTCCGCGAGCGCCAGGCCTCCCCTGGCCAGGCCCGCGGCGGACCCGACGCCCAGACAGGCCAGCATGCCGGCGCCGCCGTCATTGGTGCCGCTGCCGCCCAGGCCCACGACGACGCGCTCGGCGCCCTCGCGCAGTGCGGCGTCGAGCAGGTGGCCGACACCCCAGGTGCTGGTGACGGCCGGGTTGCGCTCGTCAGCGGCGAGCAGGTGCAGGCCGGCGGCCTGGGCGGACTCGATGTATGCCGTGCGCCGGCCGTCGTCGTCGACCACCAGCAGGGTTGCCGGCACCTCGCGGCCGAGGGGGTCGGTCGCGGTGGTCAGCACCGAGCGCCCCTCGGGGATCGAGGTTCCCAGGACGTCCAGGAAGCCCGGGCCGCCGTCGGAGAGGGGCATGAGGGTCAGCAGGTCCCCGGGGGCGGACCGGCGCCATCCCTCTGCCATCGCCTCCGCCGCCTGCGTGGCGGTGAGGGTGCCGGTGAAGCAGTCCGGGGCGATGAGCACGTGCACGGCTGGACTCTACCCGCGCTGCCGCCGTCAGCGCGCCTGACCGGATCTGCCCTCGGCGGGCCTGCCGGACTGCCCTCAGCGGGCCCGGCCGGAGCCCGCCCTTGGCCTCGAGGAGAAGGCGGCCGCGCCGCCGCTGCTGCCGCCGGTGGAGGTCGAGTACACCGAGGCAGAGCCCGACTTCGGTGAGCCACCGCGGCCGCCGCCACCCGAGCGCCTGCCGGCACCAGCGCCGACGCGAGGCTCCGCTGCACCCCGCTGACCTCTGGTGCCGCCCTGGCCACCCTGGCCACCCTGGCCACCCTTGCCCCTGGGGCCCTTCGCGCCCGACTGGCCGCTCGGGGCCTTCTGGCCCCGCTGCGCGGGCCGGCCGCCGCGGGCGGCTCCCCGGCCCTGCTGGTCGGCGCTGCTCGTCTCTGCGAAGGCCACGCCGCCGGGGAAGTCCCGCTCCCCCGGAGCCACCTCGCGGAGCAGCGGGTGCGAGGCGTTCACGCGCGTCGTCGTGGGCTTGA
>DASULG010000254.1:0-10500 GCA_036278335.1 Pedococcus sp.
GCCGACGGCACAGCAGGCATGGTCGTCGTGCGCGCCCACGGGATCGGCGCGGTGTCCTCAGCACGCGCGGCGGACGCCGGTGTGGCGGACGCCGGTGTGGCGGACGCCGGTGTGGCTGAGGCCGGCTGTTCGGAGGCCGGCTGTTCGGGGGCTCCGGAGGGCTGGTCTGGGTGCGCCATGGTGGCTCCTCGCGAGTTCGGGCTGTGACGCCACCCTCGTCACTGGGCCTGTGCCGAGGCTGTGCACGCCGTGTCCGCTGGCTGAGCCTGCCCGCCACAGAGGGCTCACAGGATTCCCACAGGCAACCTCAGGACATCTCCCAGCCGGCTGGGGTCTCCTAGGACCATGACCTCGCAGCCCCTCTCGGCCACGCCCGCCCGCCTCAAGCGCCTCGACGGCTCGCCGGTCCGGGTCCTCGTCGTCGACGACGAGCTCAACCTGACCGAGCTCCTCAGCATGGCGCTGCGCTACGAGGGCTGGGATGTTCGCACGGCCAGCACAGGGATGGCTGCCGTGCGCGCGGCGAGGGAGTTCGGGCCCGACGCCGTCGCCCTCGACATGATGCTCCCCGACTTCGACGGCCTCGAGGTGCTGCGGCGGATGCGCGCGCACCACCCCAACATCCCGGTGCTGTTCCTCACCGCCAAGGACGCCGTCGAGGACCGGGTCGCGGGGCTGACCGCCGGCGGGGACGACTACGTCACCAAGCCCTTCAGCCTCGAGGAGGTCGTCGCCCGGCTGCGCGCCCTGATGCGCCGTACGGCCGTGATGGCCGAGGAGTCCTCCTCGCTGCTCACCGTTGGCGACCTCAGCCTCGACGAGGACAGCCATGAGGTCACCCGGGCGGGCCAGCCGATCCAGCTGACGGCGACCGAGTTCGAGCTGCTGCGCTACCTCATGCGCAACCCCAAGCGGGTGCTCTCCAAGGCGCAGATTCTCGACCGCGTGTGGAACTACGACTTCGGCGGACAGGCCAACGTCGTCGAGCTGTACATCTCCTACCTGCGCAAGAAGATCGACGCCGGGCGCGACCCGATGATCCACACGATGCGCGGCGTCGGGTACGTCCTCAAGCCGGCCCCGTGAGCGCCGTCGCCGCGAGGCTTCGCGGACCCTGGTCGCTCCAGGCGAAGCTCGTCGCAGCCGTCGTCGCCCTCTTCCTCGTGGTGACGGCGGCCACCGGCGTCTTCACCGTGCTCTCACTGCAGCGCTCCCTCACCGAGCAGCTCGACCGCGACCTCGCCTCGTTCACCCAGCGGGTGGACCGCGGAGCGGACGCCGACCACGACGGCCGTCCCGGTGACGGGGGTCCGCCGCCCATGAGCAACCGGGTCCTGCGCCTCGAGCTGGCCGGCGGCGCGGTGCTGGTCAACAACGTGGTCTCCACGTCCAACGAGAACGCCCAGCTGACGCCGGCCCAGATCTCCCAGCTCCGCAGCGCCCAGCTCGGGCCACGGCCCAAGACCGTGAACCTCGGCAGCACCATCGGCGAGTACCGGCTGGTGTCCGACTACACGCCTCGCGGGACGGTGGCCGTCACGGGCTTCCCCATCTCGGGCGCCAGCGAGACAGTCAGCCGGCTCGTGGTCCTGATCGTGACCGGCACGGGCCTGGGGCTGCTGGTCGTCGCGGCCGGCGGCATCTTCCTCGTGCGCCGCAGCCTGGAGCCCCTCGACCGGGTTGCCGCCACCGCCTCCCGGGTCTCGCGCCTGGAGCTCGACTCCGGCGACGTGGCACTGGCCGAGCGTGTCCCCGCCCCGTACACCGACCCGCGCACCGAGGTGGGGCAGGTCGGGCTGGCCCTGAACAGCATGCTGGACAACGTCGAGGGTGCCCTGCGGGCTCGCCAGGACAGCGAGATGCGCGTGCGTCAGTTCGTGGCGGACGCCTCCCACGAGCTGCGGACGCCGCTGGCGTCCATTCGTGGGTATGCCGAGCTGTCCCGTCGCGAGCGCGAGCCCGTCCCCCCGTCCGTCACCCACGCCCTCGGCCGGGTGGAGTCCGAGGCCATGCGCATGTCGGCGCTGGTCGACGACCTGCTGCTGCTGGCCCGTCTCGACGCCGGGCGGCCACTGGACCGCAGCCCCGTCGACCTGTCCCTGCTCGCTGTGGACGTCGTCGGCGACGCCCACGCCGCCGCCCCCTCCCACCAGTGGCGCCTGGACCTGCCGGACGAGCCGGTCGAGGTCAAGGGCGACAGCGACCGCCTCCACCAGGTCGTCGCCAACCTGCTGGCCAACGCACGCTCCCACACGCCGTCCGGCACGACCGTCACCACCTCGGTCAAGCGGATTGGGGACTGGGTGCGCATCGCGGTCCACGACAACGGCCCGGGCGTCCCAACCACTTTGCAGCCGAACGTCTTCCAGCGTTTCACCCGCGGCGACGACTCCCGCAGCCGGCAGGCCGGCAGCACCGGTCTGGGGCTGAGCATCGTCGACGCCGTCACGCAGGCCCACGGGGGCCGCGTGGAGCTGAAGAGCCGCCCGGGGGACACCACCTTCTCGGTCCTGCTTCCCTCCAGCTGACGCCCAGGGTCGTTCGGCCCTGCCGGCGTGGGTGCCACGTACGCACACTGCCCGTGACGGGTGCCCACACGGCATACCCGGCATGGCCTGAGCCGTTAGGTGGGAGCCGGATGCTCATCGACGAACAGATGCCGACCTGGGAGCGGCGCGTGCTGGCGGCGCGGGTGGTCGCCGCCCCGGTCGGGGCCACGTATGCGGCGATCCGCCGGGTCGACTTCCTGCAGTCGCCGATGATCGCGCTCCCCAACCGAGCCCGGACGGGCTTCGACCGCCTGGTCAGGCCCTCCAGCCAGGCGCGGCCCCAGCCGTCCCGCTTCGGCTTCGACCAGCTCCTGGAGCCGGATGGCGGCTTCCACCTCCTGGCCGAGGACCCCGGGCGTGAGCTGGTGCTCGGCTTCATCGGGCGGTGGTGGGAGCGCGGCTACGGTCGGGTCGACTGGGAGCCGGAGGAGCTGCGGAACTACCAGCGCCCGGGGTATGCCGTGGGGACCTGGGGGTTCTCGGTTCTTCCGTACGGGGGGAAGGAGTCCGTTCTGGTCACCGACATCCGGGTGCGCACCACCGACGCCGAGGCCCGCCGCAGGTTCAGGATGTACTGGGCCGCGGTCGGGCCCTTCGTCACCGCGATGGGCAGGCCGGTGTTGCGCCTGGTCGCCCAGGAGGCGCAGCGGGCACCGCAGGCCGGCAGTGCCCCCGGGGTGCCCACTACATTGGGCTCGTGAGCCGCCCCTGTCGCGTCGGCGTCCAGCTTCCCGAGGTCGAGCGGCCCGTGGCCTGGCCGGAGCTGTTCTCCATGGCCCGCACCGCCGAGGCAGTGGGACTGGACTCGCTGTGGGTCGGCGACCACCTCCTGTACGACCTGCCCGGAGGCATCACCCGTGGGCCGTGGGAGGTCTGGACCTCCTTGGCCGCGCTCGCCGCCGTGACCGAGCGCATCGAGCTCGGCCCCCTGGTGGCGTCCACCGGGTTCCACACCCCTGCCATGCTCGCCAAGCAGGCGGCCACGGTCGACGCCATCTCGGGTGGCCGGCTCATCCTCGGTCTCGGGGCCGGCTGGAACGAGCGCGAGTACCGAGCCTTCGGCCACCCGTTCGAGCGCCGGGTCTCACGGTTCGAGGAGGCCTTCACGATCATCCGCACCCTGCTGCGCGAGGGACGCATCGACTTCCACGGCACGTTCTACTCCGTCGAGGACTGCGTCCTCGACCCGATGCCGGTCCGTCCCGGCGGGCCGCCGCTCATGCTCGGCTCCATCGGTGACCGGATGATGCGCATCGGCCTGCCCCACGTCGACAGCTGGAACGTGTGGTGGAGCGACTACGGCAACAGCCCCGCGGAGTTCCGTGACCTGTGCGAGCGCGTGGGTTCCGCTGCCGTTGCTGCGGGCCGGGCTCCTGGCGAGGTGGCTGCGACCGCGGCCGTGCTCGTCCAGCTGCCCGGGGGCGGGGGCCGGCTCATGGGCGAGACCTACAACGCCCAGGTGCGCCCGGTGGCCGGCCACCCCGAGGCCATCGCCGAACACGTGCGCGCCATGGCTACCGCGGGAGCGGCCCACCTCCAGCTCGTCCTCGACCCCATCACGGAGGCCTCGATCGAGACAGTCGGGGCGGCCCTGGCGCTGCTCGACGCGGGCTGACCAGCCACCGACGCGGGCTGACACAGCCACCGCCGCGCCTCAGGGAGGCCACAGGAACACCACAGCCCCACGGCCGACGGTGGTGGCATGGACACCACGACGACCCTTCCCCGCGCCAGCGCCCCAGCCGCCGAGCACCCGAGCACCCGAGCCGGCCGGACCATCCCCGGCACGGCTGCAACCACTTCGACCAGGCGCCTCGCCCGACTGTGGCGCGGCCCGGCGGGCGACCCGCAGTGGGCTCGGCCTGCCCTGCTCGCCCTGCTCCTGGGCACGGCGCTGCTGTACTTCTACAACCTGACTTCGAGCGGCTGGGCGAACTCGTTCTACTCCGCAGCGGTCCAGGCCGGCAGCGAGAGCTGGAAGGCGTTCCTCTTCGGCTCCTCGGATGCCGGCAGCTCCATCACCGTGGACAAGCCTCCGGCCTCCCTGTGGGTGATGGCCCTGAGCGTGCGGCTGTTGGGGCTCAGCTCGTTCGCCATCCTCATGCCGGAGGTGCTCATGGGGGTCGCCACCGTCGGGGTGGTCCACGCCAGCGTGAAGCGGCACTTCGGGGCCGCGGCGGGCCTGCTGGCCGGGCTGGTCATGGCCCTGACACCCGTGGCCGTCCTGATGTTCCGGTTCAACAACCCGGAGGCGCTGCTCGTCCTGCTGATGGCCCTCGGGGCCTGGGCCACGATGCGGTCCATCGAGCAGGGCTCGGCCAGGTGGTTCACGGTCGTCGGCGTACTCGTCGGGCTCGGGTTCCTCACCAAGGCCCTCCAGGTGCTGCTCGTCGTCCCCGCCTTCGGCGTGGCCTACCTGCTGTTCGCCAACACCACCCTGCGCCGGCGCATCATCGGGGCGCTCGTCGGCACCGCCGCGATGGTCCTCAGTGCCGGCTGGTGGGTGGCCATTGTCGAGCTCGTGCCGGCAAGCATGCGTCCCTACATCGGCGGCAGCCAGGACAACTCGTTCCTCTCGGTGACCTTCGGCTACAACGGCCTCGGCCGCATCAACGGGGACGAGACCGGCTCCGTCGGCGGCGGCAACGGCTGGGGCGCCACCGGCCTGACCCGGATGTTCAGCTCCGTCATCGGCGGCCAGATCTCGTGGCTCATCCCCTCCGCCTTGATCCTGCTCGCGGTCGGGCTCTTCCTGCGCGGACGGGCGCCGCGCACGGACCTGCGCCGCGCGGCATACGTGGTGTGGGGCGGCTGGCTGCTCGTCACCGGGCTGACCTTCTCGCTGATGGCCGGCATCTTCCACGAGTACTACACCGTCGCGCTCGCTCCGGCCGTCGCTGCCCTGGTCGGCATGGGGGCCCAGGAGGCCTGGGAGCGTCGCGACCGCGCGGTGGGCTCGATCACCCTCGCTGCAGCCACGGCGGCAGCGGCCACCTGGGCGTTCATCCTGCTGACCCGGGTCGACTGGCTGCCCTGGCTGCGGGTGGCCGTCCTGGCCCTCGGCCTGGCCAGTGCCTTCCTGCTGCTGGCCATCACCCAGCTCGGCCGCCGCTGGGTCCCTGCGGTGGTGGCCGGCGCGCTCGTCTCGGCCCTGGCCGGGCCCGCGGTATACAGCGCGGCGACCGCCTCCACCGCCCACACCGGCTCCATCGTCACGGCGGGACCCGCCACCGCCGGTGGAGGCCCAGACGGTATGCCGGGCGGTGCCCGGCCCGCGGTGCCCGGTGCTGTGGGCGGCCCGGCAGGGCAGGCTCCAGGCGGGCAGGCTCCAGGCGGGCAGGCTCCGGGTATGCGCGGTCTTCTCGACGCCTCCACCCCGAGCACCGAGGTCGTCTCGGCACTGAGCGTGAACGCGTCCGACTACCGGTGGGTGGCGGCGGCCATCGGGTCGCAGAACGCCGCGGGCCTGCAGCTGGCCACCGGCCTGCCCGTGATGGCCATCGGCGGGTTCAACGGCAGCGACCCGTCACCGACGCTCGCCCAGTTCCAGTCGTACGTCTCGGCGGGACAGGTCCACTACTTCGCGACCAGCAGTGGGCGCGGCGCCGGCGGCCCCGGCGGTGCGGCCGGCGGCAGCGCGATCACCTCCTGGGTGCAGCAGAACTTCACGGCCGTGGACATCGGCGGCTCGACCTTCTACGACCTGACCCAGCCGACGGGCTCCGCGGCCTCCACCGGTCAGGCCACCCAGGCGACGTGAGGTGTCCCCGATGAGCACCCCAGTCAGCACCCCAGTCAGCACCCCAGTCCTCGACGTCGTCGTCCCGGTCCACAACGAGCAGCACACCCTGGCCGCCTGCGTCGAGCGGCTCAACGCTCACCTGGGCCACACCTTTCCCTACCCCTACCGGATCACCATCGCGGACAACGCGAGCACGGACGAGACGTGGCAGGTGGCCTGCGGTCTCTCCCGGGCCTACCCAGCGGTCGAGGCGGTCCGGCTCGAGGAGAAGGGCCGGGGGCGGGCGCTGAAACAGGTGTGGCTGGCCTCGGACGCGCCGATCCTGGCCTACATGGACGTCGACCTCTCGACCGACCTCGACGCCCTGTGGCCGCTGGTCGCGCCCCTGATGTCCGGCCACTCGGACGTCGCGATCGGGACACGGCTGCACCGCGGCGCCCGCGTCGTGCGCGGCCCGAAGCGAGAGCTCGTCTCCCGCTGCTACAACCTGCTGCTGCGCGGCACGCTCGGTGCTGGGTTCAGCGACGCGCAGTGCGGGTTCAAGGCGATCCGCAAGGACGTCGCGGACGAGCTGCTCCCGCTGGTGGAGGACGCCACGTGGTTCTTCGACACCGAGCTGCTCGTGCTCGCCGAGCGCAGCGGGCTGCGGGTGCACGAGGTGCCCGTCGACTGGTTCGACGACCCGGACTCCCGCGTCGACATCATCAGCACCGCCGTGGACGACGTGCGTGGGGTGGTCCGCCTTCGCCGGGCCCTCTCCGCGGGAAGCCTGCCCGTGGCCGAGGTCGCCGCGCGGATCGGGCGCGGACGCTCGCGCCGCGGGCTGGGCGGCCAGCTGCTGCGCTTCGCGGGGGTCGGCGTGCTGAGCACCGTGCTGCACCTCGGCCTGTTCGCACTGCTCCGGACGGTCATGGGCTCGGTGCAGGCCGCCAACCTGGTGGCGCTGCTCGCCGCCACGCTCGCCAACACGGCGCTGAACCGGCGGTGGACCTTCGGTGTGCGCGGGCGGGAGCAGGTGGTGCGCCAGCACCTCGGCGGACTGGGCGTCTTCGCCCTCACCCTGGTCATGACCTCGGGCGCACTGGGGGTGCTGCACCTCTGGGACGCCGCGCCGCCGACCTGGCTGGAGACGGCGGTGCTCGGGCTCGCCACGGCCTGCTCGACCCTGGTGCGGTTCGTCGCCATGCGCCGGTGGATCTTCCGGTCCGAGGATGCTCCCTCCGGCTCGGCGCAGCTCTCACCCGAGAGGGCTGAGGTGGCCAAGGTCGCCCGCTGAGGCGCCTCCTCAGGTGTCGGCGGAGGAAGCCGTCGCTAGCTTGCTCCTCCCAGGTCCCACGTGCCCAGCCAGACGAAGAACGACCCCGACGAAAGCGTGTCGGGGTCGTTCTTCGTCTGGCGGAGGCGGAGGGATTTGAACCCTCGATGGGCGGTTAGCCCAAACCGCATTAGCAGTGCGGCGCCATAGACCGGACTAGGCGACGCCTCCACGCCGGACGCAAGCGTCGCATGGACGCTGGACCGAGCCCGCACAGGGTATCCGCACCTCCGGCGCCGGAGCAAAAGCGCCTGGCGCGCCGGCTGCCGAGCGACCTGAGCTCAGCTGCAGATGTCCTGGTCGGCGGTGCGCGCCTTGATCGTCTCTGTCGGGCCCGGCGCCGGCGTGGCCGTCACCGTCGGGGACGGGATGGGCTGGGTGCCCACCCGGTTCGGGACCTCGACGACGTTCTTGGCGCCCATGCCGAGGCTCACCTCGATGGTCGAGCCCAGCAGCTCATCCGCGTGGGTCTGCGACCCGGGGAAGGCGGCCGCCACCGTGCGCGCGGCCTCCTCCATGCCCTTGCCGTAGCGGACGACGACACCCTTGGTCGGCTTGCCGGTGCCGTTGACGTAGCCGTCGACCTTGAAGCCCTGGACCGTCAGCGCACCGGCGGCCTGTCGCGCGAGGCCCCCGACGCCGGAGTCGTTGCTGATCCGCACCTGGATCGTGTCGGGCGAGACCGTCAGCGGCGTGGACGTCGTCGGGGTCGGCGTGGGCGGGGTCGTCCCGGGCGGCGCCTTCTGACCCGGCAGCGGCTTGTCCTCGCGCAGCGACTCCCAGATGAGGTCAGCGGAGTCGGACCACTCGACCCGGTTCGGGTCCGGGGCGTAGGTGTGGGTGGGGACGGTGACGAAGCGGATCTGGGAGGTGCCGATGCGACCGACGCTCTGGGCGATGTCGCGCATCTCCCCGACGTTCAGGTGCGTGTCGGCGGTCATGGACTGCGTCGCCGCATTGAGGAACCGGAAGAGCCGGTCGGGTCGCAGCAGCAGCGACGACTTGGTGGCCTCCTGCACGACCGAGGACAGGAACGCCTGCTGTCGGTTGATCCGGCCTAGGTCGGAGCCGTCGCCCACGGAGTGGCGGACCCGGACGTAGCCGAGCGCCTGCTTGCCGTTGACCTTTGTCTTCCCCGCCGGCAGGACGAGGTGGCTGTCCTTGTCGTCGATGGGCTCCGGCGTGCACACGGTCACACCGCCGAGGGCATCAACCATCTGCTGGAAGCCGCGGAAGTCGATCACGACGAAGTGGTCGATGAAGATGCCTGTCAGGCCCTCGAAGGTCTTGATCGTGCACGCCGGGCCGCCCTGGGTGAAGTTCGCGTTCCACTGGCGGGTCACGCCCGTCTCGGGCTTCCACGTCTTCTGCTTGCAGTCCTGCGGCGCCTTGGTCATCGAGTCACGGGGGATCGAGACCACGGTCGCGGACTTGCGGTCGGCCGACAGGTGGACCACGAGGTTGGTGTCCGAGCGTGCGCCGGCCACTCCGTACTCCACGTTGTTGCTGCCGTAGGCCGAGTTCCCGCTGCCGGCCCGCGTGTCCGAGCCCATCACGAGGATGTTCAGCGGCGGGAGGTTGGTCTTCTTGTCCGTGGTGGCGTGCGGCGTGGGCCGGGCGCCGAGAGCGGCAGTGATGTCGAGCCGGTGGATGTTGCCGGTCAGCTTGACGTAGGCAGCGAGGCTGAGGACGAGCGCCAGGACGACCGCGGCAGCCACGAAGATCCCGCCCCGGCGCAGCCAGGGGTGCTTGTGGTTCTTGTGGCGGTCGGAGCGCCGCGTGTCGGGCTGCTCGGCGTGCTCTGCATGCTGTTGTTGTTCCTCAGGTACCTGAGGGTCCCCCGACGTGCTCGGCTCGGAGCCGAGTGTGGGCTCACTCACACAGACCTCTCTCATCGACTTCACGCGCTGGCAGCACGATGCGCACAGCACGCCCTCGGGAGTCTAAACGGCGAACCGCGCGGGAGACGATTCCTGCCCTTCCCACCTCTACGACGCGCAACACAGGCCCTGGGTTGCCCCAAGCCGGAGTCCTGGCCGCAAGAGCACATGCTGTTGTATGGCTCCATGGGGAAACGCACGTTAACCGCCGTGGCGGTGGTGGCACTTCTGGCCGTCGTGGCCGGTGGCGGGCTGTGGTGGCGGCACACGACGCAGGAGCGCGAGCGCGACCAGCAGTCACAGGCCGTCGTCGAGTCCTTCGCGGGGGCGTGGCAGGCCCGGGCCTTCCAGAAGGCCAACCTCCGCTTCGCGGGCAGCACGCCGCAGGCCGTCGCCAAGGACTTCGCCGCGACGACGTCGGGGCTGGGGTCCGGGCCCGTGGCGGTCAGCGTCGACGGCGTCCGTCGCACCGGGACCACCGCGCGGGCGGTCCTCGACGTCACCTGGACCCTGCCCGGCTCGGTGTCGTGGCGCTACCGCGCGCCCGTTGCCGTGGCCGAGACCAGTGCCGGCTGGGCCGTCCAGGCCCCGGCGACGGGGTCCTACTGGCACCCGGAGCTCAAGGCCGGCGACACCATCCGAGTCACTCGCACGCAGGGCAAGCGGGGCGACCTGCTGGACGCGAACGGCGAGCCGCTCATGCCTCTGGGCCGGGTCTACCCCGTCCAGCTCGACCCGGCCCGGGCCGACGCCGCCACGGCGTCGGCCCTCGAGAAGCTCGTCGGCGAGCCGACGGGCTCCCTGGGCTCCAAGCTCGCCGCCGCGCAGAAGGCCAAGAGCGCGTCCCCCATTCCGGTCATCACCTACCGCCAGGCCGACTTCGACGCCAAGCGCACCCAGCTGGACGCGCTCAAGGGCGTCATCTACCCGGCACGGGAGCAGCCCCTGGCCCGCAGCCGCGGCTTCGGGCAGCCGCTGCTCGGTTCGTTCGGCCCGGTGAGCGCCGAGGTCGTG
>DASULG010000255.1:0-16428 GCA_036278335.1 Pedococcus sp.
CAGTGAGGATTGTGCGACTCGGTGAGCCGCGAACGCCCGGCGAGGGACTGCGCATCGGCACGGTGCGCCGACCGCCGCGCGGCGTCCCGAAGTCCGAGTTCGCCGCGCGCGACTACTACGACACGTGGCTCCCCGAGCTCGCCCCCACCCAGGAGCTCGTGAGCCAGGCGATGGCCGCGGCGACCGAGAAGGACTGGCAGGCCTTCGTCCGCGGCTACCGCAAGGAGATGTCGGCGCCCCCGGCGCGGCATCTCCTCGAGCTGCTCGCCGCCCTCTCCCACCAGACCGACCTCGCGGTCGGCTGCTACTGCGAGGACGAGGCACGCTGCCACCGCTCCGTGCTTCGCGAGCTCCTCGCCGACGCGGGCGCCGAGCTGGCGTGAGAGCAGCGGTATGCCGGGTGCGCTCGGCGCGCACCCGGCATACCGGCTGAGCAGGTCAGGACTCGTGGTGGTCAGGACTCGTGGTGGTCAGACCGGTGGAGGTCAGCGTTGGCGTGGATGGCGTCACGCACGTAGTACGACATCCCCGGGCGGATCTCGTCATAGGTCGCCGTGTACCGCGGGGCGCTGACGTACAGGTCAGCGAGGTTGCGGTGCATGGCGTAGGAGCAGTCGTAGAACCGCTGGATCGAGACCCGGTGCTGCTCGGCCGCGTCCATGGCTGCCTCCCCGGTCGGGGGCTCTCCCGCGTCCATGGCGTCGGTGAAGGCGGCGTGGACGCGGTCCGACTCCGCCTTGACCTCCTCCCAGTCGGCCCTGCTGTAGTTCTTGGTCCGCGACCGGGACTGGCGCCAGGCGTCGGTCTCTCCCCACCGCTCCTCTGCCTCGGCCTGGGCGTCGTGGAAACCCTCGCCGAAGAGCTCCTTGAGCTCATCGTCGGTAGCGCGTTTGCTGTTCATCTCTCTCTCCAGTGCTCGGTCGATGGCTGCCACGAGACCGCGCATCTCGTCCAGCCGGGACGTGACCGCCGCACGCTGGCGGCGCAGGTGGTGTTCGACGCTCTCAGGGTTCTGGAGCAGGAGGGCGATCGCCTCCAGGGCGAACCCGAGCCGGCGGTAGACCACGATGTGCTGGAGCCGGGTCAGGTCTCCGTCGGTGTAGAGGCGGTAGCCGGCGCGGGTGCGCTCACTGGGACTGAGCAGCCCGACCTCGTCGTAGTGGTGCAGCGTGCGCACCGTGATTGCGAAGCGCTCGGCCACCTGCCCCACGGTCAGCGGGCTCACCTGCGTCCTCTCGGCCATGCCATCACTGTGACGCCTCACGCTGCGTGAGGGTCAAACGCACACTGCTAGGCCGCCAGCAGCCGCTCGAGGTGGTGCTCCAGCGCACTGGCCGCGGCGGGTTGACCAGTGGCGGCGCGGGTGGGCAGGACCGGCGGAGCGGTCGAGTCGTAGGCGTGCCCGGTGGGCGTGGTGCTGCGCACCATGTGCGGCGGGGCATGCGGCTCGGCCGGCGAAGGTCCACGTCGCAGGGTGGTGGAGTGCCACCCAGGCGCCTCCTTGGCGTAGTTGCAGGCCTCGCACAGCCCCTGGCCGTTGGCCGCGGACGTGGCACCCCCGCGCCGCTCCGGGATGACGTGGTCGCCGTGGCGGATGGGCGCATCGCACCAGGGGGTGCGGCAGGTCTGGTCGCGGAGCTCGATGAGATGGCGCAATGGACCGCGAAAGCTTCGTCGCCGGCTGTCCATCGTCACGAGATCGCGTCCGTCCGGCGTCGTGAACAGCCGGCGCACCCAGGCCGCGGCCCCGGCGCTGCCGCACGAGGCAACCAGAGCTCGGGCGAAGACCGCGGGGAGCGCGCCGTAGCCGGGGACGAGTGCGGGCTCGCTCCCCTGCCCCAGGAGCGTCTCCGCGGGCATCACCAGCTGGATCTCGATCGGGACCGCAGCGGCAGTGGCCTGCCCGGTGACCCGCTCGACGAGGGTGTCTGCCATGAGCTGCCCCCGGCCTCTCACGTCCCCCGCGCCCCGGGCCTGGCCCGCAGCGGCAGTGAGGGCGGCGTAGACCGCCACACCCTGGGCCACCGGGAGCAGTGCGGTGAGGTAGGTCATCGTGTCCGGGGCGGGTCGCAGAGTGACGCACCGCTCGGACTGCGCCTTCGCGCGCCTGCGGACGACGGCACCGCCGTCGAGCTCGCAGGCCATCGCGCGCGCCCGCTGCGCGATCTGCGCGTCGCCCAGCAGCGGCAGGTCCGCGGCCAGTCGGGCATCCACCTCGCGGCGGCGCTCGACGTCGAGGACCGCGGTCTCGCGGCACACGATCGTCGCGCGCCACTCGGTGATCCGTCCGGCGGCCAGATGCTCCATCGTGTGCGGCATCTCGCCGGTCAGCGCCCTCGCCAGGCCCAGGTGCCGCGATCCGCGGGCCGGCGAGTCGCGCCGGGCGAGGGCGATCTGGGCGGCGACCCCCCGACCGCGCTCTCGTGCCAGCACCCCGGCAGCGGCCTGGGCCTCGCGCTGGGAGGAGTCGAAGGCCACCGTCACCTTGGCCTGCGCCGCGGCCGCCGCACCCTTGATGGACTCGAGCAGACTGAGCTGGTCGATGCGCTCCGCGTCGTCGACCCCTTCGCCGGTGACCCCGCCCAGGCGCTCGAGGAGGTCGCGCAGCTCGCTGGTCGCCAGCGCGGGCCGGCCAGCACTGGCCTTCTCGGGCGCACCAACGCCGGCCTTCGGGCCTGCGTGCGGCTGTGCCGGACTGTCGATGCCTGCCATGGATCCCCCTGACTGACCACAACCCTATGAGTGAGGTCTGACAGTCGGGCCGGTCAGCGGCGCGAGCCGCAGGCCCGACCGAGGACCACAGGGCCGCACCCTCCCCGCTGATCTCACATGTTCTGGCCCGACTTCACACGTCGCTTGTGCAGCCAGGCGTTGACGCCGTTGCGGGCGGTGCCCCAGATTCCGTGCCGGAAGGCCAGCACGATGACGACGAAGATGGTGCCGGTGATGATGCCGATCCCGTTGAAGCCCGACGAGGCCAGCTTGTCCTCGAGCAGGACCACGACGGCGGCGCCCAGCGGACCACCCCAGAGGGTGCCGATCCCGCCCAGGACCGTGATGAGCACGACCTTGCCGGAGGTGGTCCACACCAGCTCCTGCAGGGAGGCGAACCCGTGGCTGATCGAGAACACCCCGCCGGCGAGGCCCGCGAGCCCGGCCGACAGCACGAACACCAGGATCTTGTAGCGCTCCACGTCGTAGCCCAGGGCACGCGCCCGGGCGGGGTTGTCGCGGATCGCCACCAGCACCCGTCCGAAGGGGCTGTTCACGATGCGCCAGGCGATGAAGATGCCGATCAGGATGAGCGGGATGGCCGCGTAGTAGAAGTAGAACGCGTCGGTCTCGACCCGCTCGATCCCGAAGAACGACTTGGGGATCCCCTGCAGACCGTTCTCCCCGCCGGTGACGTCGCGCCACTGGTTGGCGATGAAGTAGAGCATCTGCGCGAACGCCAGGGTCACCATGGCGAAGTAGATGCCGGTGCGCCGGACCGCGAGGTAGCCGGTGGGGACGGCGATCACCATCGCGACGACCGCTCCGCCGAGGACGGCCACCGGGAACGGCAGGCCGACGTGGATGGCGATCAGGCCGGTCGCGTAGGCGGAGGTGCCCCAGAACGCCGCGTGCCCGAAGGACAGCAGGCCGGTGTAGCCGAGGAGCAGGTCGACGGAGATGGCGAACAGCGCCCAGGCGGCAATGTCCATGGCCACCGGCGGGTAGACGAACCACGGCAGCGCCAGTACCACGACCAGGCCCACGGCGAGCATCAGCCAGCGCAGGCCGGTGCGGCGCTCCGTGACGATCGGTCCCGCAGGAAGCTCGAGCTCGACCTTGGAGGTCATCTGCTGGCTCATGCCGCCTCCTCCCTGCCGAAGAGCCCGGCTGGCCGGACGAGGACCACCGCGGCCATGAGGACGAAGATCAGCACCTGCGAGAACTGGCCCGCGTAGCCCTGGCCGTAGGCCTCCACCAGGCCGACGAGGAAGCCGGCCACGACGGCCCCGAGGATGGATCCGAGCCCGCCGATCACCACGACGGCGAACAGGATGATGATGAAGGTGCTGCCCATGTCGGCGTTGATGGCGCGGAAGGGGGCGGCCAGCACGCCAGCCAGCCCGGCCAGGGCGATGCCGAACCCGAACACAGGGGTGACCCAGCGGCCGACGTTGATGCCCAACGCCCGTGAGCGCTCGGCATTCTCGGTCGAGGCGCGCACGATCATGCCGATCCGGGTCTTGGTCAGCAGCATCCACACCCCGACGCAGACGAGGACGGAGAAGAGGGCGGCGAAGATGAGGTACTTCGACAGGCCGATGCCGGCGATCTCGACACGGCCGTCGAGCCCCGCGGGCACCTGGTACGGCAGGCTCGAGACGCCGTAGCGACGCTTGACGAAGTCGACGAGGAACAGCGTGATGCCGAAGGTCAGCAGGAAGTTGTAGAGCGGGTCGAGCTTGAGGAGCCAGCGCACGAGCAGTCGCTCCATCAGGACGCCGAACCCGAACATCAGCACCGTCACCAGCGGCAGGGCGACCCAGAAGCCGAGGCCGAGCTGGTCGAGCAGGACCGCTGAGATCACCGCACCGAGCATGTAGCAGGCGCCGTGGGAGAAGTTGACGACGCCGAGGACGCCGAAGATCACAGCGAGGCCGAGGGCGGACAGGGCGTAGAAGCCGCCGTTCGCGAGGCCCTGCAGCGTGTACTGGATGAACGCGCTCATAGTGCTCCTGGTTGATACGGGCGTTCGGGCCGGCCCGGTGAGGGGCCGGTATGCCGCGGGCTCGGCCACGCGGCATACCGGCCGGTGCTCATGGGGTCAGGTCACATCTTGCATTCGGGCGAGACCGTCGGGTTGAAGGCCTTGGCCGCGGGAATCGTCGAGACGACGTCCTCGAGGTCCCACTCCTCCTTGACCTGGTCCTTGGCCTTGACCTTCACGAGGTAGGCGTCGTGCAGGACCCGGTGGTCGGCGGCGCGGACCTCACCGTTGCGCAGGAAGACGTCCTCGAGCTTCTTGCCCTCGAGCTCCTTGATGACGGCGTCGGAGTTGTCCGTGCCGGCGCGCTGGACCGCCTCGAGGTACTGCAGGGCGGCGGAGTAGTTGCCCGCGTGGGCGAACGAGGGACGGACCTTCGTCTTCGCCATGAACTTGTCGGCCCAGGCCTTGTTCTTCGCGTCGAAGTTCCAGTACCAGGCATCGGTGAACTGGGTGTTCTTGAACTGGTCGACGCCCAGGCTGTGGATGTCGGTGATGAACATCAGGCCGACGGCCAAGGTGGCCTTGTCGCCCATGCCGGCCTGGTTGTACTGCTTGACGAAGTTCACCAGGTCGCCACCGGCGGCCATGATGCCGACGACGTCGGGGTTGGTCGATCCGGCCTTGGTGATGAAGGTGGCGAAGTTGTCGTTGGGGAACGGGGTCGGGATGGACTGCTGGATCTTGCCGCCGGCCTTCTCGACCGCGGCGGTGAACTGCTTGTTCATGTCCTGGCCGAAGGCGTAGTCGGGGTAGACGATCGACCAGTTCTTGCCGCCGTTCTGGACCGTCGTCGCACCGGTGCCCTGCGCGAGCATGTACGTGTCGTAGGCCCAGTGGAACGTGTACTTGTTGCAGGACTTGCCGGTCAGGGCGGTGGTGCCGGCGCCGATGTCGATGAAGAGCTTCTTCTTCGTCTTGGCCTGGGTCGCCACGGCCAGGGCGGCCGAGGAGGTGGGCACGTCGAGGATGATGTCCGCCTTGTCGCGGTCGTACATCTCCTGCGCCTTGGTGTTGGCGATGTCCGGCTTGTTCTGGTGGTCGGCCTGGACGATCTCGATGTTCTTGGCGACCGCCTTGTCGCCGTACTTGGCCTTGTACTCGTCGATGGCCATCTGGATGGCGACCTTGCTGTTGGGGCCGGACAGGTCCTTGTAGACGCCGGACTGGTCGTTGAGCAGACCGAGGACGACCTTGTCGTCACTGATCTTGCCCGACCCCCCGCTCGGACCGCCGCCGCCACAGGCAGCGAGCACGAGGCTGCCGCTGATGGCGGTGGCTGCCACCGCGATGGACTTCTTGCGCATGTCCCCTCCTGGGGTGTGATGGTGCTACTGGTTGAGACGAGAACTACATTCCGAGGTACTCGAGGAGCTCCGTGGTTCGGGACTGGAAGGCCTCGTTGTCGAGCGACTCGACGACCCGCCCCTGGGCGAGCAGGTAGTGGCGGTCGGCCACCGTAGAG
Source organism: Pedococcus sp. (assembly GCA_036278335.1). Lineage (GTDB taxonomy): Bacteria > Actinomycetota > Actinomycetes > Actinomycetales > Dermatophilaceae > Pedococcus_A. The sequence continues at coordinate 6,222 of DASULG010000255.1, forward strand.
GCGAACTTCACGTTCTGCTCGACGAGCAGGACCGAGACTCCGTGGGCCTTGATCTGGCGGATGATCTCGCCGATGCGCTGCACGATGACCGGCGCGAGACCCTCGCTGGGCTCGTCGAGGAGCAGCAGCCGCGAGCCCATCCGCAGCACGCGCGCCATGGCCAGCATCTGCTGCTCACCACCGGACAGCTTCGTGCCGGGGAAGTCCCGGCGCTCGTGGAGAACGGGGAACTGCTCGTAGACCTGCTCGAGGCTCCACGCGTCCTTGTTGACCACGGGCGGCAGGGTGAGGTTCTCCGAGACGGTGAGGCTGGCGTAGATGCCCCGGTCGTCGGGGACCCAGCCGATGCCGGCCTTGGCCCGGCTGTCGGGAGAGGTCCTGCCGAGCTCCCTGCCGTCGAGCCGGATCACGCCCTCGACCTGGCGGTGCAGTCCCATGACCGAGCGCAGCAGCGTGGTCTTGCCGGCGCCGTTGCGACCCACCAGGGTCACCACCTCGCCCGGGCTGACCGCGAGCGAGACGTCGGTGAGGACCCGCGCCTCGCCGTACCAGGCCGAGACGCCCTGGACGTCGAGCACGGGCTGAGCGGTGCCGGTCGAGGTGTTGGCTGCGAGGTCGGGCGAGATCTCAGACATGGGCCTGCCCCAGGTATGCCGTGATGACCTTCTCGTCGTTGCGCACCTGCTCGTAGGTCCCTTCCGCGAGGATCTGCCCGGACTGCAGCACCGTGACCGTGTCGGCCAGCGACCCGACCACGTGCATGTTGTGGTCGACGAAGATGACGGTGCGCCCGCCGGCGACCTTCTTGACGAGCTCGATGGTGCGGTCGACGTCCTCCAGCCCCATGCCCGCGGTCGGCTCGTCCAGCAGGAGGAGCTTGGGGTCGAGCGCCAGCGCAAGGGCGAGCTCGAGCGCGCGCTTCTGGCCGTAGGCGAGGGATCCCGCCGCCTGGCCGGCGCGGTCGGTCAGGCCGACCTCGGCGAGCAGCTCGAGGGAACGCTGGCGGAACTGGCCCATCCGTTTGGAGGACTGCCAGAACCGGTAGCCGAGCCCGGTCGGCGACGCGAGGGCGAGCTCGAGGTGCTCGACCAGGCTCATCTGGTCGAACAGGCTCGTGATCTGGAAGGACCGGGCGATCCCGAGGTGGGCGATCTGCTCAGGCTGCTTCCCCGTGATGTCGCTGCCCTGGAACAGGATCCGGCCCGAGCTGGGGGTGAGGAAGCCGGTGAGGAGGTTGAACAGCGTGGTCTTGCCGGCGCCGTTGGGGCCGACGAGCGCGTGCACCGTGCCCTCGGCCACGCTCAGGCTGACGTCGGAGACAGCCCTGAAGCCGCGGAACTCCTTGGTCAGGCCGCGGGTCTGCAGGATTGCTGCTGAGGGGGCATCGCTGGGCACACCGGCACCTCCTTGTGCGGACTGAGCCGGCGGGCACTGGCTCAGGTTGTTGTGAACACTAGGCCCGGTGCGTGCGCGCGGACATGGCCGGTTCATCCACACAAATACACCAGATCATGTTCGTCGCGTACATAGGCGCTGAACGCGGCCCGGTGGCCTCGGGCTCCAGCGGCCCCCGGTGGCCTCGGCTCCCGCGGCTCATGCCGCTCCTGCGGATCCGCGACACCTCCCCTTGGGAGCAGGCGCCTGCCTGGAGGTAGACGTGCCAGCCCGAGCCGGGCGCGGCCGTCAGTGCCAGCGCGAGGGGTGCACGTCGCCCGGGATGTCGGAGGCCGGGTCGTAGGGGGTCCGGGTGAACCGGAAGGACCCGAGGTCGAGGTGGCTCACTCGGCCCGCCGGGTCGCGCACGACGGTCAGGGTCTCCCCCTCGTGGTACCCGTCGAGGCCCACCCAGGCCCCGTCCACGGGCCGGAACCGCGAACCGCGCCGCACCCCGGGCGTGCCGAGCACCAGGTAGCCCTGGGGCGACAGTGACAGGGTGTGGCCCGTCGTCCCCCAGTACCACTCCCCGACGAGGTCGAGGGAGGCCGCCTGCTCGGCGTCGGCGGACCAGGGCTTCGGAGGGATGGGCTCGGCCTCGGCGAGGAGGTCCATGAGCTCGCCGATCAGCCCCGGCTGCAGGCCAGAGGTGGCGTTGGCGAAGACCACGCAGCCGTCCCCGGTCTCGGTGTTCACCCGAAGCCCGGCGAGAAAGCCCGGCATGGAGCCGCCGTGTCCGGCGAACCGCACGCCCTCGAGGTTCCACACCTGCCAGCCGAGGCCGTGGGCCCCGGTCCAGGCCGCGCCAGGAATGTCGTTGACCGCGATCGGCAGGCACATCTCGTCAAGGGTCCCGCGCGCCAACAGGCCGGCGGTCTCCCCCGCGAGGAAGGCCGCCCAACGGGACAGGTCCTCCACCGTGGACCAGAACTGGCCGGCGGGCGCCATCGCGCCGGCGTCGTGCTCCGGCTCGACGTGCAGGAGGTCGGCCAGGGGGTGCACTCCCCACCCCTCGGCGGCAGGGGCCTGCGGGCGCGTCGTCGTGCGGCGCATGCCCAGCGGCTCGAGCAGCGAGCCGGCGACGACCTCGTCCCACGGCGCACCCCGCAGCCGCGCCACCAGCTCGCCCAGCACGGCATACCCGACGTTGGAGTAGTGGAACCGCGCCCCCGGCCGGAACTTCAGCTCCGGCCGCGACGCCACGAGGTCAGCCCACGCCCCGCCCGCCACCCGCTCCCACCACGGGCCGGAGGTCTCGGCCTGCAGGCCCGAGGTGTGCGACAGCAGCTGGCCGATCGTGACGTGCGCGTGCGGGGCGTCGGGCAGGTGGGCGCCGATGCCGTCGTTGAGCTCGAGGCGGCCCTCGTCCCGCAGCCGCATCACCTCGACCGCGACGAAGGTCTTGGTGATCGAGCCGACCCGGTACTGGGTGCGCGGGTCGGCGGCCCGCCCGTCCGCGCGACCGTCGAGGGTGCCGACGGCCTCGGACCACACGAGCTCGCCGCCGCGGACCAGCCCGGCCGCCACCGAGGGCAGGCGCTGGGCCGACTGCTCCACGGCGAGACGGTGCGAGAGCGCTTTCGAGGTTGCCGGGTCGATCGCCACGAGGTCAGGCCTTCTTCGCGCTGCTCTTCTTCGCGGTCGCCTTCTTTGCCGTGGTCTTCTTGGCGGCGGCCTTCTTGGTGGTGGTCTTCTTGGCCGCGCGCTTGCGGGTCGTGGGCCCCTTGGCCCGCTTCTCGGCGAGCAGCTCGGCACCGCGCTCGGGCGTGAGCGACTCGGGGTCGTCGTCCTTGCGCAGCGTCGCGTTGGTCTCGCCGTCAGTGACGTACGGGCCGAAGCGGCCGTCCTTGACCACCATCGGCCTGCCGGAGACCGGATCGTTGCCGAGCTCCTTCAACGGGGCCGTGCCGGCGCCGCGGCCGCGCTGCTTCGGCTGGGCGTAGATCGCCAGCGCCTCCTCGAGCGTGATGTCGAAGAGCTGCTGCTCGCTCGCCAGCGAGCGTGAGTCGGTGCCCTTCTTGAGGTAGGGGCCGTAGCGGCCGTTCTGCGCCGTGATCTCGACACCCTCCTCGTCGGTGCCCACGAGCCGGGGGAGGGAGAGGAGCTTCAGCGCGGTGTCGAGGTCCAGGCTGGCGAGGTCCATGTCCGTGAAGAGCGACGCCGTGCGGGGCTTGACCTTGCTCTTGCCCTTCAGGGCCGCGGTCTCCTCGTCGAGCACCTCGGTGACGTACGGGCCGTAGCGCCCGGCCTTGGCGACGATGTCGCGGCCGGTCTCCGGGTCCTGGCCGATCACCCGGCCGTCGTCCGAGGACTGCTCCAGCAGCTCGCGGGCCTTCGCGGGGGTCATCTCGTCAGGCGCGATGTCGTCGGTGATCGTCGCGCGACGCGGGGTGCCGGTCGCGCCGTCCGCGACCTCGCCGGTGGCCAGGTCGACGCCTTCCGGCAGGGTCTCCTCGACGTACGGCCCGTAGCGGCCCACGCGCACGACGATGCCCTCGCCGATGGGGATGGTGGAGATCTCGCGGGCGTCGATCTCGCCGAGGTCCTCGACCAGCCGGCGCAGACCCTCCTGGGTGCGCGCCTCGTCGCCGAAGTAGAAGCGGGCCAGCCAGCGGGCGCGCTGCTCGTCGCCGTTGGCGATGCGGTCGAGGTCCTCTTCCATGGAGGCGGTGAAGTCGTAGTCCACCAGGGAGCTGAAGTGCTCCTCGAGCAGGCGGGTGACCGCGAAGGCCAGCCAGGTGGGGATCAGGGCGGAGCCGCGGCTGCCCACGTAGCCGCGGTCCTGGATGGTGCCCATGATCGAGGCGTAGGTGGACGGGCGGCCAATGCCCTTCTCCTCCATGGCTTTCACGAGCGTCGCCTCGGTGTAGCGCGGCGGCGGGCTGGTCTCGTGGCCGTCGGCCTCGGCCCGCACCACGGTGATCGCGACACCCTCGCTGAGCTTGGGCAGGCGCCGCTCCTCGTCGCCCTTGGCGTCGCGTCCACCGTCGTCGTCTCGCCCTTCCTCGTATGCCGCGAGGAAGCCGCGGAAGGTGATGACCGTACCGCTGGCGGAGAACTCCACCGTGCGGCCGTCACCGAGGGTGGCGCCCAGCTTGACGGTCGCGGTGGAGCCACGGGTGTCGGCCATCTGCGAGGCGACAGTGCGCTTCCAGATGAGCTCGTACAGGGCGAACTCGTCGCCGCGCAGCTCGCCGGCAACCTGGGCGGGCGTGCGGAAGCGGTCGCCGGCCGGGCGGATCGCCTCGTGGGCCTCCTGGGCGTTCTTGACCTTCTTGGCGTACCGGCGGGGTTGGTCGGGCACGTAGTCGGCGCCGTAGAGCTGGCGGGCCTGGGTGCGGGCCGCGTTCAGCGCCGTCTCCGACAGCGCCGTGCTGTCGGTGCGCATGTAGGTGATGTAGCCGTTCTCGTAGAGGCGCTGCGCCACGCGCATGGCGTTCTTGGAGGACAGCCGCAGCTTGCGCGAGGCCTCCTGCTGGAGTGTCGAGGTGGTGAAGGGGGCCGACGGCCGACGCGTGTAGGGCTTCTCCTGGACCGCGGTGACGGCCACCGTGGCGGCCTGGACCGCCTCGGCGATGGAGCGGGCGGTCGCCTCGTCGAGGTGCACTGCGCCCTTGGTCTTCAGCGAGCCGTCGTCGGCGAAGTCGCGGCCGGTGGCGACCCGGGCCCCGTCCACCAGGGTCAGGCGGGCGGTGAACTCGCTGTTCTCGGCGCCGGGGGTGAAGTCGCCCTCGACGTCCCAGTAGGAGGCCCGCACGAACGCCATCCGCTCGCGCTCGCGCTCGACCACCAGGCGGGTGGCGACGGACTGGACGCGGCCGGCGGACAGACCCGCCTTGACCTTGCGCCAGAGCACCGGCGAGACCTCGTAGCCGTAGAGGCGGTCGAGGATGCGGCGGGTCTCCTGCGCGTCGACGAGCCGGGTGTCGAGGTCACGCGTGTTGTTGACCGCCCGCTGGATGGCCTCCTTGGTGATCTCGTGGAACACCATGCGCTTGACGGGCACCGTGGGCTTGAGCACCTCGAGGAGGTGCCAGGCGATCGCCTCGCCCTCCCGGTCCTCATCGGTGGCGAGCAGGAGCTCGTCGGCGCCCTTGAGGAGCCTCTTGAGCTCGGAGACCTTCTTCTTCTTGTCCGAGTCGACGACGTAGTAGGCCTCAAAGCCCTTGTCCACGTCGACGCCGAAGCGGCCGAAGGGTCCCTTCTTGATGTCCGCGGGCATCTCCGAGGGGGTCGGGATGTCGCGGATGTGGCCGACCGACGCCTCGACGTCGTAGTCCTTGCCCAGGTAGCCGCCGATCGTCTTGGCCTTTGCAGGCGACTCGACGATGACCAGCTTGCGCGCCGTGCTCACTACACACCTCAGTCCTGTCGCCATGTGCAGCGGAATCGTCGCTGCTCGGACATGGTCGACGGAAGGCACGGTAGCCGGTGGCCGCCGTCGAGCGTGAACCTGGCCGCAGGAATGGGACGCTCGCCACGGCATACCGAGCCGTGCTGCGTTTAGTTGAATGTTCAACTGGACCGGAGTATGCTGCGGCCATGAGCGAGACGTCCACCTCCACGCGCCAGCCGGTCCTGTACCTCAGCCACGGCGCACCGCCGCTCGCCGACGACCCGGTCTGGACCCGCCAGCTCGCCGACTGGTCCGCACGCTTCGGCCGCCCCTCGAACATCCTGATGGTCTCGGCGCACTGGGAGGAGGCGCCCCTGGCCCTGAGCGCCACCTCGGGCCAGGTGCCGCTCGTGTACGACTTCTGGGGCTTCCCGCGGAAGTACTACGAGGTCACCTACGGGGCCCCTGGAGCGCCACAGCTCGCCGACAGCGTCACCCGGCTGGTGCACTCGGCCGAGAGCCCCGTGCACCGGGACGAGTCGCGTGGGCTCGACCACGGCGCCTATGTGCCGCTGGTGGAGATGTACCCCGAGGCCGACGTCCCGGTCCTCCAGATGTCGATGCCCACCCTGGACCCGCGCCGGCTCTTCGAGCTCGGGCGCCGGCTGGCGCCCCTGCGCGACGAGGGGACGCTGATCGTCGGGTCCGGCTTCACCACCCACAACCTGCGCTGGTTCAACCCGGCGGCAGGGCCCGACAGCCAGCCGCCCCAGGCCTCGGCGGAGTTCGACAACTGGGCTGCCGAGGCGCTCCAGCGGCAGGACGTCGACGCGATCCTCGACTTCATGAACAAGGCGCCGGCCGCCCACGAGGCCCACCCGCGCACCGAGCACTGGGCGCCGCGTACGAGTCGGGCTCCCTCGACAACGAGAGCGTGATCGACGGCTTCTGGTTCGGCCTGAGCAAGCGCTCCTGGCAGTTCGCCTGACCGTGGTGACCGGAGGGCTGGCGGCCTCTACCGTTGAGCATGATCACTGCTCTGCACACGCTCGTCTACGCCGATGACCCCGAAGCGGCCCGCACCTTCTTCCGTGACGTCCTGCAGCTCCCAGGCGTCGACACCGGCGGGGGCTGGCTGATCTTCAAGACGGGTCCCAGCGAGCTGGGCGTGCATCCCGCGTCGTGGGAGCACGAAGGCCAGTCCGGAGGCACCGACCAGCACTTCGACCTCTCCCTCATGTGCGATGACCTCGAGGCGACCATGGACGAGCTCGCGGCACGTGGTGCCCGGTTCGAGGGCGAGGTCGAACAGCAGTCGTGGGGCTCGACCATCCGGCTCCAGGTCCCTGGCGCCCGACCGATCACCGTGTACCAGCCGAAGTACGACCCACCGGCCCTCCAGGGGGACGAGGGGCACGAGGGGGACGAGCTCGAGGCCATGTGGTGAGCTGAGGGCAGATCCCTGCAGCTGCTGGTGGCGCTACGCGGCGGTAGGCGCCCACCATGAGAGATGGCCATCTCCACTCAACCCATGGGACGTCGCGCCTTCCTGCGCTCGGCCTCGGCCGCAGCCACCCTCACCGCCGCGGCCATCGCCGCACCCGTGTCGAGCGCGACCGCAGCCGGCGCTCCGATGTCGGACGCGAGCAGCGGGCTGCGCAGAACCGTCCCCCTGCCCACCGGCCTCCAGCCGGAGGGCATCACCTCCGGCCCCGGCGACCGCTACTACGTGGGCTCGCTCGCCGATGGCCGCATCGTCACCGGCGACCTGAGGCACGGCACCTCTGAGGTGCTGCTGCCCGGCCACACCGGCCGGTCCCTGCGGGGCCTGGCCTTCGACCGCCGCTCCGGCCTGGTCTGGGCGGCCGGGAGCCTCGACAGCGAGGGCCACGTGTATGCCGTGCGCGCCTGGAAGGGCACCATCGCGCACGACTTCGCCGTGCCCGACGCGAAGTTCCTCAACGACCTGGTGGTCACCCGCAACGCCCTCTGGGTCACCGACTCGATGGTGGACCGGCTGACCAGGATCGGCCTCGACCGTGACGGCGAGCCGACCGGCTCCGAGCCGTCCTTCCGGGACCTCACCGGGGACTGGCCCGCCGGCGACGGCGTCGTCTTCAACGCGAACGGCATCCGGCAGCTCCCGGACGGCAGCCTGGTCCTGAACAACAGCACGGCCGGCGGCCTGTGGCAGGTCAGGCCGGGAACCGGTGACACCACGGAGATCCCCGTCTCCGGCGGCCCCGGCATCGTCAGCGGCGACGGCCTGGAGCTGCAGGACCGCGTGCTCTACAACGTCCGCGGGACCGGGGGGTCCGAGGTGTCGGTCCTCCGGCTCTCGCCGAGCGGCTCGCACTGGAAGGCCACGTGGGTCACCTCGCTCACCCACGACACCCTGGACGTGCCGACGACCGTCACCCTCGCCACCGGCTGGCTCTGGACGGTCAACGCCCGGTTCGGCACGGTCCCGGACCCGGCCAGCGCGGAGTACTGGATCACCCGCCTCCCCCAAAGGGGCTGACGCCCGCCCCAGGGCCTAGCGCCTGTCCCAGGGGTTACCGCCTGCCCCAGCGTTAGCGCCTGCCGCCGGCCGGCGCTGGCGCCGACGCCGGCGCGGGCGCCTCGCCGGTGTCGGCGTCCACGGCCGCGCCGCTGAACTGCGCGGCATACAGCCGTGCGTAGGCCCCGTCGCGCACGAGCAGCTCCTCGTGCGAGCCCTGCTCGACGATCCGGCCCTCCTCCATGACCAGGATCAGGTCGGCATCGCGGATCGTGGACAGGCGGTGGGCGATCACGAAGCTCGTCCGGTCGCTGCGCAGTGCCGCCATCGCGTGCTGCACCAGGAGCTCGGTGCGGGTGTCGACCGAGCTGGTGGCCTCGTCGAGGATGAGCAGCGCGGGGTCGGACAGGAAGGCCCGGGCGATGGTGACGAGCTGCTTCTCGCCCGCGCTGATGTTGCCGCCCTCGGCATCGAGGACCGTGTCGTAGCCGAGGGGCAGCGAGTGCACGAAGCGGTCCACGTAGGTCGCCCGTGCGGCCTCGAGCACGTCCGCGTCGCTCGCACCGGGCCGCCCGTAGGCGATGTTCTCGCGGATGGTCCCGCCGAAGAGCCAGGTGTCCTGGAGGACCATGCCGATCTCCGAGCGCAGACCGTGCCGGGTCAGATCGGTGATGTCGACGCCGTCCAGGGTGATGCGGCCGGAGTCGAGCTCGTAGAACCGCATGATCAGGTTGACCAGCGTGGTCTTGCCCGCCCCCGTCGGGCCCACGATGGCCACGGTCTGGCCCGGCTCGACGACGAGGTTGAGGTCCTCGATCAGCGGGGTGTCGGGTGAGTACGAGAACCACACGTGCTCGAACTCGACGCGCCCGTGCGGGTTGTGCAGCTCTGCGGGGGCAGCAGTCTCCGGCTGCTGCTCGGGGGCGTCGAGCACCTCGAACACGCGCTCTGCGGACGCGACACCGGACTGGAGCAGGTTCGCCATGGACGCGACCTGCGTCAGCGGCTGGGTGAACTGGCGCGAGTACTGGATGAACGCCTGCACGTCGCCCAGGCTCATCGCGCCGCTGGCCACGCGAAGCCCTCCGACGACGGCGATGGCGACGTAGTTGAGGTTCCCGATGAACATCATCGTCGGCATGATGATGCCGCTGACGAACTGCGCGCCGAACCCCGCGGCATACAGGTCGTCGTTCTTGGCGGCGAACGCCGCCTCGACCTCGTGCTGGCGGCCGAAGACCTTGACCAGCCCGTGGCCGGTGTAGGTCTCCTCCACCACGGCGTTGAGCTCGCCGGTGCTCTTCCACTGCTGGACGAAGTGGCGCTGCGAGCGCTTGCCGATCGTCGCCGTCACGACGACCGAGAGCGGGATCGTCACCAGCGCGATCAGCGCCATGAGCGGGGAGATCACGAACATCATCCCCACCATGGCCACGACGGTCAGCAGTGAGGTGAGCAGCTGGCTCAGGGTCTGCTGCAGGCTCTGAGCCACGTTGTCGATGTCGTTGGTGACGCGGCTGAGCAGCTCGCCGCGCGGCTGGGCGTCGAAGTACGGCAGGGGCAGCCGGCCCAGCTTCGCCTCCACGTCACGCCGGAGGTTGAAGATCGTCCGGTTCACCGCGCCGGTGAGGATCCAGCCCTGCGCCCATGACAGCACGGACGCCGCGGCGTAGATGGCCAGGACGAACAGCAGGACCCGGCCGACCGCCGCGAAGTCGATGCCCTGGCCGGGGACGACGTCCAGGGCCGAGAGCATGTCGGCGAAGGTGTCCTGCCCGCGCGCCCGGAGGCCGTCGACCACCTGCTGCTTGGTCGCGGTCGCCGGAAGCTGGTGGCCGATCACGCCGGCGAAGATGAGGTCGGTGGCCCGCCCCAGGATCCTGGGGCCCATCGCTGTCAGGGCCACACTCACGACGGCCAGGGCGAGCACTGCCGTC